>NZ_ANPE02000057.1 GCF_000328305.2 Arthrobacter crystallopoietes BAB-32 | reverse complement strand
TTGCGTGCCGACGGCCGCCGGGCCTGCGCCACGGCGACCCCGTCGACCACTTCCCCGGCGCGGATCAGCACACCGGTGGCCTGGCCCGGGTGCCCGCAGACGATGTTCACGCAGTGGTGCATCCCGTACGTGAAGTACACGTAGATGTGCCCGGCGGGGCCGAACATGGCCTTGTTCCGGTTCGTCTGGCCGCGGAAGGCGTGCGAACCTGGATCACTCTCCCCCAGGTACGCCTCCACTTCGGTGATGCGCACGCCCACGCGGCCTTCCGCCGTCGTTTTGGCCAGTGTGGCCCCGAGCAGGCCCGGTGCAACGTCTACCGCGGGCCGCGCCAGCCAGTGCAGCAGGGCGGCATCCACTAGGGCTGGCTGCTGCCGGTCTGCCGCCGGTAGAAGTGCCGGAGCGCATCGAGCCGGTGCGCGGACAGGTGGACCTCGCCGCCGGAGAGCAGTACGGCCAGGGCATCCAGCCGGTGGTGCCAGAAAGCCAGCAGTTCCGGTGCGCGGGCGGCCGAATGCAGGTTGTGCCGCAGTCTTCAGCAGCGTCTTGCCGTTGGTCCCTTCCAGCAGCCAGTGCACTGAGCTCTCCTGGACCTCGGGGCTGCGCCAGCCGTAATCCAGCCCCTGGCCGTGCAGGACGTAGGAGACGTCGCCCTCCATGGTGAACGTTTCGAAGTCCAGCCGGATGGTCCCGCCAGCCTGCAGGTCCAGGCTGCCGGGCGCCAGCCAGTGTTCGAACTGTGCCGGCTCCGTGAGGGCCTGCCACACCGCTTCCCTGTCAGTCTTGAGCAGGCGGTCGAAATGGATGCATGGGCGTCCCGAATCCTTGCCCAGGGTGCCCATGGTGTGCGAGAGCGAATACTCGCGGGAGTAGGCTTCCCGCAGCTCATCCCAGCGCTGCGGCTGCGGCTGCGGGATCCGGCCGGCCGCCACGTCCTCCAATGCGTCCAGCAGGGTGTCCCAGCCGGCGCTGCCTTCGGTCAGGAAGTCCCGGTTTTCGGCGCGGGAGCGGAACTGCAGCAGCGTTCCGCCGTTGCTGTCCAGCGTCCGCCATTCAATCAGGCTTCGCCGCCGAGTTCGTCCTCCCAAGTGAACTGCAGGCTCAGCGGCGGATTCAACTGCAGCACGGTTCCGGTCACTGCTCCCCCGGCGACGTCCAGCTCGTAGGGCCGGCCCAGCTCGAACCCGGTGATCGGTTTGCCCAGCCACTTGGCCAGCTGGTCCGGTTCGGTCAGCAGGCTCCAGATGTACTGCCGCGGGTAGTCGAACTGCCGGTCGAAGGCCAGCACGTAGTCCGAATCCACCCGTTCGATCCGTCCGGAGGGAACCACCTTGTCCGCGTGCTGGCTCAGCGTCGTCATCGTCACATCCTCGGCTCGGTCGACTGGGGCTGCCTGAGCCAAAACTACCCCAAAGACCAAAGCTACCGGCCGGTAACTTCACCTTCGGCGTAGCTGCGCGCGGCCTCCAGCTGGACCGTGAGCTGCTCAAGCTGCTGCGCCACCGCGGCAGGTGCTGTGCCGCCCTGCGAGCTGCGGCTGTTGAGCGAGCCTTGGACCGTCAGCACCTCACGGACCTGCGGCGTCAGGTGCGCGGAGATACCCGCATAGTCCTCATCGCTGAGGTCCCAGAGCTCCACGCCGCGGCCCTCGGCCAGCTGCACGGCAGCGCCGGAGAGCTCGTGCGCTTCCCGGAACGGCACGCCCTGGCGGACCAGCCATTCGGCGATGTCCGTGGCAAGGGCGAAGCCCTGGGGAGCCAGCGACTCGAGCCGCTCGGTGTTGAACGTGAGCGTTGCGATCATGCCGGAAACGGCCGGCAGCAGCAGTTCGAGGGTGTCCGCGGCGTCGAAGACCGGCTCCTTGTCCTCCTGCAGGTCACGGTTGTAGGCCAGCGGCAGGCCCTTGAGCGTGGCCAGCAGGCCGGTCAGGTCGCCGATCAGCCGGCCGGCCTTGCCGCGGGCCAGTTCCGCCACGTCCGGGTTCTTCTTCTGCGGCATGATGGACGAACCCGTGGAGTAGGCGTCGTCGAGGGTCACGAAGGAGAATTCCTTGGTCGCCCAGAAGATGACTTCCTCCGAGATGCGGGACAGATCCACGCCGATCATCGAAGCGACCCAGGCGAACTCGGCGAAGACGTCCCGGGAGGCGGTCCCGTCGATCGAGTTCCAGGTGGCCGAATCGAAGCCAAGCTCGGCGGCGACGGCGTTCGGGTCCAGGCCCAGCGAGGATCCGGCCAGCGCGCCGGAGCCGTAGGGCGAAACCGCGGCCCGCTTGTCCCAGTCCTGCAGGCGCTGCACATCGCGCAGCAGCGCCCAGGCGTGGGCCAGCAGGTGGTGGCTGAGCAGGACCGGCTGGGCGTGCTGCAGGTGGGTCCGGCCGGGCATCGCCACGCCGTGGTGCTCCCGGGCCTGGGCAACCAGCGCATCCACCGTGGCCAGGACGCCCCGGGCGATAATCCGGGCGTGGTCGCGCAGGTACATGCGGCCGAGGGTGGCGATCTGGTCATTGCGCGAACGGCCGGCGCGCAGCTTGCCGCCGAGCTGGGTTCCGGCCCGTTCAATCAGTCCCCGCTCGAGCGAGCCGTGGACATCCTCGTCCGTGTCGGCCGCCACGTAGGCGCCGGAGCGGACATCCTCATCCAGCTGGTCCAGGGCGGAGATCATGTCCTTCAGCTCCGCGTCGTCCAGCAGCCCGGCTTGGTGCAGCACGCGGGCGTGCGCCCGGGAACCGGCGATGTCATACGGGGCCAGCCGCCAGTCGAAGTGCGTGGACTTGCTGAGGGCAGCGAGCGCGTCCGCGGGACCGCCGGCAAAGCGGCCTCCCCAGAGGGCTCCTTCGTTCGTTCCGTGCGCAGCCATGGCTACAATCCTTCGTCCGTTGGTACTTGTTCGCTCATCAGTAAATGTATGCCCCCGCACGCCGGACGCCGCGCCCAAGCTGCAGCGCCGCCGTCGTACCCGACCGGGTGGGGCTAGGCCTCGGTTTGCTGCGGATCGGCCAGCGCGAGGAACCGGGCGGCCACGTCCTCGCCGCCCTGCGGGTCCCGCGTCACCAGGAGCACGGTGTCGTCGCCTGCGATGGTGCCCAGAACCGCCGGCAGCACCGAGTGGTCGATCGCCAGCGCGAGGAAGTTGGCGGCGCCGGGCGGCGTACGCAGCACCACGATGTTGCCGGACGCCTCCGCGGTGACCAGCAGCTCGGCGCAGAGCTTGGCCAGCCGGGCGTCCAGCACTTCCTGGGTCAGCCCGGTCTGCGGCGAGCGGTTGCCGCCCTCGGAGCGGATCGCATAGACGAGCCCGCCGTCCACCCCACGGACCCGGATGGCGCCCAGCTCCACCAGGTCGCGGGACAGTGTGGCCTGGGTGACCTGGACGCCGTCGTCGGCCAAGAGCGCCGCCAGCTCCGCCTGGGACCGCACCGTTTCCGCTCCGAGGATGGCCTTGATCCGGGCCTGGCGGGCGGTTTTGGTGGACGGCTGCGAGGCCGGCTGGGCGCTCATTGCGCGCGCGCCCCCGCAGGCTCCAGCGTCGCCAGCCCGGAGGCGGCGAGCAGCCAGGCCATCAGCGCCTTCTGGGCATGAAGCCGGTTTTCGGCCTCGTCCCAGACCACGGACTGCGGCCCGTCGATCACGTCCGCGGCAATCTCATAGCCCCGGTAGGCGGGCAGGCAGTGCAGCACGACGGCGTCCGGGTCCGCGAGCTTCAGGGCAGCGCCGTCCACCGAGTAGGCGCGGAACAGTTCCATCCGCGCCGCCTTCTCGTCTTCCTGGCCCATTGAAACCCACGTGTCCGTTGCCACGACGTCGGCGCCGGCCAGGGCCTCGCCCGCGTCCGTGGTGATGGTGACCGAGGCGCCGGTTTCCGCGGCCCGTGCGCGCGCGGCCTCGACGATCCGCTCCTGGGGCAGGTAGCCTTCCGGACCGGCAATCCGCACGTGCATCCCTGCCGTCACGCCGGCCAGCAGATAGGAATTCGCCATATTGTTGGCAGCGTCACCCAGGTATGCCATGGTCAGCCCGGCGAGCTTGCCCTTGTGCTCGCGCACGGTCAGCAGGTCCGCCAGCAGCTGGCAGGGGTGGTAGTCGTCGCTGAGCGCGTTGATGACCGGAACGCGGGAGTTCGCGGCCATCTCTTCCAGGCCGGACTGGGCGTAGGTGCGCCACACGACGGTGGATACCATGCGCCCGAGCACCTTGGCCGAGTCCGCGATGGACTCCTTGTGGCCCAGCTGCGACTCGCCCGGGTTCACGATCAGCGCGCTGCCGCCCAGCTCGGCGATGCCCGCGGCGAAGGACACCCGGGTGCGGGTGGAGGTCTTGTCGAAAAAAACCGCCACGGTCTGCGGGCCAGCCAGCGGGCGGTAGCCGTAGCGGTCCTGCTTCATGGCCGCGGCCAGGTCCAGCACTTCGGCCTGTTCGGCCGGGCTCAGGTCCGTGTCCACCAGGAAATGGCGGACGACGGCGGTGTTCGGGGCGGTCACTTCTCCTCCTTGGGTGCGGCGGCGGCATAGAGTCCGGGCAGCGCGTCGACGAACCGCTGCACCTGTTCTGCCGTCACGATGAGCGGCGGTGCCAGGCGGATGGTTGCCGGGCCCGTGGAATTGACGATGAAACCGGCGTCCAGGGCGCGCTGGACCACGTCCGGCGCGATCTCCGTGGCCAGGTCGAAGCCGATCAGCAGGCCCTCGCCGCGGACCTCCGTGACGAAGTCGAGTCCGGCCAGCGCCCGGCGGACGGCTTCGCCCGTCTGCCGCACGTGCTCCAGCAGCTGCTGCGATTCGATGGTGTGCACGGTGGCCAGCGCGGCGGCGGTGCCACCGGGTTCCCGCCGAAGGTGGTTCCGTGCTGGCCGGCCGTGAGCAAGGTCGAAACCTCGTCGCCGAAGGTGATCATGGCTCCGATCGGGAAGCCGCCGCCGAGGCCTTTCGCCAGGGTCATGGCGTCCGGGAGCACCCCTTCGGAAGCGAACCACTTGCCGGTGCGGCCGATTCCGGTCTGCACCTCGTCGAAGATCAGCAGGGCGCCAGCCTCGCGGGTCAGCTCCCGGGCCAGCCGCAGATAGCCCTCCGGATAGCCGCGGACGCCGGCCTCGCCCTGGATCGGCTCGATGAACACGGCCGCCACGGTCTCGTCCACGGCAGCGCGCAGGGCGTCGGCGTCCCCGGCCGGAATGTGTTCGACTCCGGCGGGCAGCGGCTCGAAGGGCTCGCGGTAGGACTGCTTCCAGGTCAGGGCGAGGGCGCCCATGGTGCGCCCGTGGAATGCATTCTCCAAGGCGAGGATGCGCACCCGCTTGCCTCCGGCGTCGTTATTGCCGTGGCGGCGGGCGAGCTTGAACGCGGCCTCATTGGCCTCGGTGCCCGAGTTGGCGAAGAACACCTTGGACCCCGCGGGCGCCGCGGCCAGGCCCAGCAGCTTCTCGGCCAAGGCGATCTGGGTCGGGCTGGTGAAGAAATTGGACACGTGGCCCAGCGTGGCCAGCTGGCTGGAGACCACGCTGGTGACCAGCGGGTGGGCATGGCCCAGGGCGTTGACGGCGATGCCGCCGAGCAGGTCGAGGTACTCCTTGCCGTCCGCATCCCAGACGGTGCAGCCGCTGCCGCGGACCAGCACCCGCTGCGGGGTGCCGAAAACGCCCATCAGGGACTGGTTGTAGCGGCCGAGCAGGTCCTGGTTGTGCAGGCCCTCGAGTCCGGCCAGTTGCGCGGACACTTCCGCGGTGGGAGCGGCTGCTGCCTGGCTCTGGGTCATTCTGCTTCTCCGTCCGGTACGATCTGGGTCCCGATGCCCGCGGTGGTAAAGATCTCCAGCAGGATCGAGTGCGCCATGCGCCCGTCGACGACGGCGGCGCGCTCCACCGTGCCGTCGACCGCCTTCAGGCAGGCCTCCATCTTGGGGATCATGCCGGCCTCCAGCCCGGGCAGCAGTGCGCGCAGCTCGGAGGCGGTCAGCGACGAGAGCAGCGACGACTTGTCCGGCCAGTTCGCGTAGAGGCCTTCAACATCGGTCAGGATGACCAGGCGCGAAGCGCGCAGGGCGTCGGCGACGGCGGCTGCCGCGGTGTCGGCGTTGACGTTGAGCACGTTGCCCGAGTTCCCGCCGTTGCTGCCTGTCTCCGGCGCGACGGTGGAAATCACCGGGATCCGGCCGGCCTCCAGCAGGTCGAGGATGGCCGACGGGTTGACGCCGACAACTTCGCCGACCAGGCCCAGGTCCACTTCTTCGCCGTCCACCACGGTGCCGGTACGCACCGCCTGCAGCAGGCCGCCGTCTTCGCCCGAGAGGCCGACCGCGTACGGCCCGTGCGCGTTGATCAGGCCGACCAGCTCGCGGCCGACCTGCCCGGTCAGGACCATGCGGACCACGTCCATGGCTTCCGGCGTGGTCACGCGCAGGCCGCCCTTGAACTCGGATTCGATGCCCAGCCGCTTGAGCATGGTGTTGATCTGCGGGCCGCCGCCGTGCACGACGACGGGCTTGATGCCCACGTGGTGCAGGAACACGATGTCTTCGGCGAACGCGCGGCGGAGCTCGTCGTTGATCATGGCGTTGCCGCCGTACTTGATCACCATGGTGGTGCCGGCGAAGCGCTGGATCCAGGGCAGCGCCTCAACCAGGGTGGCGGCTTTGTCCTGCGCCACGAGCATGGGGGTGTTCGGGGAGGTCATGGGGTCCTTCGGTTGCGGACGGCGGCCGGGCCGTCAGCTGGAGTAGGCGGAGTTTTCGTGGACGTAGTCGTGGGTCAGGTCGTTGGTCCAGATCGTCGCCGATTCGGTGCCTGCGTTCAGGTCAATAACGACGACGACGTCGCGCCCCTCGAGGTTCACCTGGTCGCGTGGATCGCCGACGCCGCCGTTGCGGCACACCTGGATGCCGTTCATGGTGACGTTCAGGTTCTCCGGCTCGAAGACCGCGTCGGTGGTGCCGACGGCCGAGAGCACCCGGCCCCAGTTCGGGTCCTTCCCGAAGATCGCCGTCTTGAAGAGGTTCGACCGGGCGACCGCCCGGCTGACCGTCTCGGCGTCGCGCTCCGAGTGCGCATTGATCGTGGTGACCGCGATGTCGTGGCTGGCGCCCTCGGCATCGGTGATCAGCTGGCGGGCCAGGTTGCTGCACAGCACGGTGAGGCCGCGGCTGAATTCGGCCAGGTCCGGCACTGCCCCGGAAGCGCCGGAGGCCATCAGCACGACGGTGTCGTTGGTGGACATGCAGCCGTCCGAATCGGTCCGGTCGAAGGTGACCCGGCAGGCTTCCCGCAGCGCCATCTCCAGCGCCGACGGATCGATGTGGGCGTCCGTGGTAATGACCACCAGCATCGTGGCCAGGCCCGGTGCCAGCATCCCGGCGCCCTTGGCCATTCCGCCGATGGTGTAGCCGGTGCCGTTGAACACGGCCTGCTTGGACACCGAGTCGGTGGTCATGATGGCGGTCGCGGCGTCCGCTCCCCCGTCCGCACACAGCGCTTGGGCGGCGGCTTCCACGCCGGGCAGCAGCTTGTCCATGGGCAGTTGCTCGCCGATCAGGCCCGTGGAGCAGACCAGCACGTCGCCGGCCGAGATGCCCAGCACGTCTGCTGTCTTCTCCGCCGTGCGGTGGGTGTTCTGGAAGCCCTCGGCCCCCGTGCAGGCATTGGCGCCGCCGGAGTTCAGGATCACTGCGTCGGCCCGGCCGTCGCTGATGGCCTGCCGGGACCAGTGCACGGGCGCCGCGGCCACGCGGTTGGACGTGAAGACGGCGGCAGCGGACTTCGACGGGCCTTCGTTGACCACCAGGGCCACGTCCGGGTTGCCGGAGGCCTTCAGTCCGGCGGTGACGCCTGCGGCGCGGAATCCCTGGGCAGCGGTAACGCTCACGGTGCAACTCCCTGGTGCGATAGGCCTGCGGTTTCTTCGAGCCCCAGGGCGATGTTCATGGACTGGATGGCTCCGCCGGCGGTTCCCTTGGCCAGGTTGTCGATCGCGCAGGAGACGATGACCCGGCCCGCGTGTTCGTCGTACGCCAGCTGCAGCGCCACGTGGTTCGACCCCTGGACGGCCTTGGTGTGCGGCCACTGTTCTTCGGGCAGCACGTGGACGAACGGTTCGTCGGCATAGGCCTTGGTCCAGGCCCGTCGCAGCTGGTCCCCATCCACGCCGGCCTTGACCCGTGCCGTCGCGGTGGACAGGATGCCGCGGCTCATCGGCGCGAGCGTGGGCGTGAACGAAACTCTCACCTGTTCGCCGGCTGCCGCTGAAAGGCCCTGCTCGATTTCCGGAGTGTGCCGGTGGCCGCCGCCGACGCCGTAAGGACTCATCCCGCCCATGACCTCGGAGCCCAGCAGGTGGACCTTCGCCGACTTGCCCGCCCCGGAGGTTCCCGAGGCCGCCACGATGACCACGTCCTCGGCCTCGAGCAGGCCCGCACTGAAGCCCGGCGCCAGCGCCAGCAGCGAACTCGTCGGGTAGCAGCCGGGCACGGCGATGCGCTTGGCACCCTGCAGCCGATCCCGGTGGCCGGGCAGCTCGGGCAGGCCGTACGGCCAGGACCCGGCATGGGCCGAACCGTAGAACTTCTCCCACGCGATCGGATCCTCCAGCCGGTGGTCCGCTCCGGCATCGATCACCAGCGTGTCCTTCGGCAACTGGGCCGCGATCTCGGCACTTGCTCCGTGCGGCAGGGCCAGGAAGACCACATCGTGTCCGGCCAGGTTCTCCACGGTGGTTTCGCTCAACACCCGGTCTGCCAGCGAATGCAGATGGGGCTGCAGGCCGCCGAGCAGGCCGCCGGCGTTGCTGTGCGCCGTGATGGCTCCGATCGAGACGTCAGGGTGGGACGACAGCAGGCGCAGGACCTCGCCGCCGGCGTAGCCGCTCGCCCCGGATACCGCTACGGAATAAGTCATGCCGCCACTATACAGCAAATTTATTCATTACGAAGGATATTTATGCAAAGCTACGATGGGGCACGATGCCGGGCTCGGCCGCCTCCGCGCCTGAGTCTAGCCACACCGGCGGCCCCGCCGCAGGTGCATCCATGAAAAGCACGCGTTTGTGAAGGAGCAGGAAAGCCCATGGCCAAGGCAATAGTTGCAGCAGTACCCGGTGGACCCGAAGTCCTGAAGCTGCAGGACGTCGACAAGCCCGAACCCGGTCCCGGCCAGCTGCTGGTCAAAATGGCCGCGGCCGGCGTGAACTTCATCGAAACCTACGAGCGCAGCGGCGTCTACAAGGTGCCGTTCCCCTACACGCCGGGCAGCGAAGGCGCCGGCACGGTCGAGGCCATGGGTGACGGCGCAGCGGGATGGGCGCCGGGCGACCGGGTGGCCTTCTGCGAAGCAGCGCGCACCTATGCCGAATACGCGCTGGTCGATGCGGCCAAAGCACTGGCCGTGCCGGACGGGATCAGCGATGAAACGGCCGCAGCCATACCGCTGCAGGGTTTGACCGCCCATTACCTGGTCAATTCCAGCTTCAAGGCCGTGGCAGGCCAGACCATCCTCACCCATGCCGGCGCCGGCGGTGTGGGACTGATCCTGACGCAGCTGCTCAAAGCCAAGGGCGTCCGTGTCATCACCACCGTGTCATCGGACGAGAAGGCGGAACTGGCCAAGGCGGCCGGGGCCGATGAAGTCCTGCGCTACGACGGTTTCCCCGACAAGGTCCGTGAACTCACCGGCGGCACCGGGGTGGATGCCGTGTACGACGGCGTGGGCAAGGATACGTTCGACGGTTCCCTCGCCAGCCTCCGCACCAGGGGCACCATGGTGCTCTTCGGCGGAGCATCCGGCCAGGTCCCGCCGTTCGACCTGCAGCGGCTGAACGCCGGCGGCTCCCTCTTTGTCACCCGGCCGAAGCTCAAGGACCACTTGCTCAACGCCGAAGAGCGGCGCTGGCGGGCCGGGGAAATTTTCGCCGCGGTGCAGGAGGGCAAGCTGGACATCAAGATCGGTGCAACCTATCCGCTGGCCGACGCGGCGCGCGCCCATGAGGACCTGCAGGGCAGGAACACTACCGGAAAGGTGCTGCTGCTTCCGTAAGATTGGACACTTGGACGCGTTAGCTTGGGCACTTTCGGGCGGCTTTAGGGTAACCGGTTCACTTTAGTAGGGAACAGTTGATAGGATGCCGACCTTCCTGCCCCAGCTGCCCGGCTCGTCCACGACGCCCGAGCCGCGCACCCTGATTGACATTCTCGTCGCCAGCGCGGAGGCCCACCCCGATGCCACCGCGCTGGACGACGGACACCAGCCGCTGAGCTACAGCGAACTGCTGGAAGAGGTGCGCGCCAAAGGACGCCTCCTGCACCAGTCAGGCCTCGGCGCCGGGGACAAGATCGGTGTCCGGATCGCCTCGGGAACGCGCGAGCTGTACATCGCCATCCTGGCCATCATGTACGTCGGCGCCGCCTACGTTCCGGTGGACGCGGATGATCCGGACGAACGCGCCCGGCTCGTCTTCGGCGAGGCCAAAGTCGCGGGGATCCTGACCGACGGCGGCCGGATCGACGTAGCGCCCGGCAGGCCCGCTCCGTTCCCCCAGGCGCGGCCGGCCGAACTGGGCGACGACGCCTGGATCATCTTCACTTCGGGCTCGACCGGAACGCCCAAGGGGGTGGCCGTGACGCACCGGTCCGCAGCAGCCTTCGTGGACGCCGAAGCCCGGATCTTCCTGCAGTCCGAACCGCTGGGGCCGCAGGACCGGGTACTGGCTGGCCTGTCCGTGGCCTTCGACGCTTCCTGCGAAGAAATGTGGCTTGCCTGGCGGCATGGTTCCTGTCTGGTCCCCGCGCCGCGCTCCCTGGTGCGCAGCGGCATGGACCTGGGGCCCTGGCTGCTCAGCCGCAACATCACCGCCGTCTCCACGGTCCCCACCCTGGCGGCCCTGTGGCCCGCCGAAGCCCTCGAGAACGTCCGTCTGCTGATCTTCGGCGGCGAAGCCTGCCCGCCGGAGCTCGCGCGGCGGCTGGCCGTGGAGGACCGCGAAGTCTGGAACACCTACGGTCCCACCGAAGCGACCGTTGTCGCGTGCGCCGCTCCGCTGGGCGGCGACGGCCCGGTCCGCATCGGCCTGCCGCTGGACGGCTGGGACCTGGCGGTTGTGGATGAAGCAGGCATCCCCGTTCCGGAAGGCGCAACCGGCGAGCTCATCATTGGCGGCGTTGGCCTCGCCCGCTACCTCGACCCGGCCAAGGATGCCGAGAAGTACGCGCCGATGCCGACACTGGGCTGGGAACGGGCCTACCGCAGCGGAGACCTGGTGACCTATGATCCGGCCGGCCTGCTCTTCGTCGGCCGGGCGGACGAGCAGGTCAAGCTCGGCGGACGCCGGATCGAGCTGGGCGAAGTGGACGCCGCGCTGCAGGCCCTGCCCGGTGTCTCGGGTGCCGCCGCGGCCGTCAAGACCACGGCCTCGGGCAACCAGCTGCTGGTCGGCTATCTGGCCACCCCGGACGGCTGCGACCTGGACCGTGCCCGCGAACTCCTGGCCGGCCAGCTGCCGGCCGCCCTGGTTCCGCTGCTGGCCGTGGTGGACACGCTGCCCGTCAAGACCAGCGGCAAGGTGGACCGCAACGCACTCCCCTGGCCGTTGCCGGGTGCCGGTAGCACGGACGACGGCGGCCTTCCGGACCTTGCGCCGGACGCGGCCTGGATCGTCGAGCAGTGGGAAGCAGTGCTGGGCACCTCGGTTTCCTCCCTCGACGCCGATTTCTTCGCCCACGGCGGCGGGTCGCTGGCCGCCGCCCAGCTGGTTTCCGCCCTGCGGGTGCGCTATCCGACCATCGCTGTCTCCGAGATCTACGCCCATCCTCGCATCGGCGCCTTGATCGACGCCGCCCGCCAGTCCCTGCCGGATGATGAGCCGGCCGTGCCGCAGGAACGCGCTGTCCGGCGGACCAAGCGCAAGGCCCAGGTCTTCCAGACCCTCATGGGCATCCCGCTGGTCATGCTGATCGGGATGCGCTGGCTGACCTACCTGATGGCCATCAACAACGTCCTCGCGCTCCTCGGAGTGCTGCCGGACGCGCCGGTAGTGTCCTGGTGGTGGGTGCTTGCCCTGTGGGCCGTCTTCGTCAGCCCGCTCGGCAGGATGGGAATTTCCGTAGCCGCCGCCCGGCTGCTGCTGCGCAAGGTGGAGCCGGGCAACTACCCCCGCTCCGGGAAAATCCATCTGCGGCTGTGGCTGGCCGAGCAGATCGCCGACATGGCCGGTTCCGTATCCCTGGCCAGCGCGCCTTTCGTGCCGTACTACGCCCGCGCCCTGGGCGCGACGATCGGACGCAATGCCGACCTGCACTCCATCCCGCCCGTCACCGGCATGCTCTCCGTTGGCGCCGGCGCCGCGGTGGAACCGGAGGTCGACCTTTCCGGCTGGTGGATCGACGGTGACCGCGTCCACATCGGCGCCATCGAGATCGGCGCAGGCGCCTCGATCGGTGCCCGAAGCACACTGATGCCGGGGGCCAAGGTCGGCGCCCACGCCACGATCGCCCCCGGTTCGGCGGTCAGCGGCAAAGTCAAGGCCGGACTGCACTTCTCCGGTTCTCCCGCGGTGCGGAAGGGCAAGGCAAAGCAGGACTGGCCGGAGGCTCCAGCGGCGTCCTCGCCGCTGTGGACGCTGTTCTACCCGCTCGCCTCGGGGCTGTTGGCGCTGATCCCCTACATCGCCGGCGCAGCGGCTGTCGCCGTCGTCGTACTCCTGGTCCCCTTCGGTACAAGCCTCACGGCGTCCTTCCTCCCGCTGCTGGCAGCAGTACCACTGGCCGCTGCCGTGTGGTTCGCTGCAAACCTGCTGCTCGTCGCCGTGACGGTCCGGTTGCTCGGCGTTGGGCTGCGGCCCGGATTCCACCGGGTACGGAGCCGGATCGGGTGGCAGGTCTGGGCCACCGAACGTGTCCTGGACCTGGCCCGCGACCTGCTTTTCCCCATCTATGCCAGCCTCTTCACGCCAGTCTGGCTGCGCATGCTGGGCGCCAAGGTCGGCCGGAACGTGGAAGTGTCCACCGTGCTGCTGATCCCCAAGATGACCACGATCGGCGAAGGGGCGTTCCTGGCCGACGACACCATGGTGGCCTCCTACGAACTCGGCGGCGGCTGGATGAAGGTGGCGCCGGCCAAGATCGGCAAGCGCTCGTTCCTGGGCAACTCGGGCATGACCGCCGCAGGCCGGCGCGTCCCGAAGAACTCGCTCGTCGCAGTGCTCTCCGCCACCCCGGCCAAGGCCAAGTCCGGCTCCTCCTGGCTGGGCAGTCCGCCGGTGCGGCTGCCGCGTACTGAGGTCGAAGCCGATGCCAGCCGCACGTTCAATCCTCCGGCCCGGCTGAAGCTGGCCCGCGCGCTGTGGGAGCTGTGCCGGTTCGTGCCCGTAGCCCTGACCGTCGCCCTCGCCTTGTCCGTGCTGGTGGCCCTCGACTGGGTTGCCGATTCCTACGGCTACTTCGCGGCTGCTCTGGCGGGCGGTCTGGTCCTGCTCGGAGCCGGAGCCGCCGCGGCGGGCAGTTCGGTGCTGGCCAAATGGCTGCTGGTCGGGCGGATCCGGGCGGGCGAACACCCGCTTTGGAGCTCCTTTATCTGGCGCAACGAAGTCGTCGACACCTTTGTGGAGCTGGTCAGCGCGCCCTGGTTCGGCCGGATCGCCACGGGGACTCCGGCCCTCGTCTGGTGGCTGCGCGGACTAGGCGCCAAAATCGGCCACGGCGTCTGGTGCGAGAGCTACTGGCTGCCCGAGGCGGACCTCGTCACCCTCGGCGACGGCTCGACCGTGAGCCGCGGCTGCGTGGTCCAGACGCACCTCTTCCACGACCGCGTGATGAGCATTGATACGGTGGAACTCGCGGCCGGCGCCACGCTCGGGCCGCACGGAGTCATCCTTCCCGCCGCATCCATCGCTGCCGGGGCCACGGTTGGACCGGCATCCCTGGTCATGCGCGGCGAGACCGTACCGTCGGCCAGCTACTGGATGGGCAACCCCGTACGACCTTGGACCGACGCATCATGAGCTTGAACGCCGAGACCGACCCCGCCACGGCTGCCACCGACGCAGGGCAGCCTGCCGCCGCGCATGCCGCTGCCTACCGCCCTGACGCCTACGTCCCGCAGGCCGGCAGCGCCGCCTTCGCGGTGGCCCATTACGATCTCGACCTGGAGGTGAAGCTCGCGTCCAACCGGCTCGCCGGACGGGCACGGCTGTCCGTTAGCATCCTCGAACCGGCCCAGCGGCTGGAGCTGGACCTCACCGGCCTGACCGTATCCAAAGTGCAGGTCAACGGGCAGCGGCCGAAGAAGATCGCCCAACGCGGCGGCAAGCTCGTGCTGACGCTCGGAACGGTGCTGGAAACCGGAACGGAGCTGGACCTTGAGATCCGCTACGAAGGTACTCCGGCTCCGGTGCGCGGCCTCTGGGGCGATGTGGGCTGGGAGGAACTGACCGACGGCGTCTTGGTCGCCGGCCAACCGAACGGTGCGTCCTCCTGGTTTCCGTGCAACGACCACCCCAGCGACAAGGCCACCTACCGGATTGCCGTCACCACGGACGCGGGGTACCGGGCTGTTGCCAACGGCGACCTGGTGGCCCACAGCAAGAAGGCCAGCCGGGAAACGTGGGAATACCGGATGGAGCAGCCGATGGCCAGCTACCTCGCCACGGTGCAGATCGGCCGGTACGGCCTCGAGGACCTGGTGCCGGCCCAACAGCGTACCGCCGCGCACAGCAGTGGCGTCGTGGCCCAGCATCTGGCAGCCCCTGCTGCCCTGGCCGGCGACGCCCGCGCCAGCCTGGCCCGCCAGGAACACATGATGGAAGTCTTCACGCGGCAGTTCGGGCCGTACCCGTTCAGCCGCTACACCGTCGTCGTCACCGAAGACGAACTGGAAATACCGCTGGAGGCCCAGTCGCTGTCCATCCTGGGACGGAACCACCTGGACTCGTCCTGGGAAGCGCAGCGGCTGATTGCCCATGAACTCTCGCACCAGTGGTTCGGAAATTCGCTCACAGCCACGCGCTGGCAGGATATCTGGCTGCACGAGGGCTTTGCCTGCTATGCCGAGTGGATCTGGTCAGAGGAGTCCGGCTCCCTGTCGGCCGCAGCGCGGGCCAATGCCGCGTGGAAAAAACTGGCCGGGCTGCCGCAGGACATTGTCGTCGGCAATCCCGGACCCGAGCTGATGTTCGATGACCGGGTCTACAAGCGTGGCGCCCTGACGCTGGAAGCCCTGCGCCGCAGTGTCGGGTCGGAGGCGTTCTTCCGGCTGCTGCGGCGGTGGGGCACCGAGCACCGGCACGGTTCAGTGGACACTGCCATGTTCTCCGCGCTGGCGCAAGCCGAGACCGGCTTCGACGTCGGCAGCCTGCTGGACCGCTGGTTGTTCAGCTCCGCTTTGCCAGAGCTTCCCGGAACGTAATTCCAGGCTGGGAAGAGCCTCCCACCGCCAGCGCGGCGGCCAAGGTGGCCGGCACCGGCACGCCTTGGACGGAGGTGGGCAGCTCGACGTCGAGCAGGCGGATGCCCGGCCGCTCCCCTGCATCGCCGGGCCAGAGCACCAGCGAGGGGTTGCCGTCCCCGTCCGCCACACCGACGGTATCGGGCGCCAGCCGCAGCCCATGGCCGGTTGACTTTAGCAGGGCCTCCTTGCGGATCCACAGCCGGGCCCGCAGCAGCCGGGCAGAATCCGACGATTCGACCAGGACGCGTTCCTCGTCCGTCAGCGCGACCGAGTCGATGTTGTCCAGTTCACCGAAAGCGTCCGAGGCGGTGTCTTCCAGGTCGACGCCCAGCAGGACCGGCCGGAAGATCAGCGCAGCCAGCAGCCACTCGCCGTGGCGGCTGTAGCTGAGCCGCACCGGCGCCGGTGCCCCATCGAGCTCCAGCTGCGGCTGGCCGTGGTTGCCGTCGTCGCCGCGCTGGCAATCCCGGCAATGGAAGACCAGCCTGAGCCGTTCCAGCGGCACGTCAAGTTCTTCGGCGGCCATGGCCAGGACGGCCTCGCGTGCCCGCCGGCGGATACCGTCCCTCCGCGACTGCTGCCCGTGGTCTGCGGCCTCATCGTCCAGATGGACTAGGCGGAGAATCACCTCGGCCTTCATTGCTGCATCATCCCTACCCCCGATGGCGGCGGGAACCGGCACTCAGGCCGGTCCCGCCGTCGTTGTTCAATTCGCTGCTGCCGAACGCCCTGGTGGGCGGTTCAGCGTTGGACGGCGCCGAAACGCTCCGCAGCCAGCGCAACCGCCGCGGCGCGTGCCTCCGATGCTTCCTCCGCAGTCAAAGTCCGGTCATTGGCGCGGAAACGCAGCCCAAAAGCCAACGACTTCTTGCCCGCTTCAATTCCGGCGCCGGAGTAGACGTCGAACAGCGCAACATCCTCCAGCAGCTCACCGGCTCCCTCGCGCAGCGCGTCAAGCACCGTGCTGGCCGGGGTGTCCGCGTCGACGACGAGGGCCACATCCTGCGTAGCGAGCGGGAAGGTGGAGATGTGCTTCGCGACGATCACATCCGGGGCTGCGGCGAACAGCAACTCGGCGTTCAGCTCGAAAGCCACCGTGCGGGCCGGCAGGTCGCGGGCGGCCAGCAGCTTCGGATGCAGTTCGCCGGAGTAGCCCACAGTCTCGCCGGAGCGCAGCAAAATCCTCGCGGTCCGTCCCGGGTGGAAGGCCTGGTGCAGCCCCTGCTCGATGACCAGTTCGACTCCGAGGACGTCGCCGATCAGCCGGGCGATGTCCAGCGCATCCGCCCAGTCCCAGGGGCGCGGGGTGTGGTTCGCGCCGGCCGGCGAGTCGTGGCCCATGAACACCGCGGCGATGTGCAGCGGCTGGTCCGGGATGCCGCCGTACAGATCATCCAGCACGTCCTCGGCCGGCAAGGCGCCAAGCGGCGGGATGGACGCGGACCCAAGCCGCTCGCCCGGCAGGAACACCAGCCCGGCCTCGTAGACGGCCAGGTCGCGGAAGCCGCGCGAGTGGTTGCGCCGTGCCGTCTCCAACAGGCCCGGCAACACGCTGGTACGCAGGTAGCCGTGCTCGTCGCTCAGCGGATTGGCCAGCTTCAGGGCGCTGCGCCCGGCGCCGTCCGGCGAGCCGAAAGTGTCATTGTCCGCCTTCGTGACGAAGGGGTAGGACAGCACCTCGGTCAGCCCTGCGTCAGCCAGCGACTGCATCACCCGGCGGCGCTGCTGCTGCGTGCGGGTCAGGCCGCGCCCGGGCGGCGCCACCGGCAGGGTTGCCGGAATCTTGTCGTAGCCGACCAGCCGGGCGATTTCCTCCGTCAGGTCCTCTTTGATGACCAGATCCTGGCGCCAGCTCGGCACCGTAACCCGGTATCCGCCGTCGTACTTTTCCACCCCCGCACCCAGATCCTCCAGGGAGGTAACGATCTGTTCCTCACTGAAGTCGATGCCGATGCGTTCGGCCGGGTAACCCGCCGGCAAGTCAATAACGACGGCGGCCGGTTCCTGCCCGGCGTCCGTTGCCGTGGTGTCTGCGGTACCTCCGGCCAGTTCGATCAGCAGGTCGACGGCCCGCTGGGCCGCCTCGTCGGCGACGTGCCAGTCCACGCCGCGTTCGAAGCGCTTGGATGCCTCGGACGGCAGCTTGTGCCGCCGCCGCGAACGGGCGATGCTGACTTCCTCGAAATGCGCCGCTTCGATCAGGATATTCACCGTGCTGTCGGACACCTCGGTGGCAGCACCGCCCATGACACCGGCGATGCCGATGGCGCCGGAATCATCCGTGATGAGCAGGTCCTCCGGATCGAGCTTCCGGACCTTCCCGTCGAGCGTCTCCAGCGTCTCGCCCTGGTTCGCGCGGCGGACCACAATGTCGCCGGAGAGCTTGTCCAGGTCATAGAAGTGCAGCGGCTGGCCCAGTTCCAGCATCACGTAGTTCGAGATGTCCACGATGAGCGAGATGGAACGGATCCCGGCCAGGCGCAGGCGGGAGGACATCCAGGTCGGCGTGGGCCGGGACGGGTCCACGCCGCGGACCGTGCGCGCCACGAAGCGGTCGCAGCCGGGCGTGCCGTAGATCGGTGCCTGGTCCTGGAGCCGGACCGGGTAGCCAGGCCCCGTCGCTGCCGCCACAGCGACACCGGCGGCAGGATCCTTGAACTCGGTGCCGGTGGCGTGCGCGTATTCACGTGCCACACCGCGGATGGAGAAGCAGTAGCTGCGGTCCGGAGTGACGTTGATCTCGGCCGCTTCGTCGTACAGGCTGAGCAGCTCGAGGGCATCAGCGCCGAGCTCCGGGTCCAGGCCAAGAGTAGAGAGCACCAGGATGCCGTCGTGGTCCTCGCCGATGCCGAGCTCGCGGACGGAGGCGATCATGCCGGCAGAGACGTGGCCGTAGGTCTTGCGCGGCGTGATCCGGAAATCGCCGGGCAGCACAGCACCGGGCAGGGTGACTACGACCTTGTCTCCGGGTTCGAAGTTGTGCGCGCCGCAGACGATGCCTTGCACACCGGAAGGATCGATACCCTCGCCCGTCAGGGTCTGTTCCTGGCCCTCCGGCACCACGCGGACCTGGCACCAGTTGATGGTCTTGCCGTTGGACTGCGGTTCCTTCTCCGCGGAGAGCACCTGGCCGACGACGATCGGACCCTTCAGCTCGTCCAGCGGGCGATGGACATCTTCTTCTTCCAGACCGACCTTGACGAGCTCGGCCATGACGCCTTCAGCAGTTGCCTCGGCGGGAACCTGGGCATACTCACGCAACCAGGAAAGTGGGATACGCATTTACTAGATCTCCATCCCGAAGTGTTCGCTGAATCGGACGTCGCCCTCGATCAAGTCGTGCATGTCTCCGACTTCATTGCGGAACATCAGCGTGCGCTCGATGCCCATGCCGAAGGCGAAGCCGGAGTAGACCTCCGGGTCGATGCCGGCTGCCCGCAGGACGTTCGGATGCACCATGCCGCAGCCGCCCCACTCGATCCACTGCGGGCCGCCCTTCGCGCCCGGGTGCCAGATATCGAGTTCTGCGGACGGCTCGGTGAAGGGGAAGAAGTTGGGACGCAGCCGGATGGACGCCTCGGCGCCGAACATCTGGCGCGCGAAATGCTCCAGCGTGCCGCGCAGGTCCGCCATCGACAGTCCTTTGTCGATGGCCAGGCCTTCGAACTGGTGGAAGACCGGCGTGTGCGTGGCGTCGAGCTCATCGGTGCGGAAAACCTTACCCGGGCAGAGGACGTAGACCGGAAGATCCCGCTCCAGCATCGACCGCACCTGGACCGGCGACGTATGGGTGCGCATCAGCAGGTGGGCCTCCGGCGGTTCGACGAAGAAGGTGTCCTGCATTTCGCGCGCCGGGTGGTCCGGCTTGAAGTTCAGCGCGTCGAAGTTGAACCATTCGGATTCCACCTCGGGGCCCTCGGCGATCTCCCAGCCCATGCCGACGAAGATGTCACTGACTCGCTCCTGCAGCACGGAGAGCGGGTGCCGGGCACCGGCACGACGGCGGCGGGGGGCTGCCGTAACATCCACGGCTTCCTCGACCAGGATCTGGGCATCCCGCTCGGCTTCGAGCTCCTCCGTGCGCGAGGCGAGCGCCTTGTTCAACCGGCCCCGCGCCGGACCGATAAGCTTGCCGGCTGCGGCCTTGTCCGCCTTGTCCAGCTTGCCGATCTCCCGGTTGGCCAGGCTCAACGGCGACTTCTCACCGGTATGGGCGATCCGTGCCGCTTTCAGTTCCTCGAGGTTGGCTGCAGCCGCGATGGCATCCAGCGCCCGCTCGACGGCGGCGGCGATGGCTGCTTCATCCAGCGGATGCGGCACGGCGGCAACCTGGGGGGATTCGGTCCCCACGGTGGTTTCAGACATGTGTGAGTTCTTACCTTCGGCTAGCGAACAAGCACCGCGACGGTACGTGCGGCACCTCTGGCCCGGCAACCGGGCTTGTCGTGGCATCAATAAGTCTAGTGGACACCACTGACGCTCATTGAACCGGGGCCCATCCCGAGCCGCGACGGGTCGGCCTCGCAGGTGCCCCGACGCCCCGGAACCTATCATGGGGCCATGACCGCCGCTGAACGTCTGCGCCGCCTTCTCAACTGGATTAACCTGTCGTCCCTGCTGGGCATCGGAACCGCCAGGTTGGCCCGCTGCACGCTTCGGAATGGACCGCGGGGGTTGATCATCGCGGACGGTTACAGCTGGCCGCTACCTAAGGCAGCCGCCTTCACCCTAGGCAACGTCGTGCTGTTCCGGTCATCCGCAGCGCACTTGGCCAACAACCCCGCCCTGCTCCGACATGAAGCGCGGCACAGTTCCCAGTACGCCGCCTGTCTGGGCCTCCCGTTCCTGCCGCTGTACTTTGCAGCGGCCGGCTGGTCCTTGTTGAGGACGGGCGATCCTGCCTCACGCAACCCTTTCGAGCGGCACGCGGGGCTCCACGAGGGCGGCTATACGGAACGCCCGCTCCGCAGCAGGACGGCAAAATCCACCAAGGTGCGGTGGAGAGTCCGGCGATAATTCGGCCCAACGGTAAACGGCTCTCCAACATCGGCCCAAAAGTCGGACGCTTGCCACATATTCGAATCTGTGTTCGAATAGGAAGATGCGTTGGGACGGACAAAAGCTGGCTACGGAAGACGCCTCTGCCCTGCCCGGCCTGAGGCGAATGGCGGGGCTCCTCCGGTCCACCCGCACGCCGGAATTCAGCGGCGTGACCTTCCACGAAATTGCATGCAAGTCGGCACTCAGCCGCGTGCCCGCCCAGTCCCATATGCCATTCGAATGGACCATCAATCCCACACGCGGTTGCCTGCACCAGTGCACCTACTGTTTCGCCCGCAAGACGCACGAATACCTCGACCTCGATTCCGGCCGCGATTTCGACACCCAAATCATCGTCAAGACGAACATCGTGGACGTGCTTCGCCGGGAACTGGCCAAACCGTCCTGGAAGCACGAGCCGGTAGCGTTGGGAACCAACTCGGACCCCTACATGCGGGCCGAAGGCCGGTACCAGCTCATGCCCGGGATCATTAGGGCCCTCTCGGATTCCGGGACGCCGTTTTCAATTCTTACCAAGGGACCTCTCCTCAAGCGCGATCTGCCCCTCCTCGCTGAGGCGTCCCGAAGGGTTGATATCGGGATCGGCGTATCGTTGGCGTTCGCCCACGCGCACCTGCAGCAGCAGGTGGAGCCCGGCACTCCTACGCCTCAGGCCCGGCTGGACCTCATCAAGGCGGTGTCCGACGCCGGCTTCGCTTGCGGTGTCATGGCCATGCCGATCCTGCCGTGGCTGACCGACGGCGACGAACATCTGGACCTGTTGTTCTCACGGCTCGCCGCTGCCGGGGCGTCCGGCGTCACCGCTGGAGCTTTGCACCTGCGGCCCGGAGCACGCGAATGGTTCCTGCAGTGGCTGGCACGCGAATACCCGCAGCTCGTTGCCCGCTATCAAGGTCTCTACAACGGAGGGACGTATGCGTCGAAGGATTACCGCCATTGGCTCGCTGGCCGGGTCAGGTATTTCCAGAGCAGGCATGGCCTCACTGGCCGGGCGGCACAGCTGCGCGTGTTGAAGGCGCCCTCAACGCGGTCAGCCGACTCCCTGAACGCAGACTCCAGCACGCTGCCGGCGCTGTCGCTGGCCGAGCCCACCCTGTTCTGAAGCACCCTGCCCGTGCCAACCGGTTAGAACGGGCCGTCGCCCGTCACGGCACGACCGGCCCCACCCGCTGTATCGCCGCGAGCAACGCATGGACGATGGGGAAATCCGCGGGGATCCATGGGAGGTTCATCAGGTCCTCGGACCGCAAGGATACCCAGCGCAGCTCATCGTGGTCTTCCAAGGGCGCTGGCTCGCCGTCGACGATGCACGCGCACCACACCCGCATTGCGGCCGCATCATTCAACGGCCACCCCTGCTGGAGCGGACCGATGAGTTCGAACCCCAGTTCAATGCCGACACCCAGCTCCTCGCGGAGCTCCCGCCGGAGGGCGCCCTCGCAGCGCTCCCCCGGTTCCACCTTTCCGCCGGGGAACTCCCACATCCCGGCCAGGCTCTCGGGCGCACTCCGCCGGGCGACGAGCAATTTTGACGGTGCCGACAAGGAATCGAGAACTGCTGCGCCGACAATCTGCTTCAGGCTTTGATCCACGCCACGAGTCTACGGTGATGGAGCTCGCGACGAGGCAGGCTGTCAAGTGTTCTCAGCTACAGTGGGGCATGGACAACGGCGTCGACACGTTATGTCATAGGGCCGGCAGGCCGTACTGCTGCGCTCCTATCGCCCCCTAGTCTTCCGGAGTCCTGCATATGCCATCCGCCAGTGCCCAGAGCCGCCCATCAACCGCCAGGGCAGTACCGGTAACCGCCGCAATTATCGCTCTCGCTGCCGGCGGCTTCGGCATCGGTACCACCGAGTTCGCCATCATGGGCCTGCTCCAGAACGTCGCTGAGGGACTGCAGGTCAGCATTCCGCAGAGCGGCCAATTGATCTCGGCCTATGCCCTCGGCGTGGTCGTCGGCGCCCCGGTGCTGGCCGCCCTGGGAGCGCGCCTGCCACACAAGTACCTGGCTTTAGGCCTGATGGCTCTCTTCACCGTCGGCAACCTATCCTCCGTCTTTGCACCGGGCTTCTCTTCGATGCTCGTTACCAGGTTTATCTCCGGTTTGCCGCACGGTGCATATTTCGGGGTCGCCGCGGTGATCGCCGCCTCACTCGTTGCCCCGGTGAAACGCGCGCGGGCCGTCGCTGCCGTCATGCTTGGCCTCGCCGTCGCGAATGTTATCGGCGTGCCCTTGGTGACTTGGCTGGGACAACAGTACGGCTGGCGCCTGATGTTCGTGGCGGTGGGCATCATCGGCGCCATTACCCTGGTCCTGATCCAGCGGTTTGTCCCGTTCTCGCCTGCGCACGCGGAGGCAAGCATGCGCCGGGAACTTCGGGCCCTGAAACGAATCCAAGTGTGGCTCGCCCTGCTCATCGGCGTCGTCGGCTTCGGCGGGTTCTTCGCCGTCTATTCGTACATCAGCCCCACCATGACCGATGTCGCCGGCCTGCCCGAAGCCGCCCTACCGATCGTCGTCGGCCTTTACGGGCTCGGCATGGTCGCGGGGAACATCATCGGCGGCCGGTTGGCCGACCGCTCGGTGATGGGCAGCATCTATATCGTCATGACGGCCATTATCGGCGTACTTGTGCTCTTCTGGGCCGTCGCCGACGTCGCCGTCCTGGCAGTGGCGGTGGTGTTCCTGGTCGGCGTCGCCGGCTCCAGCCTCATACCGGGCTTGCAGACGCGGCTCATGGACGCCTCGCCGGATGCGCAGACACTGGCAGCCTCGCTGAACCACTCGGCGCTGAACATGGCCAACGCCTTGGGCGCCTTCCTCGGCGGCGCCGTGATCTCTGCCGGCTGGGGCTACCGGGCCCCCGCTCTGGTAGGCGCCGGCCTGGCCGTTCTGGGACTTGGCGTGGCGCTGGTGTCAGGCCTGCTCGACCGCAGGTCTCATGCTCCGGCCGTTCCGGGCAAAGAGGCGGAAGTGTCCAACCGAAAGAAGACAATGAAGGCCTAGCCGTGGCGGCCCCGTGGCCCAGCCGAAGACTGGTGCCGTCTATACCAACTCGCGCTGGGCCCGGGCAGAAGCGTACAGGCAGACTGTTGCAGCCGTGCCGACATTCAGGCTCTCGGCCTGTCCATAGAGGGGAACTGCGACGCGGTACTGAGCCGAGGCCAGTTCAGCATCGGAGAGGCCCTGCCCTTCGTTGCCAAAAAGCCAGGCTGTGGCGGCTTCCAGGGCCGGGCCCGTTCGTTCGGGACTGCCCGACCCGACCTCCTGATTCCCCAATCGACGCAGAGCGCTCTCATCCTGCAGTCTGTCCAAGTCGATGTCTCCGTAGCCGTCTGCCGCAAGCAGCACGATACCGCGCGCCTGCAAGCGTTGAATAAGCACCTCGAAGTCGACTCCCGTGACTACAGGCAAGTGGAAGAGGGAGCCCACCGTGGACCTCACGGCCTTGGGATTGTAAATATCGACGCTGGAACTGGTCAGGATCACAGCATCCGCGCCCGCCGAGTCAGCTGCGCGAAGGACGGTTCCCGCATTTCCCGGGTCCTGGACCCGCACCATGACCGCCAGCAGCCGCGGTCCGGCCGCCAGAACGTTATCCAGCGTCCGGTCGACAAAGTGGCACACCGCAACGATTCCTTGGGGACTGACCGTATCGGCCATGGCTGCGATGACGTCGTCGCTGGCCAGCCGCAGAGGCAGCCCGGAAGCCAGATCTGGGAACTCAGGATACCGCTCGAGGCAAACCTCGGTGGCAAACACCTCGGCCACAACCGGAGGGAGGCCTTCGTCGATGGCAGCGCGGTGGGCGAGCAGAGCCTCGCGCACAGCCTGCGGGCCCTCGGCCAAAAACTGGCGGCGCTTTAAACGCGCCGGGCGCCCGGCCAGCTTGGCTACATCCTTCACCCGATCTGCTCGGGGATTGGACATAACTGCTGGTGGGCGCCCGGTAGTGCTCATAGAGCGACTATAGCGTCACCTCGGAAGGCAGTTTGACCGAATTTACTCGGCGAGTTTCTGGCGGGCTTCGCCGCCAGCAGGCTCGTAGCCGGCAGCTTGGCAGCCTCGACGGACTCGAACCAGTAAACCGGTGCGGTCTGCTCATACCAGGTCGAACCCGGCACGTGGTACTTCTTGGACTGGTTGCCCTTGATGACGAAGCCTTCCGGAGCGTCCTGGCCGTCGACAGCCTTCACAGCGCCGGCAACATCACCCTCGGCAGCAACCGGGGCAGCTTGGCAGCAGGGGCAGCCTTGGCGGGGGCGGCCTTGCGCTCGGCCGGAGCCGAGGTGTCGGAGGGCAGCGCGTTCTTGGCGATCTGCACCAGCGCGGCGAACGTGTTGGCGTCGGACACCGCCAGTTCCGCGAGCATGCGGCGGTCAACCTGGACGTCAGCGGCCTTCAGGCCCTGGATGAGACGGTTGTAGGTGAGACCGTTGGCGCGGGACGCAGCGTTGATGCGCTGGATCCAAAGACGGCGGAAGTCGCCCTTGCGCTTGCGGCGGTCGCCGTAGCTGTACACGAACGAGTGCAGCAGCTGTTCCTTGGCTTTGCGGTAGAGACGGGACCGCTGGCCGCGGTATCCGGACGCGCGCTCGAGGATAACCCGGCGCTTCTTGTGGGCGTTGACTGCCCGCTTCACACGTGCCACGTGCGTACTCCTTTAGGTGAGGGAACCCTCGCCGGGACCATGGTCCGGCGGCGGGAATTTGCTGGAAAGACCCCGGAAACGGCAGCCGTGGCCGCGCCCTTGGTCCAAGGGTGGTGCTAGATGCCGAGCATCTTCTTGATGTTCTTCACATCAGCCGGAGCAACAATCTTGTCGCTGGCCAGACGGCGCGTCAGCGTGGAGGCCTTGTGCTCCAGGTAGTGGCGACGGTTGGCCTGCTGCCGCTTGAGCTTGCCGCTGCCGGTGAGCTTGAAGCGCTTCTTGGCGCCACTGTGGGTCTTCTGCTTCGGCATAGCTGCCGTTCTCCTTACGTGTTCCTCCGGCCAGCGGCCATCGGTTTGAGCGGCTCCCAAGAGGGAGCCGGCGGTTGACATGTCTGCCGGAGCGCGAGAGCTGAATGCTCCCGCGCTGCCAGATGAACCGGCCTTGTGTCAGCTCTTGGAGCTGCCGCGGCCGGAAGGCTTGGGTGCCGAGGGCTTGGCCGGGCCTGGCATGGGCTTCGGACGGGCCTGCGGCTTGGGGGCCTGGCCTACGGACGGCTTTGGCGCTGTCGGCGCCTTCGGTGCCGGCGCCGCCTGCGGCTTGGGCACGGGAACTGCCTTCGGCTGCGGCTGCTCCTTTTCGGTCGCCGGTGCAGGTGCATCACCAGCGGGCGCTTCAGCTGCCGGCGCTGCGGCTGTCGGCGCTTCAGCTGCCGGCGCTTCAGCTGCCGGCGCTGCGGCTGCCGGCGCTTC
>NZ_ANPE02000058.1 GCF_000328305.2 Arthrobacter crystallopoietes BAB-32 | reverse complement strand
CCGCCGCTGGTGCCGCTGTTCATCGCCGGCTTTGCCGCCATGGTGCTCCTGCGCAGCACCGGTTGGCTGCCACCGGAGGTGCTCGGGGCCGCGGGACTGCTGCAGGACGTCCTGCTGGCCATGGCGCTGTTCGGCCTCGGCACCGGCATCCGGCTGCGGGAACTGGCGCGGGGTTCGGCCGCCTCGCTGGCGGCTGCGCTGCTGGCCTGGCTGCTCATTGCGCTGCTCGGGCTGGCCGCGGCGTGGCTGATCGCGGGATGAGGCCGGCTGGCCTGACGCTCGCTGGAGGCCTCGGACCGCGTGGTTAAATGGCCGGATGAACAATGGGAACCTGACGCGCGCCGAGGCACGCCGGCGGTCGCAACTGCTCGAAGTCGACAGCTACGAGGTCAGCCTCGACCTGCGCGCCGCCGAAGATCCGGACGGGCCGGGCTATCTCTCGCGGACGGTCGTCACGTTCAGCTGCAGCTCCCCCGGCGCCGACACGTTCCTTGACTTCATCCATGGCGGCATCCATTCCATCACGCTGAACGGCGAGCGCCTGGACCCCGCGGAGGTCGCGGACGGCTCGCGGATCCGGCTGCCCCGGCTCCAGGCGCAGAACCAGGCCGTCGTGGTCGGTACCGCGCTGTACAGCCGCAGCGGCGAGGGACTGCACCGCTTCACGGACCCTGCCGACGGGAGAACCTACCTCTACACGCAGTATGAGCCCGCCGATGCCCGCCGGGTTTTCGCGAACTTCGAGCAGCCGGACCTGAAGGCCAGCTTTGCGTTCACTGTCGCTGCGCCGTCGGGCTGGCAGGTGGCCTCCAACGCACCGCTGCAGGCTGTGGAGGAAATGTCCACCTCGCCGCGCCATGCCAAATACCGGTTCGAACAGACGCCCCGGATCTCCACCTACATCACTGCCGTCCTGGCCGGTCCCTACCACCGCGCGGAGGACAGCTGGGAACGGCGCCTGCCCGATGGCAGCCTGCTGCGGGTCCCGCTGGGTGCGTACTGCCGGGCCTCGCTGGCCGAAGCCTTCGACGCGGAGCGGATTTTCGCCACCACCAAGCAGGGCCTGGACTTCTTCCACGACCTCTTCGACTACCCGTACCCCTTCGGCAAGTATGACCAGGCCTTCGTGCCGGAGTACAACCTCGGCGCCATGGAGAATCCCGGCCTGGTCACGTTCACCGAGAACTATGTGTTCAAATCCCGCGCCACCATTGCCCAGTACCAGGCCCGGGCCAACACCATCATGCACGAGATGGCCCACATGTGGTTCGGCGACCTGGTCACCATGGCCTGGTGGGACGACCTGTGGCTGAAGGAATCCTTTGCGGACTACATGGGCTCGCTGGCGCTGGTCGAGGCGACGGAGTTCTCCAACGCCTGGGTCACCTTCGCCAACCGGCGCAAGGCTTGGGCCTACGTGCAGGACCAGCTGCCGACCACGCATCCCATCGTGGCGGACATTGCTGACCTGGAGGCGGCCAAGCAGAACTTTGACGGCATCACCTATGCCAAGGGCGCATCGGTGTTGAAGCAGCTGGTGGCCTATGTCGGCTTCGACGCGTTCACCGCCGCCGCCCGCCGCTACTTCCGCCAGCACGAGTACGGCACTACGTCGCTGGCGGACTTCCTGGCCGTGCTCAGCAGCGCCTCGGGCCGCGACATGGGCAACTGGGCGGCGGCCTGGCTGCAGACCGCCGGGATTTCCAGCATCACGCCGGAGCTAACGTACGACGGCGGACGGCTGGCGTCCGTACGGTTGTTGCAGGAGGCCACGGATCCCGTCACCGGGCTGCCGGCGAACCGTCCGCACCGGCTGCGCCTCGGGCTATACGATTTCGACGATGCCGGCACCCTGGTGCGCACCGGTTCCGTGGAGCTGGACGTCGCCGGGCCGGTCACTGAAGTGCCCCAGCTGGCCGGCCGCCGGGAACCGGCACTGCTGCTGGTCAATGACGAGGACCTCAGCTATGCCAAGGTCCGGTTCGATCCGGGATCCCTGCAGACCGTGCTCTCGTCGCTGGACCGGATGGCGGATCCGCTGGCCCGGGCCTTGTGCTGGTCCACGCTGTGGGACATGGCCCGGGACGGGCTGCTTGACGCAGCGGCCTACCTTGCGGCGGTGGAGGGCTTTGCCCCGGCGGAAGCGGACAACGGCGTGCTGCAGATGCTCCTGGACTGCGCGCGGACAGCGCTGGACCGCTACGCGCCGGCGTCGGAACGCACCGCGCTGC
The DNA here is from genome assembly GCF_000328305.2 of Arthrobacter crystallopoietes BAB-32. GTDB lineage: Bacteria > Actinomycetota > Actinomycetes > Actinomycetales > Micrococcaceae > Crystallibacter > Crystallibacter crystallopoietes_A. Next base: position 98,184 of record NZ_ANPE02000058.1, on the reverse strand, counting down.
GCCAGCGCTTCGCCTCGTTCCTGCGCAAGGAGCTGGCCCAGGCGGAGCCTGCCAGCGACCACCAGCTGGCGTGGGCCCGCTCCCTTGCGGCTGTAGCCCGGGCGGAGCCGGACAGCGCGGACTACCTGGCGGAGCTGCTGGCCGGCTCCGGCGTTCCGGACGGCCTGGCCATGGACGCTGACCTGCGCTGGCGGTTCTGGCAGGCCCTGGCGGCAACCGGCAAGGCTGAAGCATCCCTGCTGGAAGCTGAACTTGACCGGGACCGGACAGCATCCGGGCGGGCCGGGTTCACCGCCGCCATGTCCGCCCGTCCCGATCCCGCCGTGAAGGCCAAGGCCTGGCAGGACGCCCTCTCCGGCTCGCAGCTGACCAACGAGCTCCTCGACGCCACGATCGATGGCTTCATGGCCGCCGGCCCCGAGCTGCTCGACCCCTTCATCGAACCGTACTTCCGGAGCATCGAGGGCGTCTGGCAGCAGCAGAGCATCGAACTGGCCAGCCGCGTCGTTCGCGGTCTGTTTCCGCTGCACCAGGACCTGGCCGAGGGACAGGCACCGGAGCTGCATCCCGTCGTCGTACGCACTGACGAGTGGCTGGCCGGACACGGCCGTGCCCCTGCTGCCCTGCGCCGCATCGTCGTCGAGCAGCGTGACCACCTGCGCCGGTCCCTGCAGGCCCAGCAGGCGGCGGAAAAATAAAGGCCTTCCGCGCTCGCCAGGAAGCCACCGGCGGACTTAATCTGGTCTTGCCGGCCGCCCCTTTCGAAGCGGCCGGACCAATGCGGACCGGAGACGCCAAATGCCCAGACTGAGGGTGCACAACTTCACGCTGTCGCTGGATGGCTACGGCGCGGGACCGGACCAGAGCGTCGAAGAGCCGCTGGGCGCGGGCGGTGAACAGCTGCACGACTGGCTCTTCCGGACCCGGGGCGGCAAAGAGATGCTCGGCGAACCGGGCGGAAGCACCGGCGTCGACAACGACTATTTCCGCGCCGGGGAGACCGACATCGGCGCCACCATCATGGGCCGGAACATGTTCGGCCCGGTCCGCGGCAGCTGGAACGGCAGCCAGTGGCGCGGCTGGTGGGGCGACAATCCGCCCTTCCACCACCCGGTCTTCGTCCTGACGCATCATCCGCAGCCGCCGATCGAGATGGAAGGCGGCACGGTTTTCCACTTTGTCGACGGCGGCATCGAGGCGGCGCTCGAACAGGCGTTCTCTGCGGCCGGCGGCCTGGACGTGCGGCTGGGCGGCGGCGCGTCGACGGTCCGCCAGTACCTGCGTGCCGGCTTGGTGGACGAGCTGCATCTGGCAGTCGTTCCGGTGCTGCTGGGGGGCGGGGAGCGGCTCTTTGACCAGCTAGGCGGCGCGATTGAGGGCTACGGCATCGTCCGGTTCACCGGCTCGGACTCCGTCCTCCATGCGCAGCTCGCCCGGAAGCCTCAGCAGTAGCTACGGCACCCGGTTCAGCCATTCCCCGGTAGCGAACTTGGTCTCCACGAGCTCTTTCGCCGCAGCGAGCTCATCCTCGGCAACGGCAGAGTCCGCGGCACTATAGCGGTCGCGGAAGGTGGCCATCATGGTCTCGATGATGGCTTCCCGGGCGAGGCCGGTTTGGCGGCGCAGCGGGTCCACCCGCTTTTCCGCGCTGGTGATGCCCTTGTCCGAGATCTTCTCCTTGCCGATCCGCAGGACGTCCGTCATCTTGTCCGCGTCGATGTCGTAGGACATCGTGACGTGGTGCAGCATGACTCCATTGCCGAAACGCTTCTGGGCGGCACCGCCGATCTTGCCCTCCGGCGTCGCAATGTCGTTCAACGGCTGGTAGAAAGCCTCTACACCGACCTTCTCCAGGGCAGCCATCGTCCACGCGTCGAGGAAGGCATAGGAGGCTTCGAAGGACAGTCCGTCCACCAGGGTCTGCGGCAGGTACAACGAGTACGTGATCGCGTTGCCGTGCTCCATGAACATCGCGCCGCCGCCGGTGATCCTCCGAACCACCGTCACGCCATGGCGCTCGGCACCGGCGGCGTCGACTTCGTTCCTGACGGACTGGAAACTGCCGATGACCACGGAGGGCTCGTCCCAGTCCCAGATCCGCAGTGTGGGCTGGCGCCTGCCCTCCCCTACCCTGCGGGTCAGCACCTCATCAAGGGCCACGTTCAGGTGGATGGGAAGCGCCTGCGGGCCGATGATCTGCCACTCGTGGTCCAGCCAGCCCGTGGCCTTGGCCAGTGCGCGGCGGACCGCAGTGGCAACGGCCGGGGCCGAGAAGCCGAAGAGCACGACGCCGGGTGCCAGCGCAGCGTCGACGGCACGGGCGTAGTCTGCATGCGAGCCGTCGGCGGGCAGCCCGTTGAGGGCAGCGTTGATATCGGCCAGCGCTTCGTCCGGCTCGAGGAAGAAGTCGCCGCTGACCGAGACGTTGGCCAAGCGGTCCTCCACGACGTCGAGGTCGACGACAACGAGTTTGCCGCCCTGGACTTTGTACTCACCATGCCGGTGACCGGACATTCCGTGCTCCTTGCCGTACTCACTTGGGCCGCAGCTGCCGCGGCCAGCCCTTCAGTCATACCACCAGCCCCATCCCGCGTGCGAAGCAGGCCCGGCCTGGTGCCCCTCGGGTCAGCTGCGCAGGGGCTTCAACGCACCGGCCCAGGCGATCACCTGGTCGAACAGTGGCGTCAGGGCTTCGGTGGCCTCGTCGGTGGGGACGAAGTCCTGGTCGTCGCTGAACTCATCATCGAACGGGAGGAACACCTGTGCCCGAACGTCCGCCATCTGCAGTTCCGCGGCGATGGTGCGCAGATGCTCCACCACCCGCGTTCCTCCAGCGCTGCCGTAGCTGACGAAGCCACAGGCCTTGTTGTTCCATTCGGCGTACAGGAAGTCGATGGCGTTCTTGAGGGCACCGGGCACGGAGTGGTTGTACTCGGCGGTGACGAAGATGTAGCCGTCGAACGGCGCTATGGTCGCGGACCAGGCTTTCGTGTGGTCCTTCGAGTACTTCCCCAGCGACGGAGGCAGCGGTTCATCCAGCAGCGGCAGGTTTTGCTTGGCGACATCGACCAGTTCGAACTCGGCGTCCGTGCGCCGGCGGGCGTTTTCGAGGACCCAATCGGCGACGGGAGAGCCGGTGCGTCCGGGGCGGGTGCTGCCGAGGATGATGGCGATCTTCATAGCTGGACTTCTCCATTCGGTCGGGCTGGTTCAGTCTTGCCTGGTGCATGTCCCTGCGGGCCTAGGGGCATCCTAACCGTGGAGCCGCAGGTGGGATACAGCAGCCTTAACGACGCCGGTGCCCGCACCTTGTCAGGTACGGGCACCGGGCGAAAGAACGGGTGGCGAAGCCTACTTCTTGCCGAAGCCCTTGAAGCGGGCGTTGAAGCGCTCGACACGGCCGGCGCTGTCCATGATGCGCTGCTTGCCGGTGTAGAACGGGTGCGACTCGGAGGAGATTTCCACCTCGATCAGCGGGTAGGTGTTGCCGTCTTCCCACTCGGTGGTCTTGTCAGAGCTGACGGTCGACTTGGTCAGGAAGGAAACGCCGGAGGCCAGGTCGCGGAAGACAACCGGGGCGTACGCCGGGTGGATATCAGACTTCATGTGGAATCCTTTGATCGCGCCCCTGGATTTTGCCAGCGGCTATAAGGGATGAATAGTGCGGCCTATGGCAGGCCAGCAATCAATCCTACCGCACGGCAACGTCCACGAAGAAATTCCGAGAAATTCCGGAAACTCCGGGAAACAGTGGCAGGAAGCGGCCTGCTGTTCCTGGGCCCGTCAGCGGGGCCGGCAGGCCCAGAACGCGACGGCGCTGGCGGCCGCGACATTCAGGGAATCCACTCCGGCGCGCATCGGGATCATCACTTTCAGGTCCACCTCATCCAAGGTCTCCGGCAGCATGCCTGCGCCCTCGGTTCCCAGGACGAGAGCCAACCGGTCGAAGGTACGGGACTCAAGTTCATCCAAAGTGATGGCGTCCGCGGCCAGCTCAAGCGCCGCCGTCGTAAAGCCCTTTTCCCGCAGCAGGCCCACCCCGGCGGGCCAGGCATCCAGCCGCGCCCAGGGAATCTGGAACACAGTGCCCATGCTCACCCGGATGCTGCGCCGGTACAGCGGGTCGGCACAGCGCGGACTGATCAGCACCGCATCCATGCCCATCGCGGCCGCGGACCGGAAAATCGCGCCGACGTTGGTGTGGTCCACGATGTCCTCCAGGACCGCCACCCGCCTGGCGCCGGCGATGACCTCGGCCGGATCGCGCGGGGCGGGCCGGTGCATGGCGGCCATGGCCCCGCGGTGCAGGTGGAAACCGGTGATCGCCTCGAGCACGTCGGGCGTGCCGACGAAGACCGGAACGTCGGGAAACAGGCTGATCACATCGCGCAGGTCCTCGAGCCACTTCTCCGCCAGGAAGAACGAGCGCGGCCGGTGCCCTGCTGCGATAGCCCTGCGCAGCACCTTCGAGCTTTCCGCGATGTACATCCCCTCCGCGGGTTCGCGGCGGCGGCGCAGGGCGGTGTCCGTGAGCTGGGTGTAGTCGGCGACGAGCGGGTCCTCGGGCGAAGCCAGGTAATGCAGGTTCATGCGGCCAGGTTCGAGACCATGACGAACAGCGCCACCAGGCCGAGGACCACGATGATGCCGCGCAGCACCACGGGCTTGAGCCGTCGGCCGACCGCCGCGCCGACGAGGGAGCCGGCCAGGGAGCTCACCGCAATCACCAGCACCACCCACCAGTTGATCCGGTCGAAGGCGAACACCATGTAGGAGATGGCCGCAATGATGTTCACGCCCAGCACCAGTACGTTCTTGACGGCGTTGGCCTGCTGCAGGCTGCCGTGCAGGAACACGCCCAGGATGCCGACCAGCAGCACGCCTTGGGCGGCCACGAAGTACCCGCCGTAGACGCCGGCGAAGTAGACGAGGAACAGCAGCACCCACGGCCGGCTCTGGGTCCGGGCCTGCGCCGCCTGCCGCTCGCGCACCCAGGCCTGCAGCCGCGGCTGGAACACCACGAACAGCAGCGCCACCACAATCAGGAACGGCGCGGCCACGGCGAAGACTTCCTCGGGGAGCCGCAGCAGCAGCGCGGCGCCGGTGATACCGCCGAGCAGGGAGGCCGGCAGCAGCACCTTCAGGGTGCCGCTCAAGCCCCGCAGCTCGCGCCGGTAGCCGAAAACCCCGCCGACGTTGCCGGCGATGAGGCCCATGGCGTTGGAGATCGTTGCCGTCACCGGGGCGATACCCAGCGCCACCAGGACGGGGAAGGTGACCAGCGTGCCGGAGCCGACGATGCTGTTGATGGTGCCGGCCCAGAGCCCGGCCAGGGCAATAATGGCCGATTGGACTAGGTCCATAAGGTACGTACAGCCTTAGGCGCGGCGGGCCACGGCGGTGTAGCGGCCGCCGTCGTTCCTGACATCCAGCGGCAGGTCGAAGGCGGTGCTGAGGTTCTCCTCGGTCAGCACCTGCTCAATGGCGCCCTGCGCGACGACCCCGCCGTCGCGCAACAGCATCGCGTGGGTGAAGCCCGGGGGCACTTCCTCCAGATGGTGGGTGACGAGCACCAGGGCGGGCGCGTCGTCGTCCTGCGCCAGTTCGCTCAGCCGGTGGACCAGGTCCTCGCGCCCGGCAAGATCCAGCCCGGCGCCGGGCTCGTCCAGCAGCAGCAGTTCGGGATCGGCCATCAGCGCCCGGGCAATCTGGACGCGCTTGCGCTCCCCCTCGCTCAGGGTGGCGAACCGGCGGTTGAGGAAGGTCGACATGCCCCACTGGTCCAGCAGGCGGAAGGCGCGGCGCTCGTCCTGCTTCTCGTACTCTTCGCGCCAGCGCCCGGTCACCCCGTAGGACGCGGTGACGACGACGTTGAGCACAGTTTCCTGCTCCGGGATCTGGGTGGCCAGCGCGGCGGAAGCCAGGCCGATCCGCGGCCGCAGTTCGAAGACATCGACCGAACCCATGACCTCTTCGAGGATGCCGGCTACGCCGCGGGTGGGATGCATCCGGGCGCCGGCGATCTGCAGCAGGGTGGTCTTGCCGGCGCCGTTCGGGCCCAGAATGACCCACCGCTCGCCCTCCTTGACTTGCCAGTCCACGTTGTCCAGCAGGGTTTTGCGCCCGCGGACTACGCTGACCCCGGCAAATTCAAGAACTTCACTCATGTCAATAGACACTAGGCTAAGAGGCGTCGTCATCGCCAAACGCTACGCCGATGCTGGATGATTGACCTGGCAGGTTCTCCGCCCGCCGTTTCCGTGTGCCCACAGATAAGGACCATGCAGCATGCTTTCGCTCTTCCGCGTTGTCTCCTACGGACTTGAGCTTACCGACGACTACCTGGTGGCCGTCCAGCGGGCACTGGGGGCGGCCGGCGGGGACATTGTGGAACTGGAGAATTTCAGCAACGGGCGTTTCCAGGCCACGGTGCATGCGGTAGGGTACGACGGCGACGCAGAGTCCGGCCTTCTGGCGTTGCGTGCGGCGGTGGCACCGGTCATCACCACCACACAAAGCACCGCCGTGATGCCGGCTGAGCTCGCCGGGCCCAAGCGCAAACTGCTCATCATGGACGTCGATTCCACGCTCATCAAGCAGGAGGTCATCGAACTGCTGGCCGAGCACGCGGGCAAGCTGGATGAGGTCGCCGCGCTGACCGACGCGGCCATGCGCGGCGAACTGGACTTCGCCCAGAGCCTGCATGCCCGGGTCAAGACCCTGCAGGACCTGCCGCTGGAGGTCACCGAGCAGGTCCGCGGGTCGGTCGAGCTCACTGACGGCGCCGCCGAGCTGGTCGAAGCCTTCCTCGACGCCGGCCACGTTGTCGGAGTTGTCTCCGGCGGCTTCAGCCAGATCCTCGACCCGCTCGCCGAGGAGCTGAATCTCCACTACTGGCGGGCGAACCAGCTCGGAACGAGCGAAGCCACGCTGACCGGCCACGTCGAAGGCGACGTAGTCGACCGGGCCGCGAAGGAAGCCTCGCTGCGCGAGTGGGCCAAGGCTGAGCATATCGAGCTGTCCCAGACGATCGCCATCGGTGACGGCGCGAACGATTTGGACATGCTCGGCGCGGCCGGCCTGGGCGTGGCCTTCAACGCCAAGCCGGCGGTCCGCGAGGCAGCCGACGCCGCCATCGACCTCCCGTACCTCGACGTGGTGCGCTACTTCGCCGGAGTCTGAAGCGGTGCCTGCCATCCCGCCATTGGCGGAGGCAGGCCCGCTTTTTCGCCCCTAACGCTAAATGGCTGCCGCCGGAGCTTATGCCCCGGCGGCAGCCATTCTCCAATCCGCTGTGGCGGAATCAGGCCTGGGCCTGCTCGAACCATTCCGCTCCGCCGACGAGCTCGGTATGGCCGGACGGAACATCTGCCGTGGCCATCTTGGCTATTTCCACTGCGAACTCCTTGACGGAATACAGCTTGCCGGCTGCTTCACGGCGGGCCTCGATGGCTCCCGGTGCGGCGCGGTCGAGCAGGGTTGCAGTGACCGTTCCTTCAATCATGTCGCCGGACACGACAACCAGGCTGATGCCCTTTTCCTCCAGCGCCGGAAGTTCCGCCCGGAGGGCATCCTCGCCGGCGCGCTTGCTGCGGGCCACCGGCTCGTACTCCGGCATGGTCGGGACGGTGTTGATGAAGTGCGCCTGGTGGCTGGTGACGAACACCACGCGGGACCCGGCGGGCATCGCGTCCACGGCGGCCTTGAGCATGTTGACCTGGGCATCCCGGTTGAGCCGCATGGCGTAATCCTCGCCGAGGCCGGTTTCCATGCCCCCGGAGGCGTTGAGGACCAGCAGGTCCAGGCCGCCGAAGTTCTCCTTGGCGGCGTCCACCAGTGCCTGGGCGCCTTCAGTGGAGGTCAGGTCGGCACCCACGGCCACGGCCCGGCCACCGGCGGCTTCGATGCCGGCCACGACTTTATTGGCGCGCGGAGCCTTCTGCCGGTAATTGACGACGACGCCGGCCCCCTCAGCTGCCAGCAGCTGGGCAACTTCGGCTCCAATACCGCGCGAGGATCCGGTCACGATCGCTGCTTTGCCGTCCAAGGCACCCATTCTTGCTCCTAGTCGTCAGGTCGTTTGTAGAAAACGCTTAATGAAAATGGCTCCGCAGACCATACTGCCAGCCCGCGGAGCCACAGCCGTTGTAGGGAAACGACAAAAGAATGCTCAGTGCCCCATTCCCAGACCGCCGTCCACGGGAATGACCGCCCCGGAGATGTAGGCCGCTTCATCGCTGGCGACCCATCGGACCACGTTGGCCACTTCCTCCGGCTCCGCGAAGCGGCCGGCGGGAATGCTCGCGAGGTAGCTCTTCTGGGTTTCCTCCGGCAGCTCTGCCGTCATGTCCGTGTTGATGAAGCCCGGGGCCACCACGTTGGCAGTGATACCGCGGGAGCCGAGTTCCCGCGTGAGCGAGCGGGCGATGCCGACGAGGCCGGACTTGGATGCGGCGTAGTTGATCTGGCCGGGTGAGCCGTAGAGCCCGACGACGGACGAGATCAGCACGACCCGGCCCTTGCGCAGCCGGATCATGCCCTTGGAGGCCCGCTTGATCACGCGGAAGGCGCCGCTGAGGTTGGTGTCGACGACGTCGGTAAAGTCGTCTTCGCTCATCCGCAGCAGCAGGGTGTCGCGGGTGATGCCGGCGTTGGCGACGAGGACTTCCACCGGACCGTGGGCCGCCTCGGCTTCGGTGAACGCGGCGTCGATGGAGGCGGCATCCGTGACGTCGGCCTTCACGCCGAGCAGACCTTCCGGCACGTCGCCGCTGCGGTAGGTGATCGCCACCTTGTCGCCATTGGCTTCGAAGGCACGCGCGATGGCCAGGCCGATGCCGCGGTTGCCGCCGGTCACCAGGACACTGCGCCCGGTCCGCTCTTCGTTGCTCACATTTACCTCCATTGAAACGCTGATTTGTCCTAGAGCATCCTAGCTGGCGGCATCCGCCGGACTGGAAGCGGCCAAGCGGCCGTGCCATGCACCCGGTTCGTCCCAGCCGGTGTCCCGTGGGAGAATTGAAGGAGGTTCCCTGGAGCGTGATGAGTAAGCAGCCAAACGACGACCGGGCCGTCCAGAGCATTACGGACGTGCCGGAAGGCCATTCCGACGAAATGCGGCGCCGGATGGTCAAGTACACCGTTGCCATGAGCATCCGCCTGGCCTGCCTGCTGCTCTTTTTCTTCGTGGACGGCTGGATGCGTTGGCTCTTGATTGCCGGTGCGGTCTTCCTTCCGTGGATCGCGGTGGTCATCGCGAACGCCGGCGGCGACCAAAGCGTCACGCACAGCGACGCACTTCTGGACAGGGCTCCCGTTGCCGAACTGGAGTCCGGGGCGGTGCTGCGGGAGCCGGAGGCGGATGTGCTGCCAGGGGAGATTATCGACGACGACGGCGATCCGGTTCCGCATTCCGGGGAGCCTGGGGCTGCGGGGCCGGCGGGACGGGAATCCGACGCCGGCAGCGGCACCGAAGACAGGACCATGGACGAACGCAGGGAAGACGGAGACGCCGCGTGAGCATTTTCGACCAACTGTCCGGCGGCGGACAGCCGGTGGCTGCTGCCACGACCTGCTCCCGCAAAGGGTGCCGTTCGGCGGCTCAATGGCAGCTGCTCTGGAACAATCCGAAGATCCACACGCCGGAGCGCCGGAAGGTGTGGCTGGCCTGCGATGAGCACCGGGATTGGCTGCAGGACTACCTGGAACAGCGCGGCCTGTGGCGTGAGACGACGCCCTTCGATGCGGCGGAACCGACGGCGGGTGGCCGGTGAGTTCCTATCGCTTCCTGCTGACCGGCAAATGGATCGGGTGGCTGCTGCTGGTCATCCTGCTGGCCGCCGTGTGCGTTCTGCTGGGCAACTGGCAGATGGACCGGAGGGACCAGGCGCGCGACGTCATCTCGGCCATCGAGACCAATTATGACCGGGAACCGGTCGGGCTGGCGGAGGTCCCGGACATCTTCGATAGGGCAGCCGAAGCAGACGAGTGGACGCCGGTCGTGCTGCGCGGCGAGTATGACACCGCCGGCCAGCGGATCGTGCGCAACCGGCCCCTCAATGGCCGTCCCGGCTATGAAGTCCTGGTTCCCCTGAAGCTTGAGTCCGGACCGGCCGTCATCGTGGACCGCGGCTGGCTGCCGATCGGCAATAACCAGGCCGGCCACCCCGACGAGGTGCCGGCAGCCCCCGAAGGCGAGGTGACCGTCGTCGTACGCATGAAACCCGGCGAGGCGTCGGTGGATCGGGGTGCCCCGGAAGGACAGCTGGCCTCAATCCAGCTGGAGGACTACGCCGCGGAGCTCGGCTATCCCATCCATACCGGCGGCTACGGCATGATGGCCAGCGAGGACCCGGCGCCCGCAGCCCTGCCGGTGCAGATTCCGAAGCCGGCCATCGACGAGGGGCCGCACCTGTCCTATTCGATGCAGTGGTACGCGTTCGGCCTGCTGTTCTTCGTCGGCTACGGCTATGCCGCCCGGCAGCAGGCCCGGCTGGACGAGCTGCAGGAGGAAGACGAAGAGCTCGGGTACCACGAGGCCAACCCGGCGCCGCGGCAGGCGGCGGCCAAGCGGCGGCGGAACCGCCCGACTGCAGAAGAGGAAGAAGACGCCCTGCTGGATGCCCAGGGCTTCCGCACCGATGGTTCGCTGCTGAGCCGGGAGGACTGACCCAACGGAACCCGGCGGGCGCGCGCGTCAGGCGAGCGTGACCAGGTCCAGGTAGTCCTCGCTCCAGAGGTCCTCCACCCCGTCCGGCAGCAGCACCACGCGCTCGGGGTTCAGCGCCTCGACCGCGCCTTCGTCGTGGCTGACCATGACGACGGCGCCGGTGTAGTTGCTCAATGCGCCCAGGATCTCCGCCCGGCTGGCCGGGTCCAGGTTGTTCGTGGGCTCATCGAGCAGCAGCACGTTGGCGGACGACGCCACGATCGTCGCCAGCGCCAGGCGCGTCTTCTCGCCGCCGGAGAGCACGCCGGCCGGCTTGTCCACGTCGTCGCCGGAGAACAGGAAAGACCCGAGGATGTTCCGGACCTGAGTGTCCGCCAGGTCCGGCGCGGCGCTGCGCATGTTTTCCAGTACAGTGCGGTCCGTGTCCAGGGTCTCGTGCTCCTGGGCGTAGTAGCCGACCTTCAGTCCGTGTCCGGGAACCACTTGGCCGGTGTCCGGGGAGTCCACGCCGGCCAGCATCCGCAGCAGCGTGGTCTTGCCGGCACCATTGAGGCCCAGGATGACGACCTTCGAGCCGCGGTCGATCGCCAGGTCCACGTCGGTGAAGATCTCCAGCGAGCCGTAGGACTTGCTCAGCCCCTCGGCGGTCATCGGCGTCTTGCCGCACGGGGCGGGGTCCGGGAAGCGCAGCGCGGCGACCTTGTCCTGGGCCCGGACCGCGTCCAAACCGCTGAGCAGCCGCTCGGCGCGCTTGGCCATGTTCTGCGCGGCGACGGCCTTGGTGGCCTTGGCCCGCATCTTGTTCGCCTGGTCCAGCAGGACCTGCGCCTTCTTCTCCGCGTTGGCACGTTCGCGCTTGCGGGCGCGTTCATCCGTCTCGCGCTGCTGCAGGTAGCGCTTCCAGTTCATGTTGTAGATGTCGACGGCGGCGCGGTTGGCATCCAAATGGAAGACCTTGTTGACCGTGGCTTCGAGCAGGCCGGTGTCGTGGCTGATCACGATCAGCCCGCCCTGGTGGTTCTTCAGGAACTCGCGCAGCCAGCTGATCGAGTCCGCGTCCAGGTGGTTGGTCGGCTCGTCCAGCAGCATGGTGTCGGCGCCGGAGTAGAGGATGCGGGCCAGTTCCACGCGCCGCCGCTGTCCGCCGGAGAGCGTCTTCAGTGGCTGGTTGAGGATGCGTTCGGGCAGGGCCAAGTTGGACGAGATCGCTGCGGCTTCCGCCTCGGCGGCGTAGCCTCCACCGGCGAGGAACTCGGCTTCGAGCCGGTCGTAGCGGCGCATCGCGCGGGCGTGCACCTGCGGGTCCTCGCTGGCCATTTCCTGCTGCGCCTTCCGCAGTTTGCCGACGATGACGTCCAGGCCGCGCGCGGAGAGGATGCGGTCGCGGGCCAGCTGGTCCATGTTGGGCGTGCGCGGATCCTGCGGCAGGTAGCCGATCTCGCCGCCACGGATGACCCGTCCGCTGGCCGGGGCGCCCTCGCCGGCGAGGACCCGGGTCAGCGTGGTCTTGCCCGCGCCGTTGCGCCCGACCAGGCCGATCTTGTCTCCCTTGTCCACCCGGAAGGAGACCGCCTCCATGAGCAAACGGGCTCCGGCTCGCAGCTCAAGATCGCTGACGGTAATCACAGATGGGACCTCTCCACAGGGGTATTGGATGCCGGACTCGGCCCATCCATTCTACGGGCCGGCCTGTCTTAGTCGGAAACCTACAACGGCCAGTGCGCAGCCAGCCGCTATTGTCTGTTTGAATTGTTGGGCGCTTTGTGCCGCCATGACAGAAGGAGAGCCTCCATGCCCGCTTCGGAAGACATCCGCAGCTCCACCTCGGCAGCCTCGGCCGCGGCTCCCGCAACGGGCGCCAGGCGGCGCCGGTCCTGGAACGGCACGGACCTTGCCCTGATCGCCGTCTTCGCCGCCCTGACGGCCGCCTCCGTGGCCGTCCCGCCGATTCCTGCCGGCAACGTCCTGGGGGTCCCGATCACGCTGCAGACCATGATCGTCGCGCTGGCGGGGCTGGTCCTCGGCGGGGCGCGGGCTCTGGCTGCCGTCGGCCTCTATGTCCTGCTTGGCCTGGTCGGGCTGCCGATCTTCGCCGGTTTCCAGGGCGGCCTCGGCGTCCTGGCCGCCGGCTCGGCCGGCTACCTGCTGTCGTTCCCCTTCACCGCTGGGCTGATCGGTGTGCTCGCCGGCCTGGTCCTGCGCCGCAGCGCCAAGGTCGGAACGCTGACCACAGTGTGGCTGTTCCTGGCCGCGACGGCGGGCACCCTCCTGACCCACGCCCTGGGGGTGGCCGGCATGATGCTCAACGGCCAGTTGGCCCTGCCGGCCGCGCTGGTCGCCGACCTGCCCTTCATCCCGGGCGACCTGGTCAAGAACGCCGTCGCCGCCGCGGTCGCGTTGAGCCTGCACAAGGCCTTCCCCGACCTGCTGCGGCGCCGGAGGCGCTGAGCGTGATCCGGTTCCGGAACGTCCAGGTGGCGGGTGAAACCGAGGCGGGCACCAGGCCCATCCTGACGGTACCCGACCTCGCCCTGTCCGAGGACCGGATCAGCGTGATCGGAGCCAACGGTTCCGGCAAATCGACGCTGCTGAAGCTCATCAACGGCCTGGCCCTGCCGGACACGGGAACCGTCGATGTCGACGGCCTGGACACGACGGCCCAGGGCGCCGCGGTGCGCCGCCGCGTGGCGTTCGTCTTCACCGACCCGCTGTCCCAGCTGGTGATGCCGACCCCGCTGGAGGACGTTGAGCTCTCCCTGCGCCGCCAGTACCGCAACCGCACCGAACGCCGCAGCGCCGCCTTGGACCTGCTGAGGGATTTCGGGCTCGAGCCGCTGGCCGGGCAGAGCATCTACCAGCTTTCCGGCGGGGAACGGCAGCTGGCGGCCCTCGCCAGCGTGCTCGCCGTCAATCCCTCGGTGCTGGTCCTCGACGAACCATCCACGCTGCTGGACCTGCGCAACACCATGCTGCTGCGCCGCCGGCTCGCGTCCCTGCCGCAGCAGCTGATCACCGCGACGCATGACCTGGACCTCGCCCAGGACAGCGTCCGGACGCTGGTGGTGGACAACGGGCAGGTGGTGTACGACGGCGAACCGGCGGCTGCCGTCTCCTTCTATCGTGAGCTGGCCGCTCACGTCGCGGGGAGCAGCTGAATGCGCGGCCACGCCCATCTCATCAGTGCCTACGTGGCCGGCAGCAGCTGGCTGCACCGGACCCCGCTGCTGCTGAAGTTCCTCCTGCTGGCGGGCACAGGTGTCGTGGTCCTGGCCCTCCCCGGCCTCCTGCCCCGCGCACTGGTGCTGGCCGCCGTCGTCGTTATCCACTTGGCGGCACGCCTGCCCGCAGTGCGGCTCCTGCAGCCGATCCGAAGCATGTGGCTCTTCCTGCTCGTGGTGCTGGCATACCGGTGGTGGGCGGACTCGGCCGCCGGTGCCGCCGGAGTGGTAGCCGGTCTGCTCGCCTGCATCTACGCCGCCAACCTGCTGACCGCCACCACCGAAGTGCAGCGCCTGCTGGACGGCCTGGTCGCGGCGGTAACCCCGCTGCGCCGCTTCGGTGCGGACCCGGAACGCTTTGCCCTGACCATCGGGCTGATGCTGCGGAGCATCCCGTTCCTGCTCGGCTCCTTGCATGATGTGCGGGACGCCGCACGGGCCCGCGGGCTCGGCGCTTCGCCGCGTGCCGTCGTGCAGCCGGTCCTGATCGGCGCGGTCGCCTACGCCCGGCAGACGGGTGACGCCTTGGCCGCCCGCGGCCTCGGCGAAAAGGCAGCGGACTGACCCGCAGGTCCGGCCCCGGCGCTATTGTTGGCCCATGAGCTTCAACCAAGGTTCCCGGCTGGACACCTCCCAGGTTTCAGACCGGCGCGGCGGAATGGGCGGTAAGATCGCCATCGGCGGCGGCGGACTGATCCTGCTCATTGCCAGCCTGCTCGGCGTCCCTCCCGAGCTCCTGCAGAACCTCACCGGCGGCGCCGCCGCCCCGGCGGGCCAGGTTGCGAACGGGCAGGAACTGGCGCAGGAGTGCGAAACCGGCGCCGACGCCAATGCCCGCCGGGACTGCCGGGTGGTGGCCACGGTCAACAGCCTGAACCGCTATTGGGGTGAAGCACTCCCCCGCTACAACATGCAGTATCCGCCGCCGGAAGCGGTCCTGTTCGACGGCCGGGTCAGCACCGGCTGCGGCAGCGCCACCAGCGCGGTCGGACCGTTCTACTGTCCGGTCGATTCCACTGCGTACTTCGACGTCGGCTTCTTCGACCAGCTCACGGACCAGTTGGGCGCCGCCGAAGGGCCGCTGGCCGAGGAGTACGTGATCGCGCACGAGTTCGGCCACCACATCCAGAACCTGACCGGGGCCTTGCAGTACTCGCAGCAGGATCCGCAGGGCGCCGGTTCCGGTGCCGTCCGCGTGGAGCTTCAGGCGGACTGCTATGCCGGCGTCTGGGCCGGCAACGCCACCGAACAGATCGATCCCGCCACAGGCGAGCCCTTTATGCAGCCGCTGACCCGCGAGGACCTCAGCGACGCGCTCTCGGCAGCCTCCGCCGTCGGGGATGACCGCATCCAGGAGGCCAGCGCCGGCCAGGTCAACCCGCACACCTGGACCCACGGCTCCAGCGAGCAGCGGCAAGCTTGGTTCGCACACGGCTACGAAATCGGCGATCCCTCCCGCTGCGACACTTTCAACGCACCGGACCTTGGCTCGCCCAGCTAGTCCCCGTAGCCGGCAGGTAGCCGTCCGGCTCGCGGCCCATCACCAGGTCCAGGGCGAGGAAGACGAAGGCGGTGCCGAGCCAGAGGAGCAGCACCAGCAGGCAGTTGACCAGCACCGGGCCGATGCCCGCAAGGCCGACATCGAGCAGCGGATACGGATACCAGCCCGTTGCAGCCCCGCGCACCAGGGAGCCCAGGAGCCAGGCAGCCGGATAGACCAGCGACCACAGGACGCGCAGCGGCGTGATCCGCGGCCGCGGTCCGAAGAGCAGCCAGCTGGTGATCACCAGGATGGGCACCGCATAGTGGAGCAGCCGGTCCGCGAACACCGCCGTGGAGGTCAGCGCGGCAAAGTCCGGAATGCCCCGGAAGGGCGTGAACTGCAGCAGGAGCAGCAGCAGCGATCCGGCCAGCGTGATGACGCGCAGGGCCCGCCAGGCAGGGCCACCGGAGCGGGCCGGCTCCATGAGCAGGCTGAGTGCCATGACGAAAACCAGCGCATTCAGCTGCAGGCCTGCGGAGCCGAAGAAGTTGGCCCACGCATGCGCGGGCGCTGCCGCCTGGGCAGGAGATTCGCTGGTCGCCATGATCTGCAGGACGATGCCGAGGACCGCCGCCAGGGCCGTGATGCCGTGGAAGATGCCTGCCACAGCCGTCTCGTTGTATCGGCCTGCGGTCCGGGCAGCAGGAGTAGGTTCCGCCATGGACACGATGCTAGCGGCATTTACGACGGCGGCGGACGGGAAAGGCGCTTAAAGCAGCGGGCTGCCGGCCCCCTGTGCGGGAACCGGCAGCCCGGGAAGCGATGCCTGGGCTAGATGTTGAAGCCCAGTGCGCGCATCTGGTCGCGTCCGTCGTCGGTGATCTTCTCCGGACCCCACGGCGGCATCCAGACCCAATTCAGCCGATATTCGTCCACAATGCCTTCCAGCGCCTTGCCGGTCTGCTCCTCGATGACGTCGGTCAGCGGGCAGGCGGCGGTCGTTAGCGTCATGTCGATCAGCAGCGCACCGTCCTCGGCGTACTTGAGCCCGTACAGCAGGCCCAGGTCGACGACGTTGACCCCGAGTTCCGGGTCGATGACGTCCTTCAGGGCTTCTTCGACATCCTCGAGGGACGTCTGTGCAGCGTTGGTCTCGGACATGATCAGGCCTTTGCAGGTACCAGGTAGCGGTCGTAGCCCTCTTCTTCGAGGCGGTCGGCCAGTTCGGGGCCGCCTTCCTCAGCGATGGTTCCGTCAACGAACACATGCACGAAGTCGGGCTTGATGTAGCGCAGGATGCGCGTGTAGTGGGTGATCAGCAGGGTGCCCATTTCGCCGGCAGCGTGCACCCGGTTGTGGCCCTCCGACACGACCTTGAGCGCGTCGACGTCGAGGCCGGAGTCGGTTTCGTCCATGATGGCGAACTTGGGCTTGAAGAGCTCGAGCTGGAGGATTTCCACCCGCTTCTTCTCGCCGCCGGAGAAGCCTTCGTTGACGTTGCGCTGGGCGAAGTCGGCGTCGATGCGCAGCTGGCTCATGGCTTCCTTGACGTCCTTGGTCCAGGTGCGCAGCTTGGGCGCTTCGCCGTCGAGCGCGGTCTTGGCGGTGCGCAGGAAGTTGGTCATGGTCACGCCGGGGACCTCGACCGGGTACTGCATCGCCAGGAACAGGCCGGCGCGGGCACGCTCGTCCACGCTCATCTCCAGGACGTCCTCGCCGTCCAGGGTGATGGAGCCGGAGTCCACGGTGTAGCGCGGGTGGCCGGCGATGGTGGAGGCCAGGGTGGACTTGCCCGAGCCGTTCGGACCCATGATGGCGTGGATTTCGCCGGTCTTGATCGTCAGGGAAACGCCCTTGAGGATTTCCTTCTTGCCCTGGTCAGTCTCGATGCTGACGTGCAGGTCCTTGATTTCCAGAGTCGACATATTCTCTGCTTTCTCCTTTGCGGCCGCTTGCGTCGCCAGGCGGCCGCTTTCGTGAAGTTGGTGAAGTTCTTTAGTTCGAGGTCGGAGCGGGGGCTCCGTTGGTGACCGTCGTGACGTCCACGTAGACGTCGTCGCCGTCGACGGTCAGGGCAAACACCGGGACCGGGTCATAGGCCGGCAGGCTGAGGGGCGCACCGCTGCGCAGGTCGAACTGGGAACCGTGGCCCCAGCATTCGATCGTGCAGTCTTCGACGTCGCCTTCGGACAATGAGTAGTCCTCGTGCGAGCAGGTGTCCCCCAGCGCGTGCAGTTCCCCGTCGGAATCACGCACCACGGCCACCGGATAATCGTCGATGAGAATGCGCAGCGCCTGCTTGACCTGCACGTCGGAGGCCTTGCAGACGAGCTGTCCCCGCGGTGTTTCCGGCATCAGATGTTTCCTGCCGCCAGTTCGCGCTCGAGGGCCTCGGTCAGGCGCTCCTCCAGTTCCGGCACCCGGATCTGCTGGAGGATCTCGTTGAGGAAGCCGCGGACCACCAGGCGGCGCGCGACGTCCTCGGGGATGCCGCGGGCCATCAGGTAGAACAGGTGCTCGTCGTCGAACCGGCCGGTGGTGCTGGCGTGGCCGGCACCCTCGATCAGGCCCGTCTCGATCTCGAGGTTGGGCACTGAATCGGCGCGGGCGCCGTCGGTCAGGACCAGGTTGCGGTTGGCCTCGTAGCTGTCGGTGCCTTCGGCCTCCTTGCGGATCAGCACGTCGCCGACCCAGACCGTGTGCGCTGCCTCGCCCTGCAGGCGCCCTTGTAGAGGACGCGGGACTTGCAGTTGGGCACGGCATGGTCAACGAAGAGCCGATGCTCCAGGTGCTGGCCGGCGTCCGCGAAGTACAGGCCGTACATTTCCACTTCGGCGCCGGTGGCGGTGAAGCGGGTGGACGGGGTGACCCGGACCAGGTCTCCGCCGAGGCTAACGACGACGTGCTTGAACTTCGCGTCGCGGCCCACCTTCGCCTGCTGGGAGGAAGCGTGCACCGCGTCGTCGTTCCACTCCTGCACGGAAACCACGGTGAGTTCGGCGCCGTCGCGCACGTCGATTTCGACGTTCTGGGAGAAGGTGGCGCTGCCCTTGTGGTCAAGCACGACGACGGCCTTGGAGAACTGCTCGGCCACAATCACGAGGTGCTGGGCGGCGGCTTCGCCGGAGTTTCCTTCGATCGCGACGACTACGCCGGTTTCCAGCGCGGTCTCGGCGGGAATGGTCACCACGGTGGCTTCCGTGAAGGCCTCCCAGGCCGCCGCGGACACCCGGTCTTCGGGAATGCCGGCGCTGCCGATCCGCGCATCGTCGCGGCCGACGGTTTCCACCTTCACTGCGGCGGGAGCCTGGCTGCCCTCCGGACCGGTGATGGCGACGGCAGGTGCGGCCCCGGACAGCCCGTCGGTGTGCAGGCCGCGCAGGCGCTTGAGCGGGGTGAACCGCCAGTCCTCTTCGCGGCCGGTGAGCTGCGGGAAATCCGCCAGCTTGTAGGAGGTCAGACGGCCGGCGCGGGAGCTGTCCGGAACGCCGACTCCGCCGCCGTGGCTGTGGCCCTTGGTGCTGGCGCCCGCCAGCGGACCCTGCGCCGTGTTCTCCGGGGAGAGGTTCTCGCCTTCTTCGGAGAATCCGTCGATGGCCGGAGCACCGATGCGTGCCTTCTCAGTGATCTCAGTCATTAACCTACGGATCCTTCCATCTGCAGTTCGATCAGGCGGTTGAGCTCAAGGGCGTACTCCATGGGCAGCTCGCGGGCGATCGGCTCGACGAACCCTCGCACGATCATGGCCATGGCTTCGTCCTCGGGCAGTCCGCGGGACATGAGGTAGAACAGCTGCTCCTCGCTGACGCGGGAAACCGTCGCCTCATGGCCCATGGTCACGTCGTCTTCACGGACGTCGATGTAGGGGTAGGTGTCCGAGCGCGAAATGGTGTCCACCAGCAGCGCATCGCAGACCACGCTGTTCTTGGTGTTCTTCGCACCCTCGCGCACCTGTACGAGGCCGCGGTAGGCGGAGCGGCCGCCGCCGCGGGCCACCGACTTGGCCACGATGGCGCTCGAGGTGTTCGGGGCGATGTGCACCATCTTGGAGCCGGTGTCCTGGTGCTGGCCCTCGCCGGCGAACGCGATCGAGAGGGTCTCGCCCTTCGCGTGCTCGCCCGTGAGGTACACGGCCGGGTACTTCATGGTGACCTTGGAACCGATGTTGCCGTCGATCCACTCCATGGTGGCGCCTTCATGCGCAACCGCACGCTTGGTGACCAGGTTGTACACGTTGTTGGACCAGTTCTGGATGGTGGTGTAGCGGACGCGGGCGCCCTTCTTCACCACGATTTCGACGACGGCCGAGTGCAGCGAGTCCGAGGTGTAGATCGGCGCGGTGCAGCCTTCGATGTAGTGGACGTAGGAATCCTCGTCCGCAATGATCAGCGTCCGCTCGAACTGGCCCATGTTCTCGGTGTTGATGCGGAAGTAGGCCTGCAGCGGGATTTCGACGTGGACGCCCTTGGGCACGTACACGAAGGAACCGCCCGACCATACGGCCGTGTTGAGCGAGGCGAACTTGTTGTCGCCGACCGGGATGACCGAGCCGAAGTACTCCTGGAAGATCTCCGGGTGCTCCTTCAGGCCGGTGTCGGTGTCCAGGAAGATGACGCCCTGGGCTTCCAGGTCCTCGCGGATCTGGTGGTAGACAACCTCCGACTCGTACTGGGCAGCGACGCCGGCGACCAGGCGGTTGCGCTCGGCTTCGGGGATGCCCAGCTTTTCGTAGGTGTTGCGGATGTCCTCGGGGAGGTCTTCCCAGCTGCCGGCCTGCTTCTCGGTGGAGCGGACGAAGTACTTGATGTTGTCGAAGTCGATGCCGGACAGGTCGGCGCCCCAGGTGGGCATCGGCTTCCGGTCGAAGTACTTCAGGCCCTTGAGCCGGAGGTCCAGCATCCATTCCGGCTCGTTCTTCTTGGCCGAAATGTCGCGGACAACCTCTTCATTCAGTCCGCGGCGTGCGTTGGCGCCCGCGTCATTCTTGTCGGCCCAGCCATACTCATAGTTGCCGATGCCGTGCAGCTCGGGGTTCTTCTCAAGGATTTCGGAAATGGTTGTGTCGGGCACGTCGGTGCTGCCGACAGCGCCCTTCACGCCCTGATCCACTTGGTCCGTCATTACGGCCTCTCCTGCAGATTGATGGATACTCTTCTGGTGCCTGAAGCCGGCCCGGGTTCCCGGACCGCAGACCTTGTTCGACCCACCGGAACGTGGGTCGTACACACATGGCCCCCGCTCGAGAGGGTGGACAGGCGGCGCACGTCCACTCCGAGCAGTCGGGCAAAAACTTCGGTTTCGCTGTCGCAGAAAACAGGGAAGTCGGCGGCGAGCTGCTGCACTGGGCAGTGCCCCTGGCATAGCTGCACAGCCAGCATAGTGCTGTGCGGGGACTTAGTGCCGACGATGGTGGTCGATGCCACGAACCCGTCTTCGCTCAAAGCCTTCGCCAGGGCTTCGGCCCTGGCTTCGATGTCCGGTCCGGCGGCCTCCACCACCGGCCGGTAGCGCTTCTCCATGTCCGCGTAGCGCTGGCGGGCAAAGGCGGAAACCGCCTCTTCGCCGGCGGCGGCCGAGAGCGCGTTCAGCGCGTCGCGGGCGATGACGAGGTAGTCGTCCCCCAGCTTGGACTGGCCCTGCCGGCTCAGGACATAACGCCGGGCGGGACGTCCTGCTCCGGAGGCGGAATTGGCAACCAGCTTGATTTCGATCAGGCTGCTGCGCGAAAGAGCGTCCAGATGCCGGCGCACTGCCGCGGGCGTAAAGCCCAGGATCTCGCCCAGTTCAGCGGCGCTGACCGGACCGTGCTCCAGCACTGCATGCAGGACGCGGTCCCGCGTACGCTCCTCGGTTTCCGCGCCTTGGGCGCGCAAAGAGGGAGTCTTGGTCATGGAATACACAACACAAGCATGACGTATTCCATTCCGGGCCTCCAGTAAGGCAGTCCTTAGCCTCCGGGCCGGCGTCAGGTTCCCAGACAGCCCTTCCGGGTCCGCCTTCGCGGCTCTACGTCGCGTAGAATGTTCTGGTGCCACATTCCGATCCCTGCCTCGATATCCAGGGGCTCGTTAAAGATCTCGGGCCGGTGGCGGCGCTGGACGGCAAAATGGTCCGCGTGATCGATGGTGTGCACCTGCGCGCCTACCCCGGCCAAGTGACCGCGCTGCTCGGCGCCAACGGAGCCGGCAAGACAACTACGCTGGAGTGCGCCCAAGGACTTACGCGTCCCAACGGCGGGAGCGTCCGCCTGCTGGGCCAGGATCCCTACGAGGCCGGAGCAGGGCTGCGCAGCCGCGTCGGTGTCATGCTCCAGGAAGGCGGCCTGCCGCAGGCCATCCGCCCGGTGCCGCTGCTGCGCCACGTCGCCGGCATGTACCAGCGGCCGCGCAGCGTCGACGACCTGGTCGACCGGCTCGGCATCGGCAACTTTGCCAACACTCCCATCCGCAGGCTCTCCGGCGGCCAGAAGCAGCGCGTCGCCCTGGCCGCTGCCTTGGTCGGCGATCCGGAAGTGGTGTTCCTCGACGAGCCCAGCGCCGGCCTCGATCCGCAGTCCCGCGCCGTGGTGTTCGAACTGATCCAGGAACTGCGCGCCGAGGGCCTGGGCATCATCCTCACCACGCACCTGATGGACGATGCGCAGCGCCTCGCGGACTATGTCTTCATTATCGACGCCGGCAAGACCGTTGCCCACGGCACCGTAGCGGAACTGACGAAAGCCACGGACGAAAGCGCCGGCGTCGAACGCTTGCTCACCTTCGACGCCCGCCCGGGATTGGACCTGGCCGCCCTGCGGGCACTGCCGCTCGAGGTGCATGAGGCCGTGCCGGGCCGCTACACCGTGGCCGGCGCCCTGACCCCGGGCCACCTGGCGCAGCTGGCCGGATTCTGGGCCGCGCAGAACGTCATGCCCGCCGCCATCCACATGGCACCGCGGTCGCTCGAGGACGTCTTCCTCGATATTTCCGGAAAGGAGCTGCGGTGAACGCGCCCGCCCCGCTGCTGCGGCGTGTCCTGCTGCAGGGCCGCTACGAGACGATGGCGATGCTCCGCAATGGCGAGCAGCTGCTCATCGCCGTGATCCTGCCGCTGATGGCGCTGGTCGGCCTGGTCATCACTCCCCTGCTGGACGAATTCACCGGCAGCCGGATCGATCTGGCGGCGCCCGGCGTGCTCGCCCTGTGCACGGTCTCGACGGCGCTCACCGGCCAGGGCATTGCCACCGGCTTCGACCGCCGGTACGGCGTGCTGCGCTTTCTCTCGACTACGCCGCTGGGCCAGAACGGACTGATCCTGGGCAAGGTCATCGCGGTGTTGTCCGTGCTCGCCATCCAGACCGTCGTGATCAGCACCGCCGCACTGCTGCTCGGCTGGCAGCCCGAGATCGCGGGCATCCTGCCGGCCCTGGTCCAGCTCATCCTCGGCGCCGGCGCCTTCACCTCGTTGGGCCTGCTGATCGCCGGCACCGTACGGCCGGAAGCCACGCTGGCTATCACCAACCTGCTCTGGGTCCTGCTGGCGGCCGCCGGCGGCATCCTTTTCCCCACCGCCAGCTGGCCCGATGTCTATGAACCGGCTGCCCAGCTGCTGCCCTCCACCGCGCTCGGCGATGCCCTGCGCAGCGCCCTCATGCACGCCGAGTTCAACCTCACTGCCTCTATCGTGCTGCTGGCCTGGACCATCGTGGCCAGCCTGGCAGCCATCCGCTGGTTTAAATGGAGCTGAAACTATGACCGGAACACCGCACGCCCAGCGACGTGGGAGCGACGGACTGCTGCAGCGCCTGCCGCTGGCCCCGAACAAGGCCGTCCGCTCCCTCGCCGTGGCCTCGCTCGCCTCCGAGATCCTGATCGTGGTCACCGGCGGGGCCGTGCGGCTGACCTCCTCCGGCCTGGGTTGCCCGACCTGGCCCAAATGCACACCGGAATCGCTGGTCGCCACGCCCGAAATGGGTATCAACGGTGCCATCGAGTTCGGCAACCGGCTGCTGACGTTCCTGCTGGCAGCCATTGCCTTCGCAATGGTCGTCTCGGTCTGGCGCATGGCCACCCAGCGCAAGGACCTCTTCCGGCTCTCCGTGGCCCTGCTCGCTGGCATTCCCGCCCAGGCCGTAATCGGCGGCATCACCGTCTGGACGCAGCTGAACCCGTGGGTGGTCGGCTGCCATTTCGTGGTCTCCATGGCAATGGTCACCGTGGCCACTGTGCTGGTGCACCGGGCCTGGCTGGACAACGAGCGCGCCGCCAGCGTGGTGCAAAGATTTACGACGGCGACCGTTCGGCAACTGCTGTGGGCCCTCGCCGTGTTGAGCGGACTGTCGATCGTCCTCGGCGTCATAGTGACCGGCTCCGGGCCGCACGCCGGAGACGCCATGGCGCCCCGCAACAACCTGAACCCGGACCTGATCACGCGCGTGCACGTGCTGCCGGTCTACCTCCTCGTGGCGACCGCCGTGGTCCTGCTGGTCATGGCATACCGCAACACCCGCTTCAAGCCGCTGCGCCGCCCGCTGGTGATCTTCGCCGTCGTCATTGTCCTGCAGGCCGTTATCGGTTACTGGCAGCATTTCACCGGGCTGCCCATCCTGCTCGTGGGCCTGCACATGCTCGGGGCGTCGCTGCTCGCGGCCGCCTGTGCCCACGTCGTCTACGTTGGCGTAACCCGGCAGCCCGCCGCCGTCCGGCACTAGGCGGCTGCGCGACATTAGGCAGCCGGCCGGCACAACGCGGCCGGCCGACACTACAGCAGCCCTCCCGGCAGCCACCAGACACTACGGCAGCCCGCCCGGCAATAGGCAGCCAGCTGACACTACGTCAGCCCTCCCATTGGACAGGGAAACCGGCGTTGGGCCCCGAAAGCCGCCCCCTTGGCACCGCCAGGCTGGAGCGGCTCTCCTGCCTCCGGCCGCGTCTCGACTTTGGCCCGAAGCTGGGCGCGGCGAGGGCACTGCAGGCATTCGTGGGCACTGCTTGCCGGCGCTCGAGAGCATCGAGGATCGCAGCCGGCACGCCCCGAGAACGATTGGCCTCTAGTGGCTGCTTTGGCGGTGGAATTCCCCTTCAATCCAGCCACTACGGGCCAACAGATTCGGGGTGGCGGCCAGACGGGCTGCCTTTGCCTAAGGAGCTGGCAGCAAAAGGAAGGGCTCCCGGAACCGAGGGGACCCAAGAGCCGCGGGGCTGCGTGTCGACGTCCGCCGGCGTGTCCGTTCTGCCAGTGGCAGCACGGGCCTGTGTCAGAGTTGGGCGAAGACCGGTCCGCCGACGAAGGGGTCCACGGCGAGGGCCAGGAAAAGTACGGTCAGGTAGCTGATGGAGCCGTGGAAGACGCGCATGGCGCTCTTGTTGGTCGCCGCGGGCGGCTCCGTGCCGAGCTTGGCGAGGTTGTAGAGCCGGTGCGATTCGTAGACGAACCAGCTGCCGCCGGCCAGGGCTGCGATGGTGTAGACCCAGCCGGCTCCGCCAACGGGGGCGAGCAGCAGGGAGCAGGCCAGGGTGGCCCAGGCGTAAAGCACTACCTGGACGGACACCTGCCGTGCGCTTGCGATCGCCCCGAGCATGGGTACGTTGGCGGCGTTGTAGTCGTCGCTGTACTTCATCGACAGCGGCCAGTAGTGCGGCGGCGTCCACAGGAAGATCACCATGAACAGGATGATGGCCGGCCACTCCACCGAACCCGTGACTGCTGCCCAGGCGATCAGGACCGGGAAGCAGCCTGCCGCTCCGCCCCACACGATGTTCTGGGCGGTCCGCCGCTTCAGGATCAGCGTGTAGATGACGACGTAGAAGAAAATGGCTCCGACGCCGAGCATTCCCGCCAGCGGGTTGGCGCCGAACCAGAGGACGAGGATGGAGAGGACGCCCAGGACCCAGGAGAAGACCAGCGCCTCCCGGGGCGTGACTTCGCCGGTGACCAGCGGCCGGTTCTCGGTCCGCTGCATGAGCTTGTCCATGTCCCGGTCGATGTAGCAATTGAACGAGCCGGCAGAGCCTGCCGCCATGGCCCCGCCGACCATCGTCGCTGCAATCAGCCAGATATCGGGGAAGCCGCCGGCGGCGAAGATCATTGTGGGCAGAGTGGTTACCAGCAGCAGTTCCATGACGCGCGGTTTTGTGAGTGCAAAGTAGGCCTTGGCCTTACGTCCGAAGCCGGTCTTGACGGGAGCGTCAGCTACCTGTTCCGGAGCGCTAAGGATCTTCAAGGAAAAACCACACAGTTCTGCTGGGAAATCTGGATAAGGACGGCCCGCGGCGGGCCAATCGCCGGACCCGGGTGCACGGCGGCACACGGATCCAAAGTGCATCACCATCATATCCTCTATGACCTGTAGAAATCTCCCCGGCAATGTGACCTTGCCATTTCCGGTTGACCGGCGACTTCCTGCTTGCAGGAGGGTGCTAGGCGCTAAGGTGGGAGTTGGGCCTGCCGTGAGGCAGCTTCGGGGCCGATGCACGCCTGTCCGCGCGAACGACTAGAGAGGGACTTTCACAGTGCCACATTCGGAAGAACTGTCCTGGACAGACCTGGACCAGCGCGCGGTGGACACCGTGCGTGTCCTGGCTGCGGACGCGGTGGAGAAGGTCGGCAACGGCCACCCGGGAACCGCCATGAGCCTGGCGCCCGCTGCCTATTTGATCTTCCAGAAACTGATGCGCCACGACCCGTCGGATCCGACGTGGATCGGCCGCGACCGCTTCATCCTCTCCCCCGGCCATACCTCGCTGACCCTGTACATCCAGCTGTTCCTGTCCGGCTATGGACTGGAGATCGAGGATCTGCGCCGGCTGCGCACCTGGGGATCGCTCACTCCCGGACATCCCGAATACGGCCACACCGCCGGCGTCGAAATCACCACTGGACCCTTGGGGCAGGGACTGGCCTCCGCCGTCGGATTTGCCTACGCGCAGCGCCGCACCCGTGGCCTCTACGATGCCGATGCCGAAGCCGGCCAAAGCCCGTTCGACCACACCATCTGGGTCATCGCCTCCGACGGCGACCTGCAGGAAGGCGTCACGGCCGAGGCATCGTCGCTGGCCGGACACCAGGAACTTGGGAATCTCGTGGTCCTCTACGACGAGAACCACATCTCGATCGAGGACGATACGGACATCTCGTTCACCGAGGATGTCCTGAAGCGCTACGACGCCTACGGCTGGCACACCCAGCGGGTGGACTGGACGCGCACCGGGGAATACAAAGAGGACGTCGAAGAGCTGTTCAACGCGCTCAAGGCTGCCCAGGCGGAGACCTCGCGCCCGTCGATTATCTCGCTGCGGACCATCATCGGCTGGCCCGCGCCGAAGAAGCAGAACACCGGCAAGATCCACGGTTCCGCTCTCGGCGCCGACGAGGTCGCCGGCGTCAAGGAGGTCCTGGGCTTCGACCCGGAGCAGCGTTTCCACATCGACAACGACGTGCTGGAGCACGCCCGCCAGGTCGCTGCCCGGGGCAAGGAAGCCCGGGCCGACTGGGAGAACGCCTTTGCCAAGTGGCGCAGCGCGAACCCGGAGGCAGCCGCGCTGCTGGACCGCGTCGAGAAATACGAACTCCCGCAGGGCTGGGAGGACTCGCTGCCGGAGTTCGAGGCCGGCAAGGATGTTTCGACCCGTGCAGCCTCCGGCAGGGTGCTCAACGCCATCGGACCGGTGCTCCCGGAACTGTGGGGCGGCTCCGCCGACCTCGCCGAATCGAACAACACCACCATTGAAGGCTCGCCGTCGTTCGTGCCGGAATCCCGGCAGACCGACATGTGGTCGGGCAACCCCTATGGGCGCGTGCTCCACTTCGGCATCCGCGAACATGCGGCGGCCTCCATTGTCAACGGCATTGTCCTCAGCTCCAAGACGCGGGCGTTCTCCGGCACCTTCCTCATCTTCAGCGACTACCAGCGTCCCGCGATCCGCCTCGGTGCACTGATGGGCGTCCCCTCCATCTACGTCTGGACCCACGATTCGATCGGCCTGGGCGAAGACGGCCCGACGCACCAGCCTGTCGAACAGCTTGCGAGCCTCCGCGCCATCCCGAACCTGGACGTCGTGCGTCCCGCGGATGCGAACGAGGTAGCCCAGGCCTGGAAGGTCATCCTGGAAAACCACGAGCGGCCGGCGGGCATTGTCCTGACGCGGCAGAACCTGCCGGTGTTCGAGCGGGGCGAAGGCGGGTTTGCCGACGCCGGCAACGTCGCCCGGGGCGCGTATGTGCTGGCCGAGGCCGAGCAGGACGGCGCGGAAGTCGAGCCGCAGGTCATCCTGCTCGCGACCGGTTCCGAGGTCCAGCTGGCAGTTGAAGCCCGCGAGACGCTGCAGGCGGAGGGAATCGCGGCGCGCGTCGTTTCGGTGCCGTGCCTCGAGTGGTTCGACCGGCAGGATGAGCAGTACCGCGAATCGGTTCTGCCCGCCACTGTCCGCGCCCGTGTCTCGGTCGAAGCCGGGGTGGCCCAGAGCTGGCACCGGCTGGTCGGCGATTCCGGCCGCTGCGTCAGCCTGGAGCACTTCGGTGCCTCAGCCGACTACAAGACGCTGTTCCGTGAGTTCGGGATTACCGCAGAAGCCGTCGTAGCGGCCGCACGTGATTCCATCGCCCAGGCAACTTCCTAAGGAGTCCAGCATGTCCAATAAGAACACCCAGGCCTTGTCCGACGCCGGAGTTTCGATCTGGCTCGACGACCTCTCCCGCGAACTGATCATTTCCGGCGAGTTGAAGCAGTTGATCGCGGAGAAGAATGTCGTCGGCGTGACGACGAACCCCTCCATCTTCGCGGCAGCCCTGAAAAACGGCGAATCCTACTCCTCACAGGTCGAGGAACTGGCCGAAGAAGGCGCGGACGTGGACGCGGCTGTCTTCGCGATCACGACCGACGATGTGTCCGAAGCGTGCGATATTTTTGCCCCGCTGGCCAAATACACGGGCGGAGTGAACGGCAGGGTATCCATCGAAGTGGATCCCCGGCTCGCCAGGGACACCGTGGGAACCATCGACGAGGCGCGCAAGCTCCATGCCAAGGTCAACCGCAGCAACGTGTTCATCAAGATCCCCGCGACGGTCGAGGGGCTGGAAGCCATCACCGCGACACTTGCCGCCGGCATCAGCGTCAATGTCACGCTGATCTTCTCGCTCGAGCGGTATCGCGAAGTGATTAATGCCTTCATGCTCGGCATGGAGCAGGCCAAGGAAAACGGCCACAAACTGGCGCACATCCATTCGGTTGCCTCGTTCTTCGTCTCCCGAGTGGATACCGAGATCGACAAGCGTCTTGAGGCCAACGGCAGCGATGAGGCCATGGCGCTGCGTGGAAAGGCCGGCATCGCCAACGCCCGGCTGGCCTACCAGATCTACGAGGAACTCTTCAGCAGCGAACGCTGGCAGCTGCTCGCAGAGGCCGGCGCGCGCCCGCAGCGTCCGCTCTGGGCATCGACCGGCGTCAAGAATCCGGCCTACCCGGACACCATGTATGTGACCGAGCTGGTGGCCGCCGATGTCGTCAACACGATGCCGGACAAGACGCTGGACGCCGTCGTCGATCACGGCGAAATCCGGGGCAATACCATCGCCGGAACGTACGACGACGCGAACGCGGTGCTCGACGCCGTCGACGCGCAGGGCATTTCCTACAAGGAGGTCGTCGACTTGCTCGAGGAAGAAGGCCTGGACAAGTTTGTGGCCAGCTGGTCCGAGCTGCGCCAGACCGTCCGCACGGCACTGGACCAGGCGGGACAGGAGTAGCCGGTGGGTGCATTGTCGATCCAGGCCTCCGGTGCCGCCCGGGAAGCCATTGAACAGCACGTACCCGCCTTGGTCGAAGACAAGGTCGCATCACGGATTGCAGCGAAGGACTACACCCTCTGGGGTCCTGACGCCGAGCAGGAGGCGGGCATCCGGCTGGGCTGGGTCGAGGCTGCAACAGTTTCCCGGCCGCTGGTGCCCCAGATCCTGAAGCTACGGGACGAACTCCGGGCGGAGGGCGTCAACCGCGTTGTGCTGGCCGGCATGGGGGGATCGTCCCTGGCTCCCGAAGTCATCAGCAACACCGCCGGCGTGGAGCTGACGGTGCTCGACAGCACCGACCCGCAGCAGGTGCGCACCGCATTGGCAGAGCGGCTGGACGAAACCGTACTTGTCGTGTCGTCCAAGTCCGGTTCGACGGTGGAAACGGACTCCCAGCGGCGGGTGTTCGAGCAGGCCTTCACGGAGGCCGGCCTGGATGCCGCGGCCCGGATCATCGTAGTGACGGACCCGGGGTCGCCCATGGACAGCAGTGCCCGGGAGGCAGGCTACCGCGCGGTCTTCAACGCCGATCCCAATGTCGGCGGGCGGTACTCGGCCCTGACAGCGTTCGGTCTGGTCCCGTCCGGTCTGGCCGGTGTGGACATCGAGGCACTGCTGGACGATGCCGAGGAAGCAGCCGAGATCCTGTCCGACGACGACCCGGACAACATCGCCCTGGCACTCGGCGCAGTCCTGGGCGGGACCGATCCGCTGCGCGACAAGATCGTCATTATGGACGAAGGCTCGGGCATCGTTGGGTTCGCCGACTGGGCCGAACAGCTCATCGCCGAATCGACCGGAAAGCTCGGCACCGGAGTCCTGCCCGTCGTCGTCGGCGAAGATGCACCGGAGGCCTCCTTCGATGCTCCGGACGTGCTCATTGTGCGTTTGGTTTCAGCGGAGGCCGAACTTGAGCTTGACGGCAACCAGGTTGCGGTGTCCGGCACCTTGGGCAGCCAGTTGCTGCTGTGGGAAGCTGCGACGGCGGTCGCCGGGCGACTGCTGGGCATCAACCCGTTCGACCAGCCGGATGTGGAGGCGGCCAAGAGCGCCGCGCGGGGACTGCTGGACGCGCGCCCGGAGACGCCCGCACCGCAGGCCGTGGACCAAGCCGTCGAAATCCGGGCCAACGGTGAGTGGCTCGGCACGGCGGATACCGTCGAGGGGGCCATCCGCGCGCTGCTCGGCACGCTGGGCCGCGATGGCTACTTGAGCGTACAGGCCTACCTGGACCGCTTTGGCCAGGCCGAACTGGAGCAGCTGCGTCCCCGGCTGGCCGAAGCGGCACAGCGGCCGGTGACGTTCGGTTGGGGACCGCGCTTCCTGCATTCGACCGGACAGTTCCACAAGGGCGGTCCCACGGTCGGCGTGTATCTGCAGATCACCGGTGCTGCAGTCGAGGATCTGGCCATCCCGGACCGGCCGTTCACTTTCGGCGAGCTGATTTCGGCCCAGGCCGCCGGTGACGCGCAGGTCCTCGCCGAACACGGCCGGCCGGTGCTGCGCCTGCACCTGCGCGACCGCCAAGCCGGTGCGGCGCAGTTGGTCCAGGCCGTGGCGGCTCTCTCCGACGGAAAGCTGTAATGGTCGATTCCGCTAGCCCGCGCCGGAACCCCCTGCGCGATCCCCGCGACCGGCGGCTCAACCGGATCGCCGGGCCTTCCTCGCTCGTGCTCTTCGGAGTGACCGGAGACCTCGCGCGCAAGAAGCTCATGCCCGCGGTCTACGATCTCGCCAATCGCGGCCTGCTGCCGCCGAGCTTCGCGCTCGTCGGCTTCGGGCGCCGTGCCTGGAGCGATGAGGACTTCGCCGCCCAGGTGCGGTCCGCCGTCGAACAATACGCCCGGACGCCCTTCCATCAGGACGTCTGGGACCAGCTCAGCGCCGGCATCCGCTTCGTCCAGGGCGAGTTCGGCGACGACGCGGCCTTCGCACGGCTGAAGGAAACCGTGGGCGAACTCGACCAGACCCGCGGGACGCAGGGAAACCACGCGTTCTATTTGTCGATTCCGCCCAAGGACTTCGAGCAGGTCTGCGAGCAGCTTTCCGCACACGGGTTGGCACAGGGCGAGGACGGCTCCTGGCGCCGGGTGGTGATCGAGAAACCCTTCGGCCACGACCTCCACTCGGCGCGCGAGCTGAACAATATCGTGGAGTCGGTCTTTCCCACGGATTCGGTTTTCCGGATCGACCACTACCTGGGCAAGGAAACGGTGCAGAACATCCTGGCGCTGCGCTTCGCCAACCAGATGTTCGAGCCGCTGTGGAACGCCAACTATGTGGACCACGTCCAGATCACGATGGCCGAGGACATTGGAATCGGCGGCCGCGCGGGCTATTACGACGGCGTGGGCGCGGCCCGCGATGTCATCCAGAACCACCTGCTGCAACTGCTGGCCCTCACCGCCATGGAAGAGCCGATCTCCTTCAACGCCGAGGACCTGCGCACGGAGAAGGAGAAGGTGCTGGCGGCGGTCCGGCTTCCGGAGGATCTGTCCACGCACTCCGCCCGAGGACAGTACACCGGCGGCTGGCAGGGCGGCGAGAAGGTCAAGGGCTACCTGGAAGAAGAGGGCTTTAACCCCGAATCCACCACGGAAACCTATGCCGCGCTCCGGCTCGATATCCATACCCGCCGCTGGGCGGGGGTGCCCTTCTACCTACGCGCCGGCAAACGCCTCGGCAGGCGGGTGACCGAAATCGCCGTCGTCCTTAAACGCGCACCCAACCTGCTGTTCCGCGACCACAATGATGAAGACTTTGGCCAGAATGCCGTGGTCATCCGGGTCCAGCCGGACGAAGGCGCAACCATCCGGTTCGGCTCCAAGGTGCCGGGCACGCAGATGGAAGTGCGGGACGTGACCATGGACTTCGGCTACGGCCATGCCTTCACCGAGTCCAGCCCCGAGGCCTACGAACGGCTGATCCTGGATGTCCTGCTGGGCGAGCCACCGCTGTTCCCGCGGCATGAAGAGGTGGAGCTGTCCTGGAAGATCCTCGATCCGTTCGAGGAGTACTGGACGCGCAGCGGCGACAAGCCCGAGCCCTATGCCCCCGGCAGCTGGGGTCCGCCCTCTGCCGATGCCCTGCTGGCCCGCGACGGACGTTCCTGGAGAAGGCCTTGATAGTCGATTTGCTGGACACCACAACTTCCAAGGTCTCCAAGGAGATCGTTTCCATGCGCGAACAGGGCGGCGTGGTCGCCCTGGGCCGGGTGCTGACCCTGGTGGTGCTGACCACGGCCGGCAACGAGGAAGTCGCCATCCACGCCGCGAACACTGCCAGCCGCGAGCATCCCTGCCGGATCCTCGTGCTGGTGGACGCCGGTGCGGAGGAACCGACCAAACTGGACGCCCAGATCAGGGTCGGCGGGGATGCCGGCGCCTCCGAAGTCGTGGTGCTTTACGGCTACGGAGAACTCGCCGGCGAAAGCGACTCCCTCGTTTCCGCGCTGCTGCTGCCGGACGCACCGATTGTCGCGTGGTGGCCGCATGGCATGCCTGAAAATGCCGCAGCGACGTCGATCGGCCGGATCGCCCACCGCCGGATCACGGACTCGGCGCACGAGCCGGACCCGAAGACCGCCTTGGACCAGCTCCGCCGCACCTATGCGGCCGGGGACACGGACCTGGCCTGGACACGGCTGACCAACTGGCGGATCCAGTTGGCGGCCGTGCTGGACCAGGTCGAATACTCGCCGGTCACCTCGGTCGCCGTCGAGGGCGCCTCCGACTCCCCCAGCACGGTTTTGCTGGCGGCCTGGTTGACCCTGGCCCTGGACGCGCCGGTGACCATCGTGGAGGATGCGGCCGGCACCGGGATCCGCGGTGTCAGGCTCAGCCGGGTCGCCGGGGACATCCGCATCCTGCGGCCCGGACTCAGCGTGGCCGAACTGATCCAGCCCGGACAACCGGTGCAGCGGATTACCCTGCCCCGGCGCAGCGTGGAAGAGTGCCTGGCCGAAGAGCTGCGCCGGCTGGACCCGGACGAGGTGTTCGGCGAAGTGATTACCGAGGGATTGCCCCGCACCAACCTAAGGAGTGTACGCCGCAGTGACCGCTGAACCTGTCGTCCATATTCACCCCGACGCCGATGTCCTGACAGCTGCCGCGGCCCGACGCCTGATCGGGCGCCTGGACATTGCGCAGAAGCAGCACGGCACTGCCTC
This sequence comes from Arthrobacter crystallopoietes BAB-32, assembly GCF_000328305.2. Lineage (GTDB taxonomy): Bacteria > Actinomycetota > Actinomycetes > Actinomycetales > Micrococcaceae > Crystallibacter > Crystallibacter crystallopoietes_A. The sequence continues at coordinate 64,882 of NZ_ANPE02000058.1, read as the reverse complement.
TGTGGTGCTGACCGGCGGAACGCTCGGCATCAACATGCTGCGGGCGGTCGCTGCGGACCCGTCCCGCTCCGACGTGGACTGGAAGCGGGTGGATTTCTGGTGGGGGGACGAGCGTTTCGTCGCCAAGGACAGCCCGGACCGCAATGAGCTGCAGGCCCGGAAGGCACTGCTCGATCTGCTTGATGTCGATGAAGCGCGAGTGCATCCGTTCGGCTCCACCGACGATTTCGAGAGCCCGCAGGCAGCTGCGGAGGCGTACGCCAGTGAGCTTCGTCGGGCGGCGGCCGGGGAAACGAACGACGGCGGCGGCAACCTCGCGGTTCCGCGTTTCGACGTGCTGCTGCTGGGCATGGGCCCCGACGGCCATATCGCCTCGCTCTTCCCTGATATGGCCGGCATCCGCGAGCAGCAGCTGGCCGCCGTCGGAGTCGAGGACTCCCCCAAGCCCCCGCCGCAGCGTGTCAGCCTGACCTTGCCGGTGATCAATTCGGCCGAGGAGATCTGGTTTGTGGTGGCCGGCGAGGACAAGGCCTGTGCCGCCGGGCTCGCCTTGGCCGGTGCGACAGAAGTTCAGGTTCCCGCAGCGGGTGCCCGCGGCCGGCATGAAACGCTGTGGCTGCTTGACCAGGCTGCGGCAGGCCAGCTGCCCGATGCCCTCCGGGCGGCGGGCGAAACCTTCTAGCCCCGGTTCCGCCGCAGGCGCTCCAGCGCGTCCTGGAGCACACGTTCAGCCTCCTGGGGCGTACGGCGTTCCTTCGCGTACTCCAGGTGGCTCTTGAACGGCTCTTCCCCGGGCCGGTCCGCCTTCGCGCCACGCTCCCGGCAGGCAGTGCGCCCGCACCGAGGACAGTCCCAGGTCTTCGGGATCTCCGCCTCGGCCAGTTCTGCGAAAACCGGCGTCGTTTCGTGCCCTTGCGGGCACCAGTACGTGACCGGGATTTTCCGCACCAGTTCTACGGTTCGGCCGGTATCAGCTTGCCATCCTGCAAGGCCTGCGCCGGTGGCCGATCCGGCGCGCACAGCTCTGAGCCCGTTGGAAGAATCCATGATGTCCATCTCCGGGTCGCACGGTGTCGTACTGCGGTGTCTGGCTCAAGTCTACGGCCGGGCCGGGATGAACGTGGCTAAGAATTCTTTATGCTTCGGCGCTAAAGCGCATGATCAGTCCGAGGGCGACGATGACAACGCCCCAGACGAGGCCCAAGACCACGGTGAACCTGTTCAGGTTGCGCTCGGCTACACCCGAGGATCCCAAGGAGGAGGTCATTCCGCCGCCGAACATGTCCGACATGCCGCCGCCGCGTCCCTTGTGCAGCAGGATCAGCAGGGTCAGGAGCAGGCTGGTGATCCCCAGCAGGATTTGCAGCGTGATCTTCAGAGCGTCCACAATCGCCTTCCCGTTAGTCCGTCACCAGATGGTGCTCGAACCTGACAATGTTAGCAAACTCGGCCACGTCGAGACTCGCGCCGCCCACCAGCACGCCGTCGACGTCGCGCTCCTTCAGAATCGCCGCTGCATTGCCGGCCTTGACCGATCCGCCGTACAGCAGCCGCACGCCGGAGGCCACCGTGTCGTCATAGAGGCTGGCTATTTCGGCACGGATCGCTGCGCACATCTCCTGCGCATCGGCGGGGCCTGCGACCTCTCCGGTCCCGATGGCCCAGACCGGCTCGTAGGCGATGACGAGGCTGGCCGCGTCCTCGGCCGGCAGTCCGGCCAGATCGGCGCGGACCTGCTCCAGGGTGTGGGCCACGTGGTTCCCGGCCTGCCGCACCGCCAGGCCCTCCCCGACGCACAGCACCGGGGTGAGGGAATGCCGGTAGGCGGCCTTGACCTTGGCATTGAGGGTCTCATCGGACTCGCCGTGGATCGTCCGGCGTTCGGAGTGTCCTACGAGCACGTAAGCGCAGCCCAGCCGGGCCAGGAACTGGCCGGAGATGTCGCCGGTGTAGGCGCCGGAATCGAACTCGGACAGGTCCTGGGCACCGTAGGAGATCTCGAGGTCGTCGCCGCGGACCAGCGTCTGGACGCTGCGCAGGTCCGTGAAGGGCGGGAAGACCGCCACTTCGACCCGCTTGAAGTCATGCCGGGCGTCGCTGAGGGTCCAGGCGAGCTTCTGCAGCAAGGTGATGGACTGGACGTGGTCCATGTTCATCTTCCAGTTGCCGGCGATCAGCGGCGTGCGGTCGTACTTGCCGTTCGTCGAGGTGGTCACTGAAGTCTCCAGTCGTTTTGGGGCCGTCCTGCCTGCGGCGCGCAGGCAGGACGGATTGCTTGGTGCGTGGTGGTCCGCAGGGGCCTAGCGGTCGAGCGCGGTCAGGCCGGGCAGCGACTTGCCTTCCAGGTATTCCAGGCTCGCGCCGCCGCCGGTCGAGATGTGGCCGAAGGCGTTGTCGTCGAATCCCAGCGTGCGCACGGCTGCGGCAGAGTCGCCGCCGCCCACCACGGTGAAGCCATCGCTGCCGGTCAGCGCTTTCGCGACCGCACGCGTACCGTTGGCGAAGGCAGGGAACTCGAACACGCCCATCGGGCCGTTCCAGAACACCGTGTTGGCCGAATGGATGCGCTGGGCGAAGGCCTCGGCGGAGTCCGGGCCGATATCCAGTCCGATGCCGGCATCGCCGAAGCTGGAGGATTCAATGTCGTGGGCGGGCACAACCTCGTGCGCGGCGTCGGCGGCGAACTTCTCGGCCACGACGATGTCGGTGGGCAGGATGAAGTCGCAGCCGTTCTCCTTGGCCTTCGCGAGATAGCCGCGGACGGTGTCGAGCTGGTCTTCCTCGAGCAGGCTGGAGGCGACCTTGTGGCCTTGGGCAGCGAGGAAGGTGAAGACCATGCCGCCGCCGACGAGGATGGCGTCGGCACGGCGCAGCAGGTTTTCGATCACGGCGAGCTTGTCCGAGACCTTCGACCCGCCGAGCACCACCACATAGGGGCGCTGCGGCGCCTCCGTCAGCCGGTTGAGCACTTCGACTTCGGTGCGGACGAGGTCGCCCTGGTAGGCCGGCAGCCTTTCCGCGATATCGAAGACGCTGGCGTGCTTGCGGTGGACCGCGCCGAAGGCATCATCGACGTAGGCGCCGTTGCTGCCCGTCAGGGCCGCCAGCTCTGCCGCGAACTCCTGCCGCTCGCTGTCGGCCTTGCTGGTCTCGCGGGCATCGAAGCGCAGGTTCTGCAGCACCAGCGCCTCCCCGTCCTGCAACTCCTGAGCCAGCTGCTTTGCGCTCTCGCCGACAGTGTCTTCGGCAAACCGGACGGTAAAGGGGGCCAGTTCCTTCAAACGCACGACGGCGGGGCGCAGCGAGTACTTTTCCTGCGGCTCGCCTTTCGGCCGTCCCAGGTGGGCCATGACGATGACCCGCGCTCCGGCTGAGGCCAGCTTCTCCAAAACCGGGAGCGAGGCCCGGATGCGTCCGTCATCGGCGACTGACAGCGAGGATTCCTCACCCTCCAGCGGCACGTTCAGGTCCGAGCGGACCAGGACGGTGCGTCCGCGGACGCCTTCAGCCAGCAGTTCATCAAGAGCGCGTGCAGTCATACCTACCCTTAGCAGTGCGTCGGTCAGCTCATCTTGGATGCGACCAGTTCGGCCAGATCCACCAGGCGGTTGGAATACCCCCACTCGTTGTCGTACCACGCAACAACTTTCACCTGGTTACCAATAACCTTAGTCAGTCCGGAGTCGAAGATCGAAGATGCCGGGTCTGTGACGATATCGGACGAAACAAGCGGATCCTCCGAGTAGGTGAGAATGCCGGCGAGCCGCTCGTCGGAGGCGGCCAGTTTGAAGGCGGCGTTGACCTCGTCGGCGCTGACTTCGCGGGACACCTGTGCAGTCAGGTCGGTGGCCGAGCCGGTCGGCACCGGAACCCGGATCGCAAAGCCATCCAGCTTGCCCTGCAGCTCCGGCAGTACCAGCCCGATGGCCTTGGCGGCACCCGTGGACGTGGGCACCACATTAATCGCGGCAGCACGGGCCCGCCGAAGGTCGCGGTGCGGACCGTCCTGGAGGTTCTGGTCTGCGGTGTAGGCGTGGATGGTGGTCATCAGGCCGCGTTCGATGCCGAAGTTCTCGTTCAGCACCATGGCCAGCGGCGCGAGGCAGTTCGTCGTGCAGGATGCATTGGAAATGATGTGGTGGGCCTGCGGGTCGTAACTGCGGTCGTTGACGCCCATGACCACGGTCAGGTCTGCGTCCGATCCGGGCGCGGAGATGAGGACTTTGGAGGCACCGGCGTCGATATGCTTTTTCGCTTCGGCGGCCTTACGGAAGAAACCCGTGGATTCGATGACGATGTCGACCTCGAGGTCCTTCCAGGGCAGCTTCGCCGGGTCCTTTTCCGCAAGGACTTTCACCGCCTTGCCGGCTACCAGCAGGCCATCGTCCTTGAGTTCCACGCTTTCCGACATCCGTCCCATGACGCTGTCGTACTTCAGCAGGTGGGCGAGGGTTTTTGCGTCGGTCAGGTCGTTCACGGCGGCTATTTCGAAGTCGGCCCCCTGGGCCAGTGCCGCGCGGAAGAAGTTGCGTCCGATACGTCCGAATCCGTTGATGCCTACTCGAGTTGCCACAGTTCCATCCCCTTCAGTTGGGCGCCGGTTCCTGCTGGTGCACGTCGGTTGCGGCCGGGCGGCCGTATGGTCCGGCCGATGTGCTGCTTCCTCACCTCATTGTGTCTGTGTTGCGGGGAATCCGGAAGGCATCCCGCATGCGGCGGCATGCCTTCCGGATCCGTCCTGCCCGCGGCCGGCCCGGCCGCGGCGGAAATGCTACTTGCCGGGGACGACCAGCTTGCTGGCGCCGGCGCGGGCGGAATCGAAGCGGGCAGCGACGTCGGCCCAGTTAACGATGTTCCAGAAGGCCTTGACGTAGTCGGCCTTGACGTTCTGGTAATCCAGGTAGAACGCGTGCTCCCACATGTCCAGCATCAGCAGCGGAGTGGTCGCGACCGGCACGCCGTTCTGCTGGTCGTACATCTGCTCGATGACCAGGTTGCCGCCGATAGGCTCGTAGGCCAGGACGGCCCAGCCCGAGCCCTGGATGGTGGTCGCAGCACCGGTGAAGTGGCCGCGGAAGTTGTCGAAGGAGCCGAAGAACTCGTCGATGGCGGACGCCAGCTCACCGGTCGGCTTGTCGCCGCCTTCCGGAGACAGGTTGTTCCAGAAGACCGAGTGGTTGATGTGGCCGCCGAGGTTGAACTGCAGGTCCTTGGACAGCTTCGCGGCAGCCGCTGCGTCACCGCCGGCCCGGGCTTCTTCCATCTTCTCCAGTGCCGTGTTGGCGCCGGTGACGTAGGCGGCATGGTGCTTGCTGTGGTGCAGCTCCATGATGCGGGCCGAGATGTGCGGCTCCAGCGCTGCATAGTCGTAGTTGAGTTCGGGCAGTTCGTACTTGCTCACGAATATCCTCCGTAACTGTGGCGGCCGCCCGGAGACGGCCCTTGATCGGATTGATCATCCGGGCAGCGGTCGTACCCGGAAACTTATCCCTGGCCCACTGGGCACAGTCCGGGCGCCGCCCGGACAATCCCCATCCTAGGCATACGTCCTAGCCATCCAACATCTCGGCGGTCACATTCGCCTCGGTACCGGGAATACCCAGCTCGGCTGCCCGCTTGTCCGCCATGGCCAGCAGGCGGCGGATGCGTCCGGCGATGGCGTCCTTGGTCATCGGCGGATCGGCCAGGCGGCCCAGTTCATCCAGGCTTGCCTGCTTGTGCGCCACGCGCAGATCACCGGCGTAGCGCAGATGTTCCGGAACGTCTTCGCCAAGGATTTCCAGCGCGCGTTCAACCCGTGCGCCGGCAGCGACGGCCGCCTGTGCGGAGCGGCGGAGGTTGGCGTCGTCGAAATTGGCCAGCCGGTTGGCGGTGGCCCGGACTTCCTTGCGCATCCGGCGCTCTTCCCACACCATCAGCGCGTCATGTGCACCCATCCGGGTCAGCAGCGCCGCTATGGTGTCGCCGTCGCGGATCACCACGCGGTCCACTCCCCGTACCTCGCGGGCCTTGGCAGCGATGTCGAGCCGCCGGGCGGCGCCGACCAGGGCCAGCGCCGCTTCCGGCCCGGGGCACGTCACTTCGAGGGCGGAAGAACGGCCGGGCTCGGTCAGTGAACCGTGGGCCAGGAAGGCGCCGCGCCAGACAGCTTCGGCGTCGGCAGTGGAGCCATTAACTACAGCGGAGGGAAGACCCCGTACCGGGCGGCCGCGGGCATCGAGCAGGCCGGTCTGGCGCGCCAGCGATTCGCCGTCCTTGACCACGCGGACCACATAGCGGTTGCCGCGCCGCAGGCCCCCGCCGGAAACTACGATGATTTCGCTGCCGTGCCCGTAGACCTCCGCGATGGCGGTGCGCAGCCGCCGGGCCGTGGCGGCCAGATCGACTTCCGCCTCGATGACGATCCGCCCGGAGATGATGTGCAGTCCCCCGGCGAAGCGCAGCGTTGCCGAGACTTCGGCCTTGCGGACCTGGGACTTCTTGACCTCCAGGCGTGAAAGTTCATCCTTGACCGCTGCAGTCAGCGCCATGCACCTTGTCCTTACTCATTCATGCTCGCCGGCGAAAATGTCATGGTAGGCCGTTGCAAGCCTGAGCGGATCATGCACGGCGCGCCTGCCGGGAGTTCCCACTCTACCGAACACCACGGCGGCGCCCAGCCGGGCGGCAGCGGATTCGAACTCCGCACGGTCGCCCACGGCGAAGGGGTCGGCGAGCACCACGTCGAACTTCATCTCCGGAGCGTAGCGCTGCAGCACGGCCAGGTGGTCGGCTGCCGTCATGCCCGAGGTTTCTTTGGTATCCGTGGCCAGGTTCATGGTCAGGATGCGCCGGGCCGGCGTTGCGCACAGGGCATCGCGCAGCTGCGGCAGCATCAGGTGCGGCAGCACCGAGGTATACCAGGAACCCGGTCCGAGGATCACCCAATCCGCCAGCTCAATCGCGTTGAGCGCCTCGGCGCACGCGGGTGCGTCCTCCGGAATCAGGCGCACATCGTTGACGTGGGTGTTGCGTCCGGCGGCCGCCAGTTTCGATTGGCCGGAGATCGTGGTGCTGCGCAGTTTGCCCGTCGCGTCTTCGGTCAGCACGTCTCCCTCGATGGTCAGCGGCCGGGTGGCCATGGGCAGCACTTGGCCACGCGCGCCGAGCAGCGCGCCGGCCCATTGCAGCCCGGCCACCGGGTCCCCCAGCAGTTCCCACAAGGTCACGATGAGCAGGTTGCCGAGGGCATGGTTGTCCAGGCTGCCCTCGACGTGGTCCAGCGATTTGAACCGGTGCTGCATAACATCGCGCCAGGTCTGGCCCCATTCGGTGTCGTCGCAGAGCGCGGCCAGCGCCATCCGCAGATCCCCGGGCGGGAGGACCCCCAGCTCGCGGCGCAGGCGGCCGGAGGACCCGCCGTCGTCCGCTACCGTAACGATGGCGGTCAGTTCCGTAGTAAGCAGCCGCAGCGCAGCCAGCGACGCGGAAAGACCGTGTCCGCCGCCCAAGGCGACGACCGAGGGCGGATTCTGGCTGCGGGCACCCCCGGGCCGGTCCGGCTGCGCCACTGGTACGCGCGGAAGCGGCCCTGTCAGCAGCGCCACTATTCGCGTCCCAGGTCCCGGTGCTGCACGGCAACCTTGGTGCGCGGCAGCTGGGCGAGGCGCTTGCCGAGCTCCTCCGCGACGGCGACGGAACGGTGCTTCCCGCCGGTGCAGCCGACGGCGATGGTCGCGTAGTGCTTGTTCTCCTGCCGGTAGCCCTCGAGGACCGGTTCCAGCGCAAAGACGAAGCGCTTGATGAACTCCTCGGCGCCGGAGTCGATCAGCACGAAGTCGCTGACTTGCTTTTCGAGGCCGGTGTGCGGACGCAGCGCCGGCACCCAGTGCGGGTTGGGAATGAACCGGGCGTCGGCCACGAAGTTCGCGTCGACCGGCAGGCCGTACTTGAATCCGAAGCTCATCACGTTCAGGCGCAGCACGATCGGGCCCGAATCGGAAAACAGTTCGGTCACGTTCGTGGCGAGGGCGTGGACGTTCATGTCCGTGGTGTCGATGACCAGGTCCGAGGAGTCCTTCAGCCGGGCCAGCAGTTCACGTTCGGCCCTGATGCCGTCGGAGATCCGGCCGTCCCCTTGCAGCGGGTGCGGCCGGCGGCCCTGTTCGAAGCGGCGAACCAGCACTTCGTCGGAGGCGTCAAGGAAGAGCACCCGGAGGTTCACGGCGCTGGCGCCGAGCCCGTTGAGGGCTTCCCGGATGTCGCGCTGCAGGTTCTTGCTGCGGACGTCAATAACGACGGCGAGGCGGGGCAGCGATTCGGGCATGCGGGAGACGAGCTCGGCGAGCGTGCCGAGCATCTGCGGCGGCAGGTTGTCGACCACATACCAGCCGTGGTCCTCCAGCGCATGCGCCGCGGTCGTGCGGCCGGCCCCGGACATGCCCGTGACCACCAGCAATTCGGATTCCTCCGGCTTGACCGGTGTGAGATCCTCTTCCTCCGACATTCAGCCCGTCCTGTTCCTTGTCTTGGGCCGCGCGGATCCTCGAAACGGCGGTGCGCCGGCTCCGCTGCGGACGTTCCTAAGCCTAACTAAGATTCGACGATCTCGCCGGTAGCCATGTTGACCGCCGGTGCCGGCTCGGGTGCTTCATCCGAGGGTGACACATGCTGTTTGATGGAGGCGGCCAAGGCCGGTCCTACCCCGGGCACCTGCTGCAGTTCCTCCACGCTTGCGGCCTTCAGCTTGCGGGCCGAGCCGAAGTGCTTCAGCAGTGCCTTGCGCTTGGCCGGGCCAAGCCCCGGGACGGAGTCCAGGACGGACTCGGTCATCGACTTCCCGCGCTTCTGCCGGTGGTAGCTGATGGCGAAGCGGTGGGCCTCGTCGCGGATGCGCTGGAGCAGGTAGAGCCCGTGCGATGCCCGCGGCAGGATCACCGGGAAGTCGTCGTCCGGTACCCACACTTCTTCGAGCCGCTTGGCAAGGCCGACGACGAAGACATCACTGATGCCCAGGTCCGCCAGTGCCCGCGAGGCCGCGGCAACCTGGGGCGGTCCCCCGTCGACCACGACGAGGTTCGGCGGGTAGGCGAACTTGGTCCGCGGCGCCTCGGTGGTCGTGTCCGCCAGGGGTCCGGCGGACCCGGCCTGCGCGACCGGTTCTTCCGCCTCTGGACCGGCGGAGGGCTGGGCCGTCTTGTCGGCGAGGTAGTGGCGGAAGCGCCGGCTGATCACGTCGTACATGGCCGAGGTGTCGTCGCGGGCGGCGTCGCCGGTAATGGCGAACCGGCGGTAGTCGGACTTCTTCGGCAGACCGTCTTCCACGACGACCATGGAGGCGACCACGTTGGTGCCCTGGACATGCGAGATGTCGTAGCATTCGATCCGCAACAGGGCGACCGGGAGGTCCAGGGCTTCCTGCAGTTCCTGCAATGCTGCCGAGCGGGTGGTGATGTCGCCGGCGCGGCGGCTCTTGTGCAGGGCCAGCGCCTGTTCGGCGTTCTGCCGCACCGTCTCCAGCAGCGCAGCCTTGTCTCCGCGTTTCGGCACGCGCAGTTCAACCTTGCTGCCGCGCAGGCCCCGCAGCCACTGCTCCAGTTCGTCGCGGTTGTCCGGCTCCACGGGCACCAGCACCTGTCGGGGGATGCGGTCGGGGTCCTCGCCATCGCCATAGACCTGCTGCAGCAGGTGCTCGGCCATATCCGCCCGGGACGTATCCTCGACTTTTTCCACGACCCAGCCGCGCTGGCCGCGGATCCGGCCGCCCCGGACATGGAACACCTGGACTGCTGCCTCCAGCTCGTCCTCTGCCAGGGCGAAGATATCGGCGTCGGTATCCTCGCTCAAGACCACCGCGTTGCGTTCGAACACGCGCTTCAGCGCGGCAATGTCGTCGCGGTAGCGGGCGGCGGATTCGTAGTCCAGTTCCGCCACGGCCGCTGACATCTTCTTCTCCAGCGCCCGGATGAACCGGTCCGCTTCCCCGCCCATGAAGGCGCAGAATTCCCAGGCCAGCGCCTTGTGGTCCTCCGGGGAAATCCGGCCGACGCAGGGAGCCGAACACTTGTCAATGTAGCCGAGCAGGCAAGGCCGCCCCGTCCGCTGGGCCCGGTTGAACACCCCGACGCTGCAGGTCCGTACCGGGAACACCCGCAGCAGGGTGTCCACGGTCTCGCGGATGGCTTTGGCCGGGTAGAAGGGGCCGAAGTACTTGGTTCCCTTGCGCTTGTCGCCCCGCATCACCTGCACGCGGGGGAATTTCTCCGACATCGTGACGGCCAGGTACGGGTAGGACTTGTCGTCCCGGAACATGATGTTGAAGCGCGGCGCGAACTCCTTGATCCAGGTGTACTCCAACTGGATGGCTTCGAGTTCGCTGCCGACGATGGTCCACTCGACGGAGGCGGCGGTGTGCACCATCGCCTTGGTCCGCGGCATCAGCGAATCCGGGTTGGCGAAGTAGCTGTTCAGCCGGGAGCGCAGGTTCTTCGCCTTCCCGACGTAGACGACGCGCTTGTGCTCGTCCCGGAACCGGTAGACCCCGGGATTCGTGGGGATTTCCCCCGGCCGCGGCCGGTAGGAGGCAGGAAGGGCCATTTACCCGGCCTGCTTGGACTGGTTGTAGGTACCGGCCCTTTGCTGTCCGCTGAGCGCGGCAATCGCGTCCATGATTTTGTCTGTCGCAGCGCGGCGTGCGGGCAGGGGGTGGTCCGGACCGGTCTTCTCGAAGTAGAGCGGCGCCCCGATCTTCATGGTGAAATGCTTGGCCTTGATCATGTTGCTGTCCGCTGGCTGCAGTTGCTCGGTGCCGATCAGGCCGACCGGCACCACCGGGGCCCCCGTGGTCAATGCCAGCCAGCCCACTCCCGTCCTTCCACGGTACAACAGTCCGTCCCGGGAGCGCGTGCCTTCCGGATAGATTCCGAAGGCCTCGCCGCGGTCGAGGATTTCCAGCGCTGTCTGCAGCGCGGCTACGCCCGCTGCCTGCTCGCCCCGTTCCACCGGAATCGAGCCCACGCTGTTGAAGAACCACCGCATGGCGGCGCCCTTCGGGCCGCGGGCAGTGAAGTATTCGGACTTGGCGAAGAAGGCCACTTTCCGGGGCATCAGGGCCTGGATGATGATGCTGTCCAGGAAGGACAGGTGATTCGGCGCGACAATGACCGGGCCGCTTCGCGGGAAGTTCTGCAGTCCTTCCACCGACGGACGGCACGTGCTCCGGATGGTGGCGCGGAATGCGGCGCGGGTGCCTTCAAAAAATTCCACGTTCAGCGACTTCCTCCGCTTTGCCGGATTCCCTCATCCAGTGCTTTCAACTGTTCCTGCAACTCCTCCACCGATGCTGCGACCGTGGCGGCCCCGGCGGCAGCCAGTTCGCCGTCAGCGGCAAACCCCCACCCTACGGCGACGGCGTCGATTCCGTGATGCGCCGCAGCCTCCAAGTCGTAATGCCGGTCCCCCACCATGACAGCGTGGCTGAACCGCCCTGCATACCGCTCCAGTGCTTCGGCGAGGATCGGGATCTTTCCCAAGTCCTTCCCGCTTGCGCCTTCCAAGTCGTCCATGGCCGCACCATGAATGCTCTCGAAGTAGCCGGCCAGCCCTTGCACCTGCAGCAGTTCGACGGCGATCGGGGTCGGCTTCTGCGTGACCACCGCCAGCAGTGTCCCCTCGGCTGCCAGCCGTTCCAGCGCCGGGACGATTCCGGGGTAGACCCGGCTCCCGGACATGCCGGCGGCACGATAGTCAGCACGGTAAAGCCGGATCACTTCGCCCACCTCGGCCTCCGGCACGCGGGCCAGCCGCCGCAGGGATTCCCCGAGCGGCGGGCCGACCATCGCGTCGAGCACGTGCTCGGCGGGAACCGGCAGGCCACGGGCCTGCAGCGCGCGGCTGATCCCTCCGGTAATGGCGCCGGCCGGGTCCACGAGGGTCCCGTCCAGATCAAACAGAACCAAGGCCGGCAAAGAAGTCACCTAGGCATTTTTCCACATGCGCCAGAGCGATCGTTACTGGAAGATCTCGGCCAGGAACCGGCCGGTGTGGCTGCCCTCGGTCCGGGCCACTTGCTCGGGCGTACCATTGGCGATGATCCGGCCGCCGCCGGAGCCTCCGTCGGGACCCAGGTCCAGGATCCAGTCGGCGCTCTTGATCACATCGAGATTGTGCTCGATGGTGATGACCGTGTTGCCCTTGTCCACCAGGGACTGCAGGACGGTCAGCAGCTTGCGGATGTCCTCGAAGTGCAGGCCCGTGGTCGGTTCGTCCAGCACATACACGCTGCGGCCGTTGCTCCGCTTCTGCAGTTCGCTGGCGAGCTTGACGCGCTGCGCTTCGCCGCCGGAGAGCGTGGTGGCGGGCTGGCCGAGGCGAACGTAGCCCAGGCCGACGTCCACGAGCGTATTCAGGTGCCTGGCGATCGGGGTGAAGGCAGCGAAGAACTCCGCCGCCTCCTCGATCGGCATGTCCAGCACGTCCGCGATGGTCTTGCCCTTGTAGTGGACCTCCAGGGTCTCCCGGTTGTATCGGGCCCCGTGGCACACTTCACAGGGAACGTAGACATCCGGCAGGAAGTTCATTTCGATCTTGAGCGTGCCATCACCAGAACAGGCTTCGCAGCGGCCGCCCTTGACGTTGAACGAGAAACGGCCGGGCTGGTAGCCGCGGACCTTCGCTTCGTTCGTCTCGGCGAACAGCTTGCGGATGTGGTCGAACACACCGGTGTACGTCGCCGCGTTGGACCGCGGAGTGCGACCGATCGGGCTCTGGTCTACGTGGATGACCTTGTCCAGATGGTCCAGTCCCTCCACCCGGGTGTGGCGGCCGGCGACCTGCTTGGCGTTGTTGAGCTTGTTCGCCAGCACCTTGTACAGAATGTCGTTGACGAGCGTGGACTTGCCCGAGCCGCTGACGCCCGTGACCGCCGTGAACACGCCCAGGGGGAAGGAGGCATCCACGCCCTGCAGGTTGTTTTCCCTGGCCCCGACCACCTTCAGCTGGCGTTTCCGGTCGATCTTCCGGCGCTGGGCAGGGACCTCGATGCGGCGGCGGCCGGAGAGGTAGTCCCCGGTGATGGACTTGTCGTTGTCCAGCAGTTCCTTGAGCGAGCCCGAATGCACGACCTCGCCGCCGTGTTCGCCGGCACCGGGACCGACGTCGACAATCCAGTCCGCTTCATGGATGGTGTCTTCATCGTGCTCGACGACGATCAGTGTGTTGCCGAGGTCGCGCAGCCGGGTCAGCGTTTCGATCAGCCGGCGGTTGTCCCGCTGATGCAGTCCGATGGACGGTTCGTCCAGCACATAGAGCACGCCGACCAGGCCGGAGCCGATCTGCGTGGCAAGGCGGATACGCTGCGCTTCGCCGCCGGAGAGCGTCGCGGCGGCACGTTCCAGGTTGAGGTATTCCAGCCCGACGTCGAGCAGGAACTGCAGCCGCGCTTTGATCTCGATCAGCACCTGGTGCGCGATCTGGATTTCCCGCGGCGTCAGTTCGAGGCCGTCCAGGAACGCCAGGCACTCACGCAGCGGGAGGGCCGACGCTTCCGCGATCGACTTGCCGTTGATCAGGACGGACAGCGAGGCCGGATTGAGCCGCGCACCGTTGCACTCCGGGCAAGGCACCTCACGCATGTACTGCTCGTAACGGTCCCGCGCGTTGTCCGATTCGGTTTCCAGGTGCTTGCGGTGGATGTACTGCACCGCGCCTTCGAAACCCGTGCTGTACTTGCGTTCGCGGCCGAAGCGGTTCCGGTACTGGACGACGACCTTGTAGTCCTTGCCGTGCAGCACCGCCTTCTGGACGTCCTTGCTCAGCTTGCCGAACGGCTCGTCCATGCTGAAGCCGAGCTCATGGGAGAGTCCTTCGAGCAGCCGGTTCCAGTATTCCGACGTGGCTTTGCCGAGCGACCACGGCGCGATGGCGCCTTCGGCCAGGCTCAGTTCATGGTCCGGCACGACGAGTTCCTCGTCGACTTCGAGCCTGCTGCCGATGCCGGTGCAGACCGGGCAGGCACCGAACGGATTGTTGAACGAGAAGGAGCGCGGCTCGATCTCGTCGATGGCCAGGGGGTGCTCGTTGGGGCAGGCCAGGTTTTCGGAGAAGGAACGGAGCCGGTGCGGATCCGCCGGATCCAGGTCCACGAAGTCGGCCAGCACCCGGCCTTCGGCCAGGCCCAGGGCGGTCTCCACCGAGTCCGTCAGCCGTTGGTGGATGCCCTCCTTGACCACCAGGCGGTCCACCACCACCTCAATGGTGTGCTTGAACTGCTTGCCCAGCTTGGGCGGATCCGAGAGCTGGATGAGGTCGCCGTCGACCCGCGCGCGCGAGTAGCCCTTCGCGGACAGCTCCTTGAACAGGTCCACGAACTCGCCCTTGCGCCCGCGGACCACGGGCGCAAGGATCTGGAACCGGGTGCCCTCGTCCAGTTCCTGCAGCTGGTCCACGATCTGCTGCGGTGTCTGCTTGGTTACCGGTTCGCCGCAGACCGGGCAGTAGGGCCGGCCCACCCGGGCCCAGAGCAGGCGCAGGTAGTCGTAGATCTCGGTGATGGTGCCGACGGTGGAGCGCGGGTTGCGGCTGGTGGACTTCTGGTCGATGGACACCGCAGGCGAGAGCCCCTCGATGAAGTCCACGTCCGGCTTGTCCACTTGCCCCAGGAACATACGGGCGTATGAGGAAAGCGACTCGACATAGCGGCGCTGGCCCTCGGCGAAGATGGTGTCGAACGCCAGCGAGGACTTGCCGGAACCGGACAGTCCGGTGAAGACGATCATGGCGTCGCGGGGCAGGTCCAGGTCCACATTGCGCAGGTTGTGCTCGCGCGCCCCCTTGACGATCAGCCTGGAGAGGTCACCGCCCGCGGCTCGCACGAGGCCGGATTCAGTTGATTCAGTCGCTTTTAGCACAGCTTCCACTCTAATCGAAAATGCGTTCGAAACCGTAACCGCCAAGGCCCTCCACCCGGCGGCCGCGGACACCTGCTGTCCGCGAACGTCTCAGCGTTCCAGGGCTGCCTTGACAGCGGCCACTGCGGCTTCCGTGCCGATGCTTTGGGATTTGACGACGGCGGCAAACCGGTCCGCGGCTTCGGCCAGGAGCTGCGCGGTTTCGTCCGCACCGGCGCTGATGACCGTGCCGGCCCGCCCGGCAGTCTTGACCCGTCCGGCCGTTTCCAGCTCCCGGTACGCCCGCGCGACGGTGTGCGGCACAATGCCGAGGTGGTCCGCCAGCCGGCGTACCGGCGGCAGCTTCGTACCTACCGGAAGTTCGCCATCGTCCGCCGCTTCGATGATGCGCCGCCGCAACTGTTCGTACAGCGCAACAGAGCTTTCCTTGTCGAGCCGCCAGTCGAACTGGTCAGCCTCCATCCGCTGTCCATCCTTCCGCTGCGGCCGCCGGGACGAACTGAATTTACGCCGCGGCCGCAACACCGGGCAAGCGCTTTCACTCTGGGCGCAGTCCGGTGCCGCCATGTTGCAGGCGACGGCGCGGCCAGCTGCATAGACTGGGGCGCATGTGGGATCTCCAGGACATCACCATCCGCTCGGCTGCCGTCAGCGAGATGGACAACAACGTCTACGTCATCACGTCGAAGCGGACCGGTGCACAGGTGCTCATCGATGCCGCCGACGACATGCCCGCCATCCACCGCCTGCTCGAGGAAGCGGCGGCGGACACCAGTGCGGAGGCGAAGGTGGGGCTGATCATCACCACCCACAGCCATTGGGACCATGTCCGCGCCCTCGCCGACGCCGTCGCGGCCACCGGCGCGCGCACCGCTGCCGGCAGCGAGGACGTGTCCGGCATCGAGGTCCCCACGGATGTTGCGCTGGATCACGGCGATACGGTGGACGCCGACGGTTTCAGCCTCGAGGCCATCAAACTGCGCGGCCACACACCGGGCTCCGTCGCCCTGCTCTACCGCGACCCGGCCGGCCCCGCGCACCTCTTCACCGGTGACTCGCTGTTTCCGGGCGGGGTGGGCAATACGCAGCAGGACCCTGCCCGGTTCACGTCGCTCATTAACGACGTCGAGGAGCGGCTTTTCGCGTATCTTCCGGACGACACCGTCGTCCACCCGGGCCACGGCAAGGGCACCACGCTCGGCGCGGAGCGCCCGCACCTGGCGGAGTGGCGCGAACGCGGCTGGTAGCGCTGGTAGCCCGCGGCCGGTCCCGCCCGGGCAATCCGTCCGGACCTCAGCGCTTGCGCGCTGCGCAGAAGATCCGGCGGAACGGGTAAACCGTGCCGAACGGCCCGGCTGGATAGGCCGTGCGGAGCTCCGCGGCATAGGCAGCCTCGAATTCCGCCGCGTCGGCCGGACCCAGTGCCGCCAGCACTGGCCGCAGGCCGGTCCCGCGGACCCACTCGAGTACCGGGTCCTCCCCCTGCAGAAGGTGCAGGTACGTGGTTTCCCAGGCCTCGGCGTCGTACCCCTGCTCCTGGAGCAGCTCCAGGTACTGGGCCGGCTCCCCGACCGCGCCGTCATGCCGCAGCACGCCCTCCAGCTGCTGCTTCCAGCGGCCGCTCTCGGCCACCTCCCGCATGAGGGCGTGGGAGGGCGAGCCGAAATTGCCGGGCACCTGGAATGCAATCCAGGCGCCCGGCCGCAGCCGCCGCGCCCAGTCGCGGAGCAGCTCGCGGTGGCTGGGCACCCATTGCAAGGCCGCGTTGGAGACGAGCACGTCGAGCCCGGCCGGCGGAGTCCAGTCCGCGATGTCGCCGTGGCGGAAGCCGAGGTTGGGCAGGCCGTTGGACGACGTCGCGGTCCGCACCATTTCGGCCGAGGAATCCAGCCCGGTGACCTGCGCGGCGGGCCAACGCTGTGCCAGGGACGCGGTCAGCTCGCCGGTGCCGCAGCCGAGATCCACCACCAGCTGCGGACCGGGGTGCAGGATCCGCGCCGTCAGGTCGAAGAACGGGCGGCTGCGCTCGTTCGCGTATTCGGTGTATTTCGACGGATCCCACGTGAACATGGACCAACTCCTCGGGTCTGCAGGGTGCAACGCCAGCCTAGTATTGCTGCTGCCGATAGGCTGGGAGGGCAATGACTCTTCTTGACCAGCTGACTGCAGCCGACACTTCCGCCCCGGACGACATCTACACCGCCTTCGTGGACTGGGTGGAAGGCCGCGGCATGTCCCTTTACCCGGCGCAGGACGAGGCGGTCATGGAACTCGTGACCGGCAACAACGTCATCCTCGCCACGCCGACCGGTTCGGGCAAGTCCATGGTGGCCATCGCCGCACACTTCCACGCCATGGCCGGCGGAGCGCGCAGCTACTACACCGCGCCCATCAAGGCGCTGGTATCGGAGAAGTTCTTCGCGCTCTGCGACATTTTCGGCCCGGACAACGTCGGCATGGTGACCGGCGATTCCGCCGTCAACCCGGATGCACCGGTGATCTGCTGCACCGCGGAGATCCTGGCCAATATCGCGCTGCGCGAAGGCGCCGCAGCGGACCTGGGCACCGTCATCATGGACGAGTTCCATTTCTATTCGGATCCGCAGCGCGGCTGGGCCTGGCAAGTGCCGCTGCTGGAACTTCCGCAGGCCCAGTTCCTGCTGATGTCCGCGACGCTGGGCGACGTCACCCGCTTTGAGCGCGGGCTGACCGAGCTCACCGGCCGGACCACCACAACGGTCAGCTCGGCGGAACGGCCGATTCCGCTGCACTACTACTACGTGCAGACGCCGGTGCAGGAGTCGCTCGAGGAGCTGCTGGGCACCCGCCAGGTCCCGGTGTACGTGGTCCACTTCAGCCAACTGGAAGCGATCGAGCGGGCGCAGAACCTGATGAGCATCAATGTCTGCACGCGCGAGGAGAAGGACCGGATCGCCGAGCTGATCGGCGCCTTCCGCTTCGCCCCCGGTTTCGGCAAGACGCTCAACCGGCTGATCCGGCACGGCATCGGCGTGCACCATGCAGGCATGCTGCCGAAGTACCGCCGCCTCGTGGAGCAGCTGGCGCAGGCGGGCCTGCTGAAGGTCATCTGCGGCACGGACACTCTGGGCGTGGGCATCAATGTCCCGATCCGCACGGTCCTCATGACTGCCCTGAGCAAGTACGACGGCGTCCGGACCCGGCTCCTGAACGCCCGGGAGTTCCACCAGATTGCCGGCCGCGCGGGACGTGCCGGCTACGACACGGCGGGCACCGTCGTCGTCCAGGCCCCCGAACACGTAGTGGAGAATACCAAGGCGATGGCCAAGGCCGTCGCCAAGTTCGGCGATGACCAGAAGAAGCTGCGCCAGGTGGTGAAGAAGAAGCCGCCGGCCGGCTTCGTCAGCTGGGGCGAAGCCACCTTCAACAAGCTCGTGGAGAGCGACCCGGAGCCGCTGTCGTCCAGCTTCACCGTCACGCACGCGATGTTGCTCAACCTGCTGGAACGGCCGGGCGATCCGTTCGCCGCCGCCAAACGGCTGCTGACGGAGAACCATGAGAACCGGGCCACCCAGCTGAAGCTGATCAAACGTGCGCTCGGCATCTACCGGGAGCTGGTGGCCTCCGGGCTGGTGGAGCGGCTGGACGAACCGGACGGGACCGGCCGCCGGGTCCGGCTGAAGGTGCACCTGCAACCCAACTTCGCGCTGAACCAGCCGCTCTCCCCCTTCGCGGTCGCCAGCCTGGAGCTGCTGGATCCGGAAAGCGGCGCCTACGCGCTGGACGTCGTGTCCGCCATCGAGGCCATCCTCGAGCAGCCGCGCCAGGTGCTCTCCGCCCAGGAGAAGAAGGCCCGCGGCGAAGCGGTCGCCGCGATGAAGGCGGACGGCATCGAGTACGAGCAGCGGATGGCGCTGCTGGAAGAGGTCACGTACCCGCAGCCGCTGGCCGAGCTGCTCCATCAGTCCTTCGACGTGTACCGGAAGGGCGCGCCCTGGCTGGGCGATTTCGAGCTGGCGCCCAAGTCGGTCATCCGGGACATGTACGAGCGGGCGATGAACTTCAGCGAGTACGTGCAGTTCTACGGGCTCGCCCGCTCCGAGGGCATCCTGCTGCGCTACCTGACGGACGGCTACAAGGCGCTGCGGCAGACCGTGCCCACCGAGGCGCTGCGCGAAGACCTGGAGGACATCATCGCCTGGCTTGGCGAGCTGGTCCGCCAGGTGGATTCCAGCCTGCTGGACGAGTGGGAGGAACTGGCTGCCGGCGCGTCCGCCGCAGACCTGGCCGCCGAGCATGCCAGCGAATCCGTCCTGACCCAGTCGCCGCCCAAGCTGACCGGGAACGTCCGGGCGTTCCGCGTGATGGTCCGCAACGAGCTGTTCCGCCGCGTGGAGCTCTTCGAAGCCGAAGACGAAGAAGCACTGGGCGAACTGGATGCGGAGTCCGGCTGGGACGCGGACCGTTGGGCGGACGCTATGGACGCCTACTTCGACGCGCACGACGACCTGGGCATCGGCCCGGACGCCCGCGGGCCGCAGTACCTGGTGATCGAGACCGGGCCCGCGGAGTGGAAGGTGCGGCAGATCTTCGACGATCCGGCCGGGGACCACGATTGGGGCATCAGCGCTGTAGTGGACCTCGCGGCCTCGGACGAGCTCGGCGCGGCGGCAGTGCGGATTACCGCCGTCGGGCAGCTGTGAATAGGATGCCAACCATGAGCCGCATCCGTCCCGCCCAAGAAGCCGATGTCCCCGTCATCCTCGAACTGATCCACGAGCTGGCCCGGTACGAGAAGGAACCCGACGCCGTCAAGACCACGGAAGCGCAGCTCCATAGCGCGCTGTTCGGCCCCACCCCGGCCGTCTTCGCGCACGTCGCCGAGGACGACGGGACCGTCCAGGGCTTCGCCCTCTGGTTCCGCAACTTCTCCACCTGGGAAGGCGTGCACGGCATCTACCTGGAGGACCTGTACGTCCGGCCGGAGGCCCGCGGAGCAGGCCACGGGAAGGCGCTGCTGCAGACCCTGGCGCGCCACGCCGTCGACCACGGCTACGCCCGGGTGGAATGGGCCGTACTCAACTGGAACGAGCCCTCCATCGGTTTCTACCGCAGCCTCGGCGCCCGCCCGCAGGACGAATGGTCCACCTTCCGGCTCACTGGCGAGGCGCTGCGGGAGTTCGGCGCGGCCCGGCCGGCCGGAGTCCCGTCCTAATGAACGACGGCGCCGCCCACCGCACCGGCAAGTGGCAGGTCATGCGCGGGGTGCGGAGCGTGGAGCACTTCTTCACCGTGCCGCTCGTCCACGCGGAACCGGCACGCGGAACCATCGGCCTCTTCGCCCGCGAGTACGTTTCGATGGATCATGACGATCCGGCGGAGCTGCCGTGGCTCCTGTTCCTGCAGGGCGGGCCCGGCGGACGCGGAAATCGCGTGACCTCGCTCAGCGGCTGGATGAAAGAGGCAGCCCGGCATTTCCGCATCCTGATGCTGGACCAGCGCGGCACCGGCCTCTCCTCGCCGGTGAACCGGCAGACCCTGCCGCTGCAGGCGACGCCGCGGCCCAGGCCGAGTATCTGACGCACTTCCGCGCCGACTCCATCGTGGCGGACGCCGAGCTGATCCGCCGCATGCTCGGCAGCGGCCCTTGGACCGTGTTCGGCCAGAGCTACGGCGGCTTCTGCACGCTCAGCTACCTCTCCTTCGCGCCGGAAGGGATCCGCGAGGCGCTGGTCACCGGCGGCCTGGCCCCGCTCACCGGCCATCCCGACCGGGTCTACGAGGCGACCTTCGGCCGGGTCGAGACCCGCAACGCCGAGTATTTCGCCCGGTATCCGCAGGACCGGGCTGTCGTGAACCGCATCGCGCAGCACCTGCAGGACGTGCACGAACACCTGCCCACCGGGGAGCGGCTCACCGTCCGGCGCTTCCAGATGGCCGGGTCCTTCCTCGGCGGCAACACTCGGATCGACGCGCTGCACTACCTGCTGGAGGACGCGTTCGTCCCCACCGCCGAGGGTGATCGGCTCTCCGACACCTTCCTGGAGCAGCTGGGCCACCTCGTCAGCCGGGCATCGAATCCGCTCTATGCCCTGATGCACGAGTCGATCTACGCCCAGCGCGAGGCCAGTGCCTGGTCCGCCTGGCGGGTGCTGGAGCGCTGGCCGCAGTTCCTGCCGAAGGCGGAGGACCTGCTGCTCACCGGCGAGATGGTCTACCCCTGGTACTTCGAAGAAGATCCGGCCCTGGTTCCGCTGGCCGAAGTTGCCGGGCTGCTCGCCGCCAAGCAGGACTGGCCCGCGCTGTACGACCCGGACCGCCTGGCCGTGAACCAGGTGCCCGTGGCTGCCGCGGTCTACCGTGACGACATCTATGTGGACCGGGAGCTCTCGTTAGAGACGGCCGCCCGCTTCCGCGACCTGCAGGTCTGGGAAACCGCGGACTTCCACCATGACGGGATTTCCGACGACGGCGAGGCCATCTTCCGCAGGCTCCTCGCCATGGTGCGCAGCGGCACGAGCGGCGGGCGGGTCTGACCTCCTGCCTGCCCGCTGGAGGGAGAGTGGGCGAGTGCGGGCGTTAAGACAGTGCGGCGCCGAATGCGCCGGTAGTTCCGGCGTGCATTCAGCGCCGCATTGGTTCAGCGGGAGCGCGGTTACTTCTCCTCGACCCGCTCCACTTCGTCCGGGTGCCGGCTGGTCTCGATGTCGCGGGCGAGCTCGGCGTCGATCTTCGCCTGCTTCGCAGCCGGGCTGAGCAGGCTGGCCACGGTGGCCACCACGATGGTGCCGATGATCACGCCCAGCGACAGCGGGGTGCTGATCTCCGGGATCCACTCAACATGCTGGCCGCCGTTGATGAACGGCAGCTCGTTCTCGTGCAGCGCGTGGAAGATCAGCTTCACACCGATGAAGGCCAGGATCACGGACAGGCCGTGCTTGAGGTAGACCAGGCGGTCCATCAGGCCGCCGAGCAGGAAGTAGAGCTGGCGCAGGCCCATCAGCGCGAAGATGTTCGCGGTGAAGACAATGAACGCGCTCTGGGTCAGGCCGAAGATCGCCGGGATGGAGTCCACGGCAAACAGCAGGTCGGTCATGCCGATGGTGATGAAGACCATGACCATCGGAGTGAACACGCGCTTGCCGTTGACCGTGGTGCGCAGCTTGTTGCCGTCGAAATGCTCGCTCACCGGAAGCTTCTTGGTCAGCTTGGTGATCATGCCGCTCTCGGACTCTTCGTCCTCGCCCGAGTCGGTGGCCTGCTTCCAGGCCGTCCAGAGCAGGAAGGCGCCGAAGATGTAGAAGACCCAGCTGAACTGGGCAATGAGGGTGGCGCCCAGCAGGATGAAGACACCGCGCAGGATCAGCGCGATGATGATGCCGAACATCAGCACTTCCTGCTGGTACTTCCTGGGCACGGAGAACCGGGCCATGATGATGATGAAGACAAACAGGTTGTCGACGCTGAGGCTGTACTCGGTGACCCAGCCGGCGAGGAATTCCTGGCCGTAGTCCGGACCCGCCTGCCAGAACATCAGGCCCGCGAAGATCAGCGCGAGGGCTACGTAGAAGCTGACCCACAGGCCCGCTTCCTTCATCGAGGGCTCATGCGGGCGTTTGACCACATAGAGCAGGTCGAACAGCAGAATGGCGCCGAGGATCGCAAAGGTTGCAATCTGGAACGGCATGGTTAATTGGTCCGTCACGGAACCTTGCCTTTCAACGGTGATCCCGCGCGGATGCGCCGCGCGGGGGTACGGGTGGTCGCCGCAAGTCTCTCCGCCCGCCGGTGTCCGGTCGGGCCACTGCGCCCGGCAGGGCCGCTATGCCCCGCGTGTTGACGTCCGCAGTGTTCGGGATACTCCCCTACGCTCGGTCAAGTGTAGCGTATGGCGGCGCCGGACCTCAGGCGTGGCCGGCAGCGCGCATCTGCCGCAGTTCCTTTTTCAGTTCCCCCACTTCGTCGCGGATCCGCGCGGCCAGCTCGAACTGCAGTTCGGCCGCGGCGGCGTGCATCTGCGCCGTCATCTGTTCAATCATGGACGCCAAGTCCTCCGCCGGAGCCGCCGCAATCCCGTCCTTGCGGACCTTCTCCGTGGCCTTGTCCTTGGACTTCGTAGCGGAGTAGCCGCGTTTGCCCTTGCCGTAATCGAAGTCGCCGAGCAGCGCATTCGTGTCAGCGTCCTCGCGGGCGAGCTGGTCGGTGATGTCCGCAATCCGCTTGCGCAACGGCTGCGGGTCGATCCCGTGCTCCTTGTTGTAGGCGAGCTGGATGGCCCGCCGCCGGTTGGTCTCCTCGATGGCGTGCTCCATCGAGTCGGTGATCCTGTCCGCGTACATGTGCACTTGGCCGGAAACGTTGCGGGCGGCGCGGCCGATCGTCTGGATCAGCGATGTGCTGCTGCGCAGGAAGCCTTCCTTGTCTGCATCCAGGATGCTGACCAGGGACACCTCCGGCAGATCCAGGCCCTCGCGCAGCAGGTTGATGCCCACCAGGACGTCGAAGGTGCCCAGCCGCAGTTCCCGCAGCAATTCGACGCGGCGGAGGGTGTCGACGTCGGAATGCAGGTACTGCACCTTGACCCCGTGCTCCAGCAGATAGTCGGTGAGGTCCTCCGCCATACGCTTGGTCAACGTCGTGACCAGCACGCGCTCGTCGCGTTCCACCCGCGCATGGATCTCGCCCAGCAGATCGTCGATCTGGCCCTTCGTGGGCTTGACCACGACTTCCGGATCGATCAGGCCGGTGGGACGGATGATCTGCTGGACATAGCCGTCTGCTTTGCCCAGCTCATACTTGCCCGGGGTGGCCGACAGGTAGACCGTCTGCCCGATCCGTTCCAGGAACTCGTCCCATTTCAGCGGCCGGTTGTCCATCGCCGACGGCAGCCGGAAGCCGTGCTCCACCAACGTCCGCTTGCGGGACATATCGCCTTCGTACATGGCGCCGATCTGCGGGACGGTCACATGGGACTCATCGATAACCAGCAGGAAGTCGTCCGGGAAGTAGTCCAGCAGGCAGTGCGGCGCGGTCCCCGGACCGCGACCGTCGATGTGCCGCGAATAGTTCTCGATACCGTTGCAGAATCCCATCTGCTGCATCATTTCCAGATCGTACGTGGTGCGCATCCGCAGGCGCTGCGCCTCGACCAGCTTGTTCTGCGTCTCGAGGACCTCCAGCCGCTCCTGGAGTTCGTCCTCGATGGCCTTCACGGCCCGGCTCATCCGCTCCGGACCGGCGACATAGTGCGAGGCGGGGAAGACGTACATCTCGGTTTCCTCGCGCAGCACCTGGCCGGTGACCGGGTGTAGCGTGTGGATCGCCTCGATCTCGTCGCCGAAGAACTCGATCCGCAGGGCCAGTTCCTCGTACATCGGGATGATCTCGACGGTGTCGCCCCGGACCCGGAAGGTGCCGCGGTGGAAGTCCATGTCGTTGCGGGCATACTGCATCGCCACGAACTGGCGCAGCAGGTCGTCCCGGTTGACTTCGTCGCCGCGGCGCAGCGTCACCATCCCGGCCACGTACTCTTCGGGCGTGCCCAAACCGTAGATGCAGGAGACGGTGGCAACAACGACGACGTCGCGCCGGGTCAGCAGCGCGTTCGTCGCCGAGTGCCGCAAACGTTCCACTTCCTCATTGACCGAGGAGTCCTTCTCGATGAAGGTGTCCGTCTGCGGCACGTAGGCCTCGGGCTGGTAGTAGTCGTAGTAGGAGACAAAGTATTCGACGGCGTTGTTCGGGAGCAGTTCGCGGAACTCGTTCGCCAACTGGGCCGCCAGTGTCTTGTTCTGCACCAGGACCAGGGTGGGCCGCTGCACCTGTTCCACCAGCCAGGCGGTCGTGGCGCTTTTGCCGGTGCCGGTGGCGCCGAGCAGGACGATGTCCTTCTCCCCCGCCTGGATCCGTTCGGTCAGCTCCTTGATGGCGGTCGGCTGGTCCCCGGCCGGCTTGTACTCGCTGACCACTTCGAAGGGGGCCACCACGCGTTTGATGTCCTGGGCAAGACTCATGTCCTTAACGGTAGCCCCAAATGCGGTGAGCGCAGGTCCGTGATTGCTGCAGGCTGAACGCCGCCGGAGCCCGAAGAGTAAGTAAACTGATCAATCAGTGCAAATCCCGGCGATTCTCTTGGCCTACGCCCCTGACCGGCGGATACTGTGACCTAAAGCCGCATCGAATCGAGTAGAAGGTGCGCAGGGCTTTTGTGGCTGTGCACCTGGATGGAGATAAAGTGCCGACCGACGAAAACCAACCGGAAAGGGACGCGGCCAGGGGCGTTCCGGACGAGACGGCCGAAGGACGGAGCGGCGGAGCACCGGTCGAGCCACAGTATGCGGCGCCAACGACCGACACTCTCGAGGCCGCAAGACCATCCGCAAAGCGATCGGCGCTTCGGCGATGGGTAACGCGACGGAGTGGTTCGACTACGGCATCTACGCCGTAGCCGTCACCTACATCACGGCGAACTTCTTCCCCACTGAGGGCGGCGTTGCGTTCGCGCTCGCCACGTTCGCCATTTCCTTCCTGGTCCGGCCGCTCGGCGGACTGGTCTGGGGCCCGCTGGGCGACCGGCTCGGCCGCAAGTCGATCCTCGCCCTGACGATCATCCTGATGGCCGGCGCCACGTTCGCCATCGGCCTGCTGCCCACTTACGACATGATCGGGATCTGGGCGCCCATCCTGCTGATCTTCCTGCGCATGGTCCAGGGCTTCTCAACCGGCGGCGAGTACGGCGGCGCCGCGACCTTCATGGCCGAATACTCACCGGACAAGAAACGCGGATTCTTCGGCAGCTTCCTGGAATTCGGCACGCTCTTCGGCTTCGTCCTCGGTACCGCGCTGGTGCTGTTCTTCCAGATCGTCCTGGGCCAGGAAGCCATGACCGAATGGGGCTGGCGCCTGCCGTTTCTGGTCGCGGGCCCAATGGGCCTGATCGGCTTGTACCTGCGGACCAAGCTTGAGGACACTCCCGTCTTCCGGGACCTGGAGGACCACCACCAGGAGGAGCCGAGCGCCAAGACCGAACTGCGCGACCTGATCGTCAAGTACTGGAAGCCGCTGCTGACCATGGGCGGCCTGGTGATCGCGCTGAATGTCACCAACTACACGCTGCTCAGCTACATGCCGACCTACCTGCAGACCGAGATCAACCTCTCGGCCAACAGCGCGC
This sequence comes from Arthrobacter crystallopoietes BAB-32, assembly GCF_000328305.2. GTDB lineage: Bacteria > Actinomycetota > Actinomycetes > Actinomycetales > Micrococcaceae > Crystallibacter > Crystallibacter crystallopoietes_A. The sequence goes on along the minus strand of NZ_ANPE02000058.1, from coordinate 38,845 downwards.
TGACCCTGACGCTGCTGGGCCAGCTGGCGATGATGGTGGTCATTCCGTTCGCCGGGCGGCTGTCCGACCGGGTGGGCAGGAAGCCGATGTGGTGGGCCTCGCTGCTGGGCCTGTTCGTGGCGGCCATTCCGATGTACCTGCTGATGCGGATCAATTTCGGCGCCGCCCTGATTGGCTTCGCAGTGCTTGGCCTGCTCTATGTGCTCCAGCTCGCGACCATTTCGGCTACCTTCCCCGCAATGTTCCCCACACAGGTCCGCTACGCCGGCTTCGCCATCACGTACAACGTCTCCACTGCGCTGTTTGGCGGCACGGCCCCGCTGGTCAACGAACTGCTGATCGGCGCCACCGGCGATACCCTCGTGCCGGCCTACTACATGATGATGGCCTGCATCGTGGGCGCGGTCGCGCTGAAGTTCATTCCCGAAACGGCCGGCTGTTCAATCCGCGGCACGGAGATTCCCAGCATCGAACGCGACCGCGCGGAGGCCGCCCGCTGATCCCGGGAACTGGGACGGACTAGAAGTCCGAGGCTTCCTCGGGGCGCCAGCCGGTGCTGCGGATCCATTCCCGCAGCGCCGGCTCCGCCGTGTTCGTGAACCACTGGTCCTTGTCCTTGGCGTAGCGGCCGGCAGAACTGTCCGCGGCGTGCAGCCGGGACAGCCGCCGCTTTTCCGCCAGGTACTCTGCCGCCATCGACGGGTCCGCCCGCAGCCAATCCCGGAACGCGAGGGCATACCGCCAGCCTGGCGATCCCTGCACGCGGATGTGCACGTTGGCTCTGCGGGCCGGATCGGCATTGCCGTGCAGCCGTTTTTCCCACGCCGCGGGATTCGGTTCGGACGGCTTCGGCATGTCCCGCCACTGGCCAGGCCAGCGTGGAAAGCCAGCAGCGGCGAGGTTGCCGGCCAGGGCATCCGCATCGGCCAGCGACTCCACGGCCACCTGCAGGTCGATGACGTCCTTGGCCGCGAGTCCGGGCACAGCCGTGGAGCCAATGTGTGCGACGGCCAGGATCCGCGGGTCAGCCGCCGCGATCCGGGCAGCGAGCCGCTGTGCCTGCAGCCGCCACTCGGGCAGGGCCTCCACCAGTTCCGGGCCGCCTCCGCGAGCTATCCGTCCAGCCGCCAGATTCCCGGCGAACGGGACCAGCCGCTGCTCCCACAGTCCATCGACGGCGGCCAGCAGGCTTTCCGCGCTCGACGTGTTCGCCAGTACGACGTCCGCTGCGGCCTGCCGCTGTTCGGCCGTGGCTTGGGCCGCAATCCGTGCACGCGCATCCTCCGCGGCCATCCCCCGCAGCTGGACCATGCGCAGGATCCGCACGTCCTCCGGTGCATCCACCACGACCACCAAGTGGAAATGCGCGCCCTGGCCGGTTTCAACGAGCAGCGGGATGTCCTCGACGACGATCGCATCCGGCCCAGCCTCGGCCACGAGCTGTGCCGAACGGGCGCGCACCAGCGGGTGGACGATCGCATTGAGCTGCTCCCGCTTGCTTTGGTCCCCGAAGACAATGGCGCCGAGCGCCGCACGGTCGAGACCGCCGCCGTCGTTAATCACCTGGCTGCCGAAGCAGTCCGCGATGGCCTGCAGCCCCTCCGTCCCCGGTTCCACCACCTCGCGCGCCAAAACGTCGGCATCCACCAGCACCGCACCGAGCTCGCTGAGCCGCCGTGCCACCATGGATTTGCCCGCGGCGATCCCGCCTGTCAGTCCGACCTTCAGCATGCCGCCAGCTTAGCGGCATGCCGAAGGACCACCGCGCATCACCCTGCTGCGGGCGGAATGTTCTGGTTGACGTGGAAGACGTTGTCCGGATCGTACTGAGCCTTCACCCGGGCCAGCCGATCGAAATTGCCCAGATAGGAAGCCTTCACCCGGTCCGGTCCTTCGTCCATCATGAAGTTCACGTAGGCTCCTCCGGCAGACGTGGGGTGCAGTTCCTGCCAGTAGGCTTTGGCCCATGCCGAAATGGACTCAGCGTTGGCCGGGTCCGGGTCGATGCCGGCGATCACGCCGGCCCATCCGCCGTTGCGGTAGGCGAAGGCCGTGGCATCCGGGGCAACCTGCTGCGCTGCGCCGCTGATCGGATACAGATGCATAGTGGACAATTCGGTCGGTATCGCCTCCCCGTACTTGCTGTGGACACCGATCGCTTCGTCGGAGAGCTCAGTGCAGAAGTCGGCTTTCCAGTACCACTGCATGCCGGCCGGAAGCAGCGGATTGAACATGGATTGGAGCGACGAGAACGGCATGTTCTGCAGGCCCACCAGCAGCGGGTTTCCGAACTCGCGCACCGGGGCCAGGACCCGCTCGGCATCGGTATGCGGCCCGGTGTAGCACCAGACGATCACGCACGCCTTGCGGTCATGCAGTTCTTCGGGGAACACCGGAACGGACGGGATTCGGGTTACCCCGATCCAGCCATTGAGCTCCCCCGGCTGGGCGGGCAGGAACTCGCGGTACCAGCGCATCACGTCGCCGGTATCGGCCAGATCGTAGAAAACCGGTCCGCCGATTATGACGCCGTTCTCGCCGATCTCGTGGCAGCGGAAGCGGAACGAAGTCACTACGCCGAAGTTGCCTCCGCCGCCGCGCAGCGCCCAGAACAAGTCTCGATGGTGCTGCTCGTCTGCGGTTACCAGGGCGCCGTCCGCCAGCACCACATCGGCGCTGAGCAGGTTGTCGATGGTCAGGCCGCAACGCCGGGCGAGGTACCCGATCCCACCGCCCAACGTCAGTCCGCCGACGCCTGTCGTCGAGACAAAGCCGGACGGTGTCGCCCTGCCGAACGGCACCGTGGCATGGTCCACGTCCTGCCACAGGCAGCCGCCGTCTGCCCTCACCTCGTGGTTGGCCGGGTCGACGGTGGTGCTGCGCATCAGCGCTAGATCGATGACGAGGGCACCGTCCCACACACCGAGCCCGCCGGCGTTGTGGCCGCCGCCCCGGACGGCGACTTCCATCCCCTGCTGGCGCGCAAAGCGTACGCAGGCGACGACGTCTGCCGTGTCGGCGCAGCGGACGATCACCGCGGGGTGCCGGTCGATCATGCCGTTGTACACCGCCCGAGCCTCGTCGTAGGCAGGGTCAGCAGGTTTGATGGTGTAGCCGCGCAGTTGAGCCTCAAGCTCCTCGTACGGATGCACGAGGCCGGTAATGCTGCTGTCGACTGGGGTCGTAGACATAATGGTTCCTCCTGAATCCGGCCTCGCCAAACACAGGAGCATCCGGCCGCCCCCGCCGCATACCAGGACAGTCCGCAATGCCGATCGAATGGTAGCTGCGCGTGGCGCGGCACGGCGTTTGCTCTGTCTCCCCGGCGCAATTTTCCCACCGGTGCTGATAGCTGGCAACAGGTTTTCAGCGTGTCGCGCGCGGGTACCTGGGGTTAGGCTTGGAGGCGTGACTGCCGTGCCTCCCCCGCTCTCTTCGACCGATTCCGGGTCCAGCTACACCACCGTTGACGGCGAGCATCGGCATGAGCTGGAGATCAAGCGGTCGCGCTTCATTACGGTGCTGCGCCGGACTGAAACCGAGGAGGAAGCGCGCGCCTTGGTGGCTGCCTTGCGCAAGGAATTCCACGACGCGCGCCACCACTGCAGTGCCTTTGTCCTGGGCCCGGAGCGCCAGGTCCAGCGGTCCAATGACGACGGCGAACCTTCGGGCACCGCGGGCATTCCCATGCTGGAGGCCCTCATCCAGCGCGAGACCGCTCCGGGGGTAGCGGACCTCAGCGACGTCACCGCCGTCGTTGTGCGCTATTTTGGCGGCATCCTGCTCGGGGCCGGTGGCTTGGTCCGGGCGTACTCCGATTCGGTGTCGCAGGCTTTGTCCACTGTCCGGCTGATCCGCCGCCGGCACATGCAGCTGTTCTCCGTGCCTGCTGACCACGCCGCGGCCGGCCGGCTGGAAAACGAACTCCGGGCCGCAGGAGTGGAAGTACTTGGCAGCGAATACCAGGCTGATGGTGTGCGGATCCAGGTCGCCTTGGAAGACGCCCCCGACGTCCTGGCCGGTTTCCGCGAACGGCTCGCGGCGCTGACCAGCGGCGGCCCCGAACCGGTTCCCAGCGGCGGCCGGTGGGTGGACCTTGGCTGACTTTGACTTCGCGGCCCTGCGGCGCCGGCCGGACATCGAAGCCGGGAACCTCTTCGCTTCCGATGCCGCCGACCGCCTGCTGCTTGACACGGCAGCACCTGCCCTCGAAGCGGCGCTGCCAGGGCAGGTGGCCATCATCGGCGACCAGTACGGCGCGTTGACCCTGGGCGCTGCGGCACGGCACGGGCTGCGAGGGCTGCGCGTGCACCAGGATGGGCTGTCCGGTGAGTTGGCGCTGGCCAACAACGCCGCCCAGGCAGGCCTGGCGGACTGCTACCGCAACGACCAGCTGGACCAGGAGCTGCTGGGCGGGGCCAGGGTCGTGCTGCTGCGCCTGCCCCGGTCGCTTGAGGCGCTGGAAGAGATCGCATGGACGGTCGCCAGCTACGCTGATCCATCGGTCCGGGTCTTTGCCGGCGGCCGGCTCAAGCATATGAACACCGCGATGAACGATGTTCTGGGCCGCTTCTTCGGCAAGGTCGAGGCATCGCTCGCGCGGCAGAAATCCCGGATCCTGCTGGCGGAAGGGCCCCTGTCCGCGGGACCGAACCGCTTCCCCCTCGCGTCGGCGCACGATGTCGGCCTGGCCAATCCCCTGCAGCTGCGGGCGTACGGTGCTGCCTTTGCCGGACCGAAGCTGGACGTCGGCACCCGTTTCCTGCTGCCCCACCTGTCCCAGGCCAGGCCGGCAACGGAGGCGATCGACCTTGGCTGCGGCACGGGTGCCATCGCCGCTTACCTCGCGCTTAGCCGCCCTGGCCTGAGGGTGCTGGCCAGTGACCAGTCCCAGGCCGCCGTCGACTCCGCCGCTGCCAGTGTGCGCGCGAACGGGGTTGCCGACCGCGTCACCGTGCTCCGCGACGATGCCCTCTCCAGCCAGCCGGACCGCTCGGCGGAGTTGATCGTGGTCAACCCGCCGTTCCATGTCGGCTCCACCGTGCATGCGGGGATCGCGCTGAAACTCTTTGCCGATGCCGGACGCGTCCTTGCGCCGGGCGGAGAGCTGTGGGCGGTCTGGAACAGCCACCTTGGCTACCGCCCCGCGCTGCGGAAGCTGGTGGGACCGACGCGGCAGGTGGCGCGGAACCCGAAGTTCACCATCACCGTCAGCACCAGGGAAAACTAAGCGGCTCGGGTCCTCCGCCGCCCGGCGGTGAGCAGCCGGTTAACTGAACGGGACCCCTGCCCGAAGGCAAGGGTCCCGTTCCGGATCGTCGCGCCGTTGGCGCGTCGGATTACTGGCCGGTCAGCTTCTCGCGCAGAGCGGCGAGTGCCTCGTCGGAAGCCAGGGTGCCGGCGCTGCCGGTCTCACCCGCGGATGCGTCCGAGGAGTAGCTCGTCGGAGCGGCTTCGCCGGTCTCCGAGCCTGCCTGTGCGTCTTCCTGCAGGTGGCGTGCAACCTGCAGCTTGTGGGCCTCCCAGCGGGCCTGGGCGTCAGCGTACTGCTGCTCCCAAGCGGCGCGCTGTGCCTCGTAGCCCTCGAGCCATTCGTTCGACTCGGGGTCGAAGCCCTCGGGGTACTTGTAGTTGCCCTCTTCGTCGTACTCGGCAGCCATGCCGTACAGCGCCGGGTCGAACTCGGTGCCTTCCGGATCGACGCCCTCGTTGGCCTGCTTGAGGGACAGCGAGATGCGGCGGCGCTCCAGGTCGATGTCGATGACCTTGACGAACAGCTCGTCGCCCACGGAGACAACCTGCTCGGCCAGCTCGACGTGGCGGACGGCCAGCTCGGAGATGTGGACCAGGCCCTCGATGCCGTCTTCGACGCGGACGAACGCACCGAACGGAACCAGCTTGGTGACCTTGCCCGGGACAACCTGGCCCAGGGCGTGGGTGCGGGCGAAGGTCTGCCACGGATCTTCCTGGGTGGCCTTCAGCGACAGGGAGACACGCTCGCGGTCCAGATCCACCTCGAGGACCTCGACGGTGACTTCCTGGCCAACCTCGACAACCTCGGACGGGTGGTCGATGTGCTTCCAGGACAGCTCGGAGACGTGCACCAGGCCGTCGACGCCGCCCAGGTCCACGAAGGCACCGAAGTTGACGATCGAGGAGACAACGCCCGGACGGACCTGGCCCTTCTCCAGCTTGTTGAGGAAGGTGGAGCGGACCTCGGACTGGGTCTGCTCCAGCCAGGCGCGGCGGGAGAGCACAACGTTGTTGCGGTTCTTGTCCAGCTCGATGATCTTGGCTTCGATCTGCTGGCCGATGTACGGAGCCAGGTCGCGCACGCGGCGCATCTCGACCAGGGAGGCGGGCAGGAAGCCGCGCAGGCCGATGTCGAGGATAAGACCACCCTTGACGACCTCGATGACGGTACCGGTGACGACGCCGTCCTCTTCCTTGACCTTCTCGATGTCGCCCCAGGCGCGCTCGTACTGTGCGCGCTTCTTGGACAGGATGAGGCGGCCTTCCTTGTCTTCCTTGGTCAGGACAAGGGCTTCGACCTCGTCGCCCACGGCGACAACTTCGCCGGGATCAACGTCGTGCTTGATGGAAAGCTCGCGGGAGGGGATGACACCTTCGGTCTTGTAACCGATGTCGAGCAGGACTTCGTCGCGGTCGACCTTGACGACAGTACCCTCGACGAGATCGCCGTCGTTGAAGTACTTGATGGTTGCGTCGACGGCAGCGAGAAAGTCTTCCGGAGTACCGATGTCGTTGACAGCGACCTGAGGGGTACCGGGCTTCTCGGTGGAGGTGATGGTCATGTAGTAGGGGCTCCGATGTGGATAGTTTTCTTGGTTCCGCACAGTGCGGCTCTGCTCTGGGACCCCAGCGCAAAGCAGCTGCAGCCTTCCAACATTGCTGACTGTCCGGAAGCGGACAATATGGTATGACGCAGGATGACGCATCTGCGTACGCATTACGCGCCCACCCAGTCTAGCGGCATGCACCAATTCGGGTCAAAGCTGTGACGGCGCGCCGCCAGTCTTTTCCCAGCCCGTCTCCACGCTAGAAATGCGTGATGCAGTAGGGCGCCGCACTGGTGCCGAACAGCCGGTCCAAACGGTCGACGGCGGCGTCCCCGCCGTCCAGCCGTCCCGCACCGGCGAGGGTGCGCGCCTTCGCTCCCCCGAGGTAGAGCGAGCCGAGCACATCGACGCCTAGGGTGAGGTCGGCCGGCGCAGCGGAATCCAGCCGCTTCACCCGGCAGCGGCCGCCGTCGACATCCAGCCGGAATTTTCCTTCCGCAAGGCCCAGCGGATCCTGGATCGCGATGGCCAGGGTGCCGTCCCGCTCGAAGTGCCGGGCCTCCAGGGCTGCCGCCGGATCCAGCACCCTCAACCAAAGCATGTCTTCTTCCGACTTCACCGCATAGCGGCGGGCATCCGCCAACGCCCATGGCAGCGGATCCTCCACCGGCGCCATCGGCCAGGTGATCCGCTGCACCAGGTCGATAGACCCGAGGTAGCGCCAGAGCTCCAGGTAGCTGGCGGCGGACGACGCCACGAGATCGACCACCTTCATGGTGTGGGGCTCGGTGTCCCAGCCGGCGAACTTATAGGCCACATAGCCGGCCGGCTCGCCGTTCGGCAGGAAATGCACCGCTGTCCGCAGTTTGCGGTTCGGTTCGGGCTTCTCCCACTGCCAGCGGCCGGCCGCCACCTGTGCGTACGAATACTGGCGGTCCAAGGATCCCATCGTCCCGGCTTGGAAGCCGGCAAAGATCCGCGGCGCAAGATCCAGCAGGGCTGCAGGATCGACCAGTTCCATGGTGCCGTAGGAGCTGGAGCGCAGTTGGAACCGTTCCCGCACATCGACGTCGATGCTCCGGGTGAAGGTTGCGGCGCCAAAACCGAACCGGCCGTAGATGGTTGCTTCCGACGCCTGCAGCGCGGCCATGGCCAGGCCGTTCGCCGCTGCCTGTTCCAGGTCCTGGATGATCAGGGAGCGCAGCAGGCCGCGCCGGCGGTGGGTTGGCCGGACCGTTACGCCCGTGATCTGGTGTGTCGGCAGCTGCCTCCCGCCGCCAACGTTCAGTGCGTGGACCATGGTTCCGTAGGTGGCCACCGGAATTTCGGTGCCCCAGGCACCCGGCCTGGCCTCGTCGTCGTACGCTGCCCGGAGGATGCGGCCGTCCGCGACATAGCCGGCCGCCTGCTCTGCCACGTGTTCCGGTTCCGGCGCCCCGTCGTGGAAGCCGGCCCTTACGGCCTCGAACCAGCCCATGGTCCGCGCGTCCGGACGGCCGTCCTCCAGTCCGGCGGGAAACTGCTCGATCCGGATCGTCCCGGCTTGGTTTGCTGTGCTGGTCTCCACGACAGCCGAGCCTAGTGGGCTGCAGCCGCTTCCACCAGAGTCCGGCTGTGCTCCGGCTGGACCAGCGCCAAGTCGGGGCGAGGTCTCCCGCGGCAGCACCCGCCCGGCTCCCGGATCAGTGGCCGGCTTCGTGCCAGTTGCTTCCCACGCCGACCGACACGTCCAGCGGCACCGACAGCTCGGCCGCCGAGCCCATCTGCTCCCGCACGAGTTGTTCGAGCGCTTCCCGTTCGCCGGGTGCCACCTCGAACACCAATTCGTCATGGACCTGCAGCAGCATCCGCGACTTCAGCTGCTGGGCCTTCAGTTCGGAGTCGACGCCCAGCATGGCCTTCTTGATGATGTCCGCGGCAGAACCCTGGATCGGCGCGTTCAGGGCCGCCCGCTCCGACATTTCGCGCAGCTGGCGGTTGGTGCTGGTCAGGTCCGGCAAGTAGCGGCGGCGGCCCTCGATGGTGGAGGTGAAGCCATCCTTGCGTGCCTGGTCGACGATCCCGCGCAGGTAGTCGCGTACGGCACCGAACCGGGCGAAGTAGTCCTTCATCAGCGTCCGGGCCTCATCCACCGGGATGTTGAGCTGCTTGGACAGGCCAAATGAGCTCAGTCCGTAGACCAGGCCGTAGGACATGGCCTTCACCTTGGCACGCATCTCGCTGGTGACCTCCTCCGGGGCCACACCGAAAATGTGCGCACCGACGAAGCGGTGCAGGTCCTCTCCCTCGCGGAAAGCCTGGATGAGCCCTTCATCGCCGGAAAGATGCGCCATGATCCGCATTTCGATCTGCGAATAGTCCGCTGTGAGCAGCGATTCATACCCCTCGCCGACGATGAACACTTCGCGGATGCGCCGACCCTCCTCGGAGCGGACCGGGATGTTCTGCAGGTTGGGGTTGATCGAGGACAACCGGCCGGTGGCGGCAACTGTCTGCGCATAGGTCGTGTGGATGCGCCCGTCTTCGGAGACGGACTTGCGCAGGCCTTCGACGGTCTGGCGCAGCTTGGAGGCATCCCGGTAGGCCAGCAGCTGGACCAGGAACGGGTGCTGGGTCTTGGTGATCAGATCGTTCAGGGCGTCAGCGTCCGTGGAGTAGCCGGTCTTGATCTTCTTGGTCTTCGGCAGGTCCAGCTCGTCGAACAGCACCGTCTGGAGCTGCTTGGGCGACCCCAGGTTGATCTCCTTGCCGATGATCCTGAAGGCCTCGGAGCTGGCGGCATTGATCGTGGCGGAAAAGCCGTCCAGCAAGTCGTCCAGCTTGTCCGTCGCGATCGCGATGCCGCTCAGTTCCATCCTGGCCAGCACCAGCGACAGCGGCAGGTCCAGTCCGCCAAGCAGCTGGTTGGCGCCGCGCTCGATGAGCTGGCCGGCAAAATGTTCGCTCAGCTGCAGGGCGGCGAAGGCCTTGGCCACTGCCGGTCCGGCGGCGTCTTCGCTAAGGTCCAGCTGCAGCTGTCCGCCGCCGGTACCGCCGGAGGCCGCCACGGAGAGCTTCAAGTGGTACTGGGCCAGATCCGCCAGTTCGTAGTTCCGCCGGTCCGGCTGGATCAGGTAGGCCGAGATGGCGGTGTCGTCGACGACGCCCAGGATTTCGAGGCCGCGCTGGCAGAGCAGCTTGTAGGCGTACTTGAAATCGTGGACCACCTTGGGAGCGTCCAGGTCCTGGAGCCAGTCGGCGAGCCGCTTTTCCGCATCCGCGTCCAGGCCTTCCAGCGCCACATAGGCTGCCGCGGACGGCGACACCAGCGCGAGCGCCACGGCATCCTCTCCGGCCGTCGTCGCTTCGGCAACGACCTGCACGGCCACTGGCAGCTGGTTCGTCCCGTCCAGCCAGGCGTCGAGTTCGTCGGCGGTGGCCAGGACGACATGGTGAGGCGCGTGCACCTCGGTGTCTTCGGCTTCCTCTTCCTCCGCGAACAGCTCGAACAAGCGTTTGCGCAGGGTGGTGAATTCCAGAGCGTCGAAGAGCTCTTCGACCGCGTCCCGGTCCGGGTGCTCCAGCGTCATGGTCGCCAGGTTCACCGGCAGGTCCAGGTCCCGCAGCAAATGGTTCAGCCGCCGGTTGCGCTTGACCTGCTCGATGTTCTCGCGAAGGGCGTTGCCCACCTTGCCGCCGATCGACTCGAGGTTCTCGAGGATCCCGTCGAGGCCGCCGTACTGGTTGATCCATTTGGCGGCGGTCTTCGGGCCCACGCCGGGAACGCCCGGAAGGTTGTCCGCCGTCTCGCCCACGAGCGCGGCCAGGTCCGAGTAGCGGCTGGGCGGTACGAAGTACTTGGCCTCCACTGCGGCGGCATCCATCGGCGGAATGTCGCTGACGCCCTTCTTGGGGTAGAGCACCGTGACCTTGTCCGTGATCAGCTGGAAGGCGTCCCGGTCGCCGGAAACCACCAGCACCTCCCAGCCTGCCGACTCTGCCTGTTCGCTTAGGGTGGCGATGATGTCATCCGCCTCGTAGCCGTCCAGCGAGATCGTGGGGATACGCATGGCCTCCATGACCTTGATGATCAGGTCCACCTGGCCGTGGAACTCTTCGGGCGTCTTGTTCCGGCCGGCCTTGTACTCGGTGTATTCGGCCTCCCGGAACGTCGGGGTGTCCAGGTCGAAGGCGACGGCGACATGCGTCGGCTGCTGGTCGCGGATCATGGCGAGCAGCATCGAGGTGAAACCGTAGACGGCGTTGGTGTGCTGACCGGTGGTGGTGGCGAACTTGTCCGCCGGCAGCGCGTAGAACGCCCGGAACGCCATTGAATGTCCGTCGATCACCAGCAGGCGCTGCTGCCCGCCGCCGGAATCAGTAGTGCTGGGTACTGCAGTTGCCGTGGCCGATTGGCCGGCTGATTCCGGCTTGTTTGTTTCACTCACAGGTGCCAGCCTAGTTCCCATGAGCGACAATTTCACACCCGCAACCGAGGCCGTCAGCAGCACCGGCGACAAGACCGAGGAGCTCGCGGCGGCAGGTGTTCCGCCGGAATACTGGTCCTGGTTGCGCCACATGGGAGTCGGAGCCCTGGTCGTGAAAATGGGCATTGTCTTCTCCGAGATGTCCGCCCAACGCACTGTCGCCACCATGCCCGTCGAGGGCAATACCCAGGTCGCCGGCATCCTCCACGGCGGGGCGCATGTGGTGCTGGCTGAAACCCTCGGCTCCTTCGCGGCGTCCATCCATGCCGGCCCCGGCCGGCATGCCCTTGGCATCGAAGTCGGAGCCACCCATCACCGCGGGGCTGCCTCCGGCCTGGTCACCGGTACGGCGACCGCCATCCAGCTCGGCGGCACCTTGGCGGTCCACGAAGTGGTCATGACCGACGAGCAGGGCCGCCGGCTGTCCACGGCCCGCATCACCAACCTGATCAGGGACAATGGGTAGCAGCGGGCGTCAGCTGACCCTATGGCAACCAGCGCGGGCTACTCCTTGCCGAAGCGGTAGCGGAGCTCCACCATGCCGGCACCCAGGGTGCGGGACCCGGTCAACTCGGCGGGCGCCGTCGTCGTTGTCACCGGCAGGAGCCGCTTGCCCCTGCCCAGTACCACCGGCACGAACGTGACGATCAGTTCGTCGAGGAGGCCGGCGTCGAGGTACTGCGCCGCCACCTCCCCGCCGCCGATGACCCAGACGTCCCGGTCGCCGGCGTCAGCCGCGACATTCTGGTGGAACAGGCTGATGTCGCCGCGGACGAAGGTGATGTCCGCGCCCGGGATCCCTGGCAGCTCGTGGTGGGTGTAGACCCACGCCGGGGTGTCGCCGTACTCCCAGGCGTCCGCTCCCCCGGAGTCCAGGATGAACTTGTAGGTCTCCGATCCCATGACGAGCGCGCCGATGCCGGCCATGAACTCCTTGTAGGAGTCCTCGACGCCGTCGGCATCGTTGAACTGGAAGAGCCATTCGAGCTTGTCCTGCTCGTCCGCGATGAACCCGTCGAGCGAGCTGGCGACGTAGTACACGGTCCTGGGCATCGTCACTCCTTCTTTTTCGCGCGGCTCGGCTGCACCCGGGGCGGCTCGCCCGGCATCTTGGGATAATCCGGCGGGAAGGGCAGCTCCCCCAGGCCGTTGGCGCAATCGCGGTCCCACCACGTGAGCAGTTCGTCGACGGTTCCCGGGTTCTCGTGCATCCTGGCCCACGGGTCCCCCGTCTCCTGCAGCCGCGCCGGCACCGTAGTGATGGTGAAGTCCGCGGGTTTGATGTGCTCCAGCTCGTCCCAAGTGATCGGACAGGACACTGAGGCATGGGGCAGGGCCCGCGGGCTGTAGGCGCCGGCGATGGTCCGGTCCCGGTTGGCTTGGTTGAAGTCGACGAAAATCCGCTTGCCGCGTTCTTCCTTCCACCAGGCCGTGGTCACGTCCTGGGGCATCCGCCGTTCCAGCTCCCGGGCGGCGGCGATGACGGCGTGCCGCACGTCGAGGAACTCGCGGACCGGCTTGACCGGGGCATACACGTGCAGCCCGCGGTTGCCGGAGGTCTTGATGAACGCCTCCAGCCCGGCCTCGGCCAGGACCTTGCGCAGTTCCAGGGCGGCGGGGATTGCGTCGTCGAAATCCGTGCCGGGCTGAGGGTCCAGGTCGATGCGCAGCTGGTCCGGATTGTCCGTGTTGCCGGTCCGGGATGGCCACGGGTGGAAAACGACGGTGTTCATCTGCACCGCCCAGACCGCGGCGGCCGGTTCATCCAGCACCAGCTGCGGATGCGACCGGGCACTGGGATAGATGACCGGCACGGAGCGCACATAGTCCGGCGTGCCCTTCGGCGGGTTCTTCGAGAAGAACTGCTCGCCGTCGATATTCTCCTTGAACCGCTGGAGCGCGACCGGCCGGTCCCCGTTGGCGGCGATGAAGGCTTCCCCCACGCTGGCGACGTAGCGGGCCAGGTCCAGCTTGGTCAGGCCGGGCTCCGGCCAGACCACCCGGGACGGACTGGAGATCCGCACCTCCCGCTCGCCGTGCGGCCCGTCCACCTTCAGGAATGTCTGCTCGCTGGCCATGGCTACACCATAAGCGCAGGCCGGCGCCCGTGACGAGGGCTGGCAGCGCATCGGAGCGTTGGCACGGCATCATGGGTACATGCCAGCTGACCAGACCCTGCAGATCCGCGTCGGCGACGCGGCCGTTTCCGCCGTTTATGCCCGGCCCGACACCGCGTTCGCCACGCTCGTGGTCGCGCACGGCGCGGGTGCCGGGATGGAGCATCCGTTCCTGCGCGGCTTCACCAACGCCATGAACGACGACGGCGTGGCCACTTTGCGCTTCAATTTCCCCTATCGGGAGGCCGGCAGAAGGTTCCCGGACCGGCCGCCGGCGGCGATGGCCACCTGGCGCGAGGTCATGGCCGTCGCGGCAGAGCTATCCGACGGCGAGCCGCTGTGGGCGTGCGGGAAGTCGTTCGGCGGGCGGATGGCGTCCATGGCAGTCGCGGAAGGGATGCCTGCCGCCGGGCTGGTCTACCTCGGCTACCCGCTGCATCCGCCGGGCAAACCGGAGAAGCTGCGCGACGAGCATCTCTACGGCCTCACGGTGCCCATGCTCTTCCTGCAAGGCGCCAAGGATCCCTTTGCGACCCGGGAACTGCTGGAGGGCGTAGTGGAGAAAATCGGACCGGCGGCGGAGCTCGACTGGCTGCCGGACGCCGGGCATTCCTTCGAAGTCGCCGGCGCCAAGCGCAGCGCCGAGGAAACCGGCGCCTCCCTGGCCGGCAAGGTCACCGCGTTCCTGCGAGCGCACGGCTCCTGAGGGAACCGGGACCGCATCGCGCTCCTGGCCAGGCATGCCCCGTCAGGCGTTCACTGTCAGGCATTCACCGCCGAGGCAGCGCTGGCGGGGGCCGGATCGTGCCGCAGGTAGCTGCGCCGGAACCGCCCGGTCCCGCTGGTCAGTGCCCGGAGGTCGATGGCGTAGCGCAGCAGCTCCTGGTCCGGGACTTCCGCCGTGATTTCGGTGCCGCCGCCTGGCGCTGAATCGGTGCCCGTCAGGCGGCCGCGGCGGGCGGACAGGTCGCTCATCACTGCGCCCACGTATTCCTCCGGCACCGTGATGGCCACGGCGGAGACCGGTTCGAGCAGCTGGATCCGCGCTGCAGCCGCGGCCTCCCGCAGGGCGAGCGCCCCTGCGGACTGGAACGCGGCGTCGGAGGAGTCCACGCTGTGGGTCTTGCCGCCGACCAGCGTGACGCGGATGTCCACCACGGGGAACCCGGCCGCCACGCCCTTTTCCATCTGTGCCCGGACGCCCTTCTCGACCGAAGCAATGAACGGGCCGGGAATCACTCCGCCCACGATCTTGTCGAGGAACTCGAAGCCGGCGCCGCGTTCGAGCGGCTCCACCTCGATATCGCAAATGGCGAATTGCCCGTGCCCGCCGGACTGCTTCACGTAGCGACCATGGCCTGCCGCAGCTGAGGCGAACGTCTCGCGCAAGGGGGTAACGACGTCGACCGTGTTCACCGTGACGCCCTGGCCGCGCAGGTGGTCCAGGACGACCTCGGCGTGGGATTCACCCATGCACCAAAGGATCAGCTGGTGCGTTTCGGCATTCCGCTCCACGCGCAGGGTCGGATCCCCGGCCGCCACCTTCGCCAGGTTCTTGGCCAGCGCGGCCTCGTCGTTTCGGGAAGCCGCCTCGACCGCGACCGGCATCAGCGGCTCGGGCATGTCCCAGGCCTGGATCAGCAGCGGCTGGTCCTTGGCCGAGATCGTGTCGCCCGTCTCGGCGCTGCCGATTTTTGTCAGGGCGCAGATGTCCCCGGCGATGCAGTACGGCACGGCCCGCAAGGAAGTCCCCATGGGCGCATGCAGATGGGTGACCCGCTCATCGCTGTCGTGGTCCGGATGGCCGCGTTCGGCCAGCCCGTGCCCGGCGACGTGGATGGCCGAGTCCTCCCGCAAGGTGCCGGAGAAGACGCGGACCAGGCAGACGCGCCCGAGGAAAGGGTCCGTCGTCGTGCGCACCACCTCGCCGGCCAGCGGGCCGTCCGGATCGCAGCTCAACGGCTTGCCCTTCGAGCCGAACAGCGGCATGGCCGGCGGCAGCGCGTGCTCCAGCGGCGACGGGAAGGCGCGCCTGATCATGTCCAGCAGCTCCGCGATGCCCAGGCCCGTTTCCGAGGACGTGGCCAGCACCGGGTAGAAGGAGCCGCGCGCCACGGCGGTCTCCAGGTCCGGGATCAGGACGTCCAGGCCGATGTCCTCGCCGCCGAGGTAGCGGTCCATCAGCGACTCGTCCTCGCTCTCGGCGATGATGCCCTCGATGAGCGCTGCCCGGGTATCCTCCGCGGCCGCGAGTTCCTGTGCTTCCGCCTGACGGACCGCGGGCTGCCGGTCGCCTTTGCCGTAGTCCGACACGGTGGCGGAAAGCAGCCCCAGCAGCCCGGTGGTTTCGGACCCGGCGCGCACCGGCAGGTACAGCGGCTGCACGGTCTCGCCGAAGGCCTGGCGGCACCGGGCCAGCGCTGCTTCGAAATCCGCGCGCGGATGGTCCATTTTGCTGATGGCCACGGCGCGGGGCATCCCGACGGCCTCGCACTCGCCCCAGAGCGCCGTGGTGGCCCCGTCGATGTCATCGACAGCAGACACGACGAAGAGGGCCGCATCAGCTGCGCGGAGTCCGGCACGCAGCTCGCCGGTGAAATCCGAGTAACCCGGTGTGTCGAGGAGGTTGATCTTGACGTCGTCGTACATCAACGGAATGACGGACAGCGCAACCGACCTCTGCTGGTGGATCTCGGACGGATCGGCGTCGCTGACGGTGGTGCCGTCGGCGAGGGAACCCAGGCGCGTGATGGCCCCCGTCGCCGCCAGCATCGCCTCCACGAGCATGGTCTTCCCTGCCCCGGAATGACCCACCAGCACGACATTGCGGATCTGCTCCGGGCGGTCGGGTGGCGCCGGGGCCGCGGGGTCCGTCCGTCGCAGGTCGGCCGTCCGCCCTGAACCCTTTGCCGTCCCGTTGGTGGATTTCCCCGACATGAGCGCCTCCTGGCTGGACATCGTCGTCGTGCATTCGCCCGTGCTGTTAAGAGATTCGACACCAGGACAGGGGTCTACAGCAAGAGCGGGAGCCGGTGCAATTTTCCTTGACGACGGCGGACGGGACCAGTAATCTACAACCAAATGGTTGTACATGAGCTAAAAGAGATCGAGCTGGACCGCCTGTTCCAAGCGTTGGCGGACGCCACCAGGCGCGATATCGTCGCCCGGGTCCTCACCAGCGAATCTTCGGTTTCAGGGTTGGCCGCCCGGTATGACATGAGTTTCGCCGCAGTGCAGAAACACGTGGCGGTTCTCGAACGCGCGCTGCTCGTCACCAAAGAGAAGCGCGGAAGGGAGCAGATTGTGCGGGCTCATCCTGAAGGGCTGGGAAGGGTCCAGCGGCTGCTTGACGAGTACGAGAAGATCTGGCTCCAGCGACTGGGCCGGATTGCGGAAATCCTCGAACAGTAGAAAGGGCACGACCATGACCGTTATCGAATCCCGCAAGGACACCCAGGCCTTGAACCTCACCATTGTCGCCGAGTTCGACGCCAGCGTTGAGCGGGTGTGGCAGATTTGGGAAGATCCGCGGCAACTCGAACGCTGGTGGGGCCCGCCGACCTATCCGGCCACCTTCGAGACCCACGAGTTCAAGCCGGGCGGCAAAGCCAGCTACTACATGACGACACCGGAGGGCGACAAGCCGCGCGGCTGGTGGCGGTTCACGGCAATCGAGGCGCCGCACCGGCTCGAGTTCGACGACGGCTTCGCCGACGACAACGGGGACCCGGTGGCCGAGATGGGGAGCGCCCACGCCGTCGTCACGCTCGAGGACGTGGGCGGACGCACGCGCATGACAACGGTGTCCAACTTCGAATCCCTCGAGCAGCTCCAGAAGATGCTCGAGATGGGCATGGAGGAAGGCATGAAGGAGGCCATGGGGCAGATCGACGGCATCCTGGCGTCGCAACCTTGACCCGCTGGCAGGAGGATACCGGGCCGGCACTGATGTTCCGCTGGCCCGGCAGCCCCTCGAAATTTTTTCGCTGCTTTCCGTAAGTACTGCCGCCCCGCTGACACTAATCAGGTATGACCACCCAACATGTACCCGCGGCGGCTACAGACAGCGTCGTCGCCTGGCGCGGCCGGCTCCTTCAGGCCGCGGGCTTTCCTGATACGCTGGCGCAACTTCTGGCGGCAACACCCGGCGTTGACATTCATGCCTTGCTGAATCTGGTCGACCGGGGCTGTCCCCCGGAACTGGCGGTCCGGATCCTCGGCCCGTTCGCTGGAACCCGGGAACGGGAGTGATGCTCTATGGCGGCGTTGGACGGTCCCGAACTCGCTGATGCCGACCCGGTCCGGATCCCGGATGCCAGCCAGGGCTGGGTGGACCTGCTCAGCGCTCCGGGACCCGGCCACGACGAGGCGCTGGCCCGTTTGCATTCCCTCCTGCTGAAGGCGGCCCGCCATCAGGTATCCCGGATGCTGGCACCAACGATTGGCAGTGCCCGGCGTGAGGAACTGATCCAGCAGGCCGCAGACGAGGCCATGGTCGCGGTGCTGGGCAAGCTGTCCAGCTTCGAGGGCAGGAGCAGGTTCACGACCTGGGCCTACAAGTTCGGCATCCTGCACGCGGCTGTAGAAGTGCGACGCACGGTCTGGCGCCGGCGCGAAGTCCCGTTGGATTCCCTGCCCGAGCCCGCCGCTGCCGGGAGTTCTCCGGAGCAGTTGGCCGAGGCGGCCGACTTTTCCCACGCGGTCAACATCGCCATCGACCAGGCTCTAACGGCCCATCAGCGGACGGTTGTGCTCGCCCTGCTCGTTGACGACGTCCCCATCGATGTCCTCGCCGACCGGCTCGGCACCACCCGCAACGCTCTGTACAAGACACTCCATGATGCCCGGGGCCGGCTCCGCGCCCGGCTGACGGAAGCCGGCTATCTGGAGCCATCCCGCACGGAGGAAGTGATCCCATGACTGGACAGCACCGCGACCTGACGCCGGAGGCCGCCGCGCGGCTGACCCTGGATCCCGGGCCTTGGCTGTCCTGCGACGACTGCTTCGAGCAGATGGACGAATTTGTCGACAGGTTGCTAACCGATGGCCCAACAGGCATGCCGGCCCTGCACGCACATCTTGCCGGCTGCGGTGCCTGCGGCGAGGAAGCCCGGTCCCTGCTGCTGCTCGTGGCAGCAGATGAGGGCATCGACCCCGCCCCCGGCCTGCGCAGGCTGGCCGAGGATTAGGAAGCCGCGCCGCCTACGAAACCCAGTCGCCGTCGTCGTACAGGCTGCGGAAATGCGCACGGAGGTACTCCCCCACAACAGCAGCCCCCAGGTCCCCGGCGTCCGGTGCGACCACCCTGCCGTCAATCCGGCGGGCCATACGCTGGACGAACCGTTCAAGGCCCGGATCATCGCCGAGCCGGAAGAACGTGGCCTGGGTGCCGGCACGTCCGAGCCGGTCGAGCTCGGCAACCGTGACGCGGATGGTTTCCGGGTCGGGCGGCCAGGAGAACCACGAGTGGCCGTCCGCCACCAGGTGCGCGGTGGGTTCGCCGTCGGTCACCACGAGGAGGATGTGCTGCATGGACGGGTGCCGGCGGAAGAAGCGGTTGGCCAGCAGCAAGCCGTGATGCAGGTTCGTTCCCTGCTCGCGTACCGCCGGCAGGGCCGTGAGCTCGCCGATGTCCATGGTCTGCGCGTAGCGGCCGAACGTGATCAGCTGCAGCCGGTCGCCGCGGAACCGTGTTGAGACCAGGTGGTGCAAGGCGAGCGCCGTGCGTTTCATCGGCACCCAGCGTCCCTCCGCCGCCATCGAGAACGACACGTCGACGAGGAGGGCGACGGCGGCTTGCGTGCGGGCTTCGGTTTCGGCCACTTCAATGTCGCCCATGCCGAGGCGCAGGCCGCGGGCCGGATCACCGCCGTCGGCGATCGTGCGCCGGATCGCGTTGGTCATGGTCCTTGTGACATCCCACGGTTCGGCGTCCCCGAACTGCCATTCACGGCTGGAGCCGGTCTGCTCGCCCGCAGCCCCGGCGGTGCGGGTGTCCCGGCGACCCTGGCGGCCGGACAGTTGCCTGGCGGTGTCCCGCAGCAACGACTTTCCAAGCCGCCGCATGGCCTGCGGGGACAGGCGAAGGTCCCCGTCCACGCCGCGCCGCAGATAACCGCCGTCCTGTATCGCCCGCTCGATCTCCGCGAGGGTCCGGGCGGTCACCGCGGCATCCTGGCCGAGCTGGCGGGCCAGGGCATCCAGATCCAGGTCGTCCAGGTTTGATCCGTTGTAGGACTGGGCAAGCTGTTCGGCCAGCCCGTCCAGTTCGGCCAGGTCCTGGAGCACGCCCGTCCCGTCGCCCAGGCCGAGCCCCTCCTGGCCCTCGAAGCGTTCGGCGCCGGTCCAGTCCTCGCCGGGGCGCAGGGCCCGCAGGCTCGCGTCAAGCTGATCGAGCTGTGCCATCAGTTCAGGGGAACCGAACGCCTGGGCCGACAGGCGCATCAGCTCCTCGCGCTGCTCCGGGGACATCGATTGCAGGAGCCGCTGGGCGGCAGCGGCGCGCTGGGCGAGGGCATCGATCAGCTCCTCGACCGATTGCGGATTCTCCGGAAAGAACTGCCCGTGCCGTGCCATGAACTCCTGGAAGTCCGCGTCCGTATCCTCGCCGCGCCGGTGTTTGTCCAGCAGTTCGTTGAGGTCGCGCAGCATGGCGCCCACCGCGGCCCGGTCCTCATCAGTGGCGTTCTCGAGGGCCTGTTTCATGCCGGCGAACCGTTGGTCGAGGACCTCCCGGCCCAACAGGTCCTTGATCCGCTCGTAGGCCTCCCGGGCGGAGCTCGACTGCCAGTCATAGGAGGCGAGCTCGTTGACCGCTGCCGCCGTGGACGAGGGGAGGTTCTGCAGCTGCATTTCCCGGAAGGCGCGGTCGGTCTCGTCCATCATGGCGTCGCGGGCAAGTTGTTTGCGCTCCTCCAGCACGGCAGTATCCAGGAGCTTCCGGACCTCCTCCAGTGTGCCGTCCAGCCGGTGGCGGCCCAGCAGTTCACGCCGGCGCTGCTGCACCCGGCCGGCGAGGTCATCGAGCCCGTCCCGGCTCCGGCTGCCACGCCGCAGGAACTCCTGCAGGGCGTGCCGGGGCGAGTAGCCTGCCATGACGTCCTCGGCGATCGCGTCAAGCGCCTCGGCCAGGTCGACCGGCGGGGCGAGCGGATCGGGTCCGCCCGTGTACCGGCCGTATCTGGAGGACCGGTGGTGAACGCCCATGATGCTGCCTGTCCCTCGTCCTGTACCTAGCCGTAGATCGTTTCGCCGTCGTCGGATTCCTTGGAGATCCGCCGGGCGAGGAACAGTCCCTCCAGCGCAAGCTCGATGGCGCTGGCCCGCTGCCCGTCGTTTTTCGCCTCCAGGCGGGCGCTGATCTCGTCATACAGTCCGGATCCGTCGAGCGCCGGTAGGTTCTCGAGGAACTCCCGTGCCGTGACTTCTTCCCCGGTGGTTACGGTGGTGTGGCCGTCCAGCGCCGCCACGAGCGGTCCGAAATCGAGGCCGCGGTAGTGGACGCGGACGGCTTCTGCAGTGGCCGTGCGCACCAGGTGCTCAAGGACGGCTTGTTCGCGTCCCTCCTCGCCCGATTCGAACTCGATCTTGCCGGAGAGGACTTCCACCGCGCTCTCCAGGTCCACGATCCGCGCGACCGCCTCGTCCTCCCCGCGCACAGTGGCCCGGCGCAGCGCCGCCGCGGCCACCGTCTCGGCACCCGCGATGCCGAACCGGGCCGAGACCCCGGAGCTCTGGTTGATCGCCGGTGACTCCCGCAGCGCACGGGTGTAGCGGGCCAGGATCTCGAGGATGACCGGCGGGACCTCGGCGACCAGCCGCCCCTCCTGCTGGATGACGGCGACCTCGTCGTCGAGTTCGATCGGATAGTGGGTGCGGATCTCGGCACCGAAGCGGTCCTTCAGCGGCGTGATGATCCGGCCGCGGTTGGTGTAGTCCTCGGGGTTGGCCGAGGCGACAACGAGCACGTCGAGCGGCAGCCGCAGCACATAGCCGCGGATCTGGATGTCGCGCTCCTCCATCACATTCAGCATTGCGACCTGGATCCGTTCGGCAAGGTCGGGCAGTTCGTTGATGGCGATGATGCCGCGGTTGGAGCGCGGGACAAGGCCGTAGTGGATGGTTTCCGGGTCCCCCAGCCGGCGGCCCTCGGCAACCCGCATCGGGTCCACGTCGCCAATGAGGTCAGCCACGGAGGTATCCGGCGTGGCGAGCTTCTCGACGTAGCGCTCCGAGCGGTGGCGCCATGCCACGCGCAGGCGGTCCCCTTCTGCGAGCGCGTGCGCCCGGGACTGCTCGGTGATCGGCTCGTAGGGGTGTTCGTTCAGCTCCGATCCCTCAATGACGGGCGACCACTCATCGAGCAGCCCGACCAAGGTGCGCAGAAGCCGGGTCTTGCCCTGTCCCCGCTCCCCCAGCAGCACGACGTCGTGCCCGGCGATTAATGCACGCTCAAGCTGGGGCAGCACGGTGCGGCTGAAACCGTACATACCCGGCCAGGGATCGGCGTCCGCGGCGAGCGCGGCGAGCAGGTTGTCGCGGATCTCGTGGCGCAAGTCCTTGTGGACGTGCCCGGCCGCACGCAATTCTCCAACGGTGAAGATATTCGGACGATCACTCACACCTCAACCGTAGACCCCGCCGTGCACTGAATCGAGAGTTCGGCTCCCCCGGCCCGGGGCATGCGGCGAACGCTAGGCTGGATCGTGATGACTGCAGCAACGCCTTCGGCGCCAGCCACACCGCCGAACACCCTGCTTCTCCTGGTGCGCCATGGAGAGACGCCGACGACCGGCAAAGTGCTGCCCGGATTGGCTCCGGGACTGCATCTGTCGGAGCGGGGCCGGGTCCAGGCTGAACGGGTCGCGGAGCGGCTCGCCGGCCTCCACATCGACGGCCTGTATTCGTCGCCGCTGGAGCGCGCCCGCGAGACTGCAGAGCCTGCGGCAGCTTGCACCGGACTCACGCTGCACGAGGACGCCGGCCTGCTCGAATGCGATTTCGGCGAGTGGACCGGCGCCGCGCTCGCCGACCTGGCGGCCCTGCCGCAGTGGCAGACCGTCCAACAGACCCCGTCGGCGTTCCGTTTCCCTGACGGGGAGAGCTTCGCGCAGATGCAGGCACGGATGGTCGGAACGCTTGAGGCACTGCGTACCGCCCACGCTGGCGGCGTCGTCGTCTGCTTTTCCCATGCGGATCCGATCAAGGCGGCCGTCGCGCACGCGCTGGGAACGCATCTGGACCTCTTCCAGCGGATCGTCATCGGGCCGGGTTCGGTTTCGGCCATCTCGTATTCGGAGGGGCAGGCACCCGCCGTGCTCATGGTGAACTCGACCTTGGAGCCCTTGATCGGGCTGAGGGCATCGTGAAAAGGCAGGAACGGTGTCCGGACGGGAGCTGACGCTGCTCGTCGAGGGCCGCATCGAACTGCTGGGACGGATCCTGCGCAGCAGCAACGCGACGTTCCTCGTCCAGGTCTCGTGCGGGGACGATTCGGCGTGGGCAATCTACAAGCCGGAGGCGGGGGAACGCGCACTGTCCGATTTCGAGCCCGGGCTGTACCGGCGGGAACGCGCGGCCTACCTGCTCAGCGAGCACTTGGGGTGGGGAATTGTTCCGACGACGGTGATCCGCGAGGACTCCCCGTTGGGCATCGGGTCGCTCCAGTGGTTCATCGAGAACGACCTGCACGAGCACTATTTCACCCTGTACGCGGAATCACCCGAAACCCATAACGTCCTGGCCCAGATTGCCCTGCTCGACTGCGTCGCCAACAACACCGACAGGAAGAGCGGGCATGTCCTGCGTGGACAGGACGGCCATGTGTGGGGCATCGACCACGGATTGTGCTTCTCAGCAGACTTCAAGCTCCGCACGGTGATCTGGGACTTCGCGGGCGAACCTATTGCCGATGGCCTGCTCGAGGACATCGCCCCGCTCGCCGAGACAGTGCCTGAGGACGTCGCCGACCTCCTCGACGACGCCGAGATCAGCGCGTTGCAACGGCGGGTCAGGCGCCTGCTGCGCGAACGTGTGCTGCCGGTCGATACCACCGGCATGCGTTTCCCCTGGCCGCTCGTGTAGCAGCCTGCTCTTGGCCTGGGCCTAAACCCTTCCTGGTCAATTTCATTGGCGCGCAGCTGGTCTGGCTGGGACATCCGATCGTTGCTAGCGTGGCGGAATGAACCCGTCAAAGACCCCGGCCGAGATCCTCGACATTGCCGGCACCGAGGTTCGCATCTCAAGTCCGGACAAGGTGGTGTTCCCCCAAGCCGGGCTGACGAAGCTCGACCTGGTTCGCTACTACCTCGCCGTCGCGGACGGTGCGCTGCGCGGCGCCGGCGGCCGCCCAATGGTGCTTAAGCGCTTCCCGAAGGCATCGACGTTGAACCGTTCTTTCAGAAACGCGTGCCCGAAAACCACCCTGACTTCATCGACACGACAACGCTGCACTACGCGTCAGGGACATCAGCCGAAGAGGCGGTCATCCGGGATGCTGCGGGCCTGGCGTGGGTGGTGAATCTTGGATGCCTGGACCTCAACCCGCACCCCGTGCGCGCCGAAGACCTGGAACATCCCGACGAGCTCCGCGTCGACCTTGACCCGATGCCGGGAGTCAACTGGTCGCAGATCGTCGACGCCGCCTACGTCGCGCAGGAGGTGCTCGAGGACGTGGGACTGGTGGGGTGGCCGAAAACGAGTGGGTCGCGGGGACTCCACATCCTCGTGCGCATCGCGCCCCAATGGTCGTACCGCGACGTGCGACTAGCCGCCGAGACTCTCGCCCGCGAGGTCGAGAACCGTGCTCCCGGACTCGCGACCGCTCGGTGGTGGAAGGAGGAGCGCGGCGAAAGTGTGTTCGTCGACTTCAACCAGAACGCCAAGGATCGCACCGTGGCGTCCGCGTACTCGATCCGGCCCCTGCCCGACGCCCGGGTCTCGACCCCGCTCACCTGGAACGAGGTCCGCTCCGCCCGGCCAGAGCAGTTCACTGTGCGATCAGTGCTCGAGCGTTTCGCCGATGTGGGTGACCCCCACGCCGGCATCGATGAGGCGGTCGGCACCCTTGACGGGCTCCTCGCCTTGGCGGCCGAGCTCGGCCCCGCAGAGAAGCCGCCGCGCGGTGGCGACGGTTCCGGCCGCCGGAAGTCGATCATGCCGCTCATCGAGGTTGCCCGCACCAAGACCAAACCCGAGGCGTACGCGGCGCTCGATGAATGGAAGAGCCGGCACGCGGACCTCGTCCCGGCACTGCACCCGGCCGATGTGCTCGTCGACGGTATGCGCGGATCAAGCTCGCTCTGGTACAGAGTGCGGGTGAACCTGCAGCACGTCGCCGAAACGGAGCGGCCGCCGCAGGAGGAGCTCATCGTGGATTACGACCCGTGGGCCAGCAAGGAGCGGCCCGGGCGCCCCGGGTCCTAACCCGCTGGCCGAAATCCGGCAGCGCGCGAAGCTCAGTATCAGCAATCCCAAAGGTTGTGAGCCCGCTCCATCTCGTCCAAGCTACGACGCCGACTGCCGCACGGCCGGTACGACGGCGGTGCGTCCCGTCCCTATACCCTGACCACCGGCAAGGTCACGGATATCACTACCGCCCTCGCCGTCGTTCTTGCGCAGAGCCATCGATGACAGAGGATCGTCCATACAGTGCATACACGCGGAGAGCAGAACCCAAACTAGGGGAAACATTGTGCCCGAGGTGGGACTCGAACCCACACACCTTTCGGCGCCGCATTTTGAGTGCGGTGCGTCTGCCAATTCCGCCACTCGGGCCCGGCCGTACGGCCGATGATCGCGGAAGCTTGGCCTCCGGACCGATAGAGCGCATGTGAAGACTGTCATGCTCCACAGTGCGCGAATCTACTCTACATGCCGATAGGCTGTTTTCGTGAACCGCCACCAGCGGGTTGCCCGAACGTCCTCAAGGAGCACCAGTGTCCGAGCAAACTGAGACCACCCCCGCACGCCGCGTTGTCGTCGCCGAAGACGAAACGCTGATCCGCCTGGATATCGTCGAAATCCTGCGCGGTGAGGGGTACGACGTCGTGGCCGAGGCTGACAACGGCGAGAAGGCCGTGGAACTGGCTACGGAGTTGAAGCCCGACCTGGTGCTCATGGACGTCAAGATGCCGGTCATGGACGGCATCACGGCGGCGGAGCAGATCGTCAAGGCCAGGATCGCGCCGGTCGTTTTGCTGACGGCCTTCAGCCAGAAGGAACTGGTGGAACGCGCCCGCGACGCCGGTGCCATGGCCTATGTGGTCAAGCCGTTCACACCTGCCGACCTGGTTCCGGCCATTGAGATTGCGCTCTCCCGGCACCAGGAGATCAAGGCCCTGGAGGCAGAGGTGACCGATCTGCAGGAGCAGTTCGCCACCCGGAAGCTGGTGGAGCGCGCCAAGAGCCTGCTGATCACCAAGATGGGACTGACGGAGCCGGAGGCTTTCCGCTGGATCCAGAAGACCTCGATGGACCGCCGCCTGAGCATGCGCGAGGTGGCCGAGACCATCATCAACCAGGTCAACTAAACAGCCGCACAAAAGGGCCGGTTCAGTTTGAACCGGCCCTTTTGTCGCTTGATCAGCTGCTGGGCCAGGGACCGACGCGCTCACGCCGGGAATCGCCCTGGCCGCTCAGGGCTTCGCCTGCATCCGCCAGGTCCCCGACCCGGTGGACCTTCAGCGAGTTGGTGGAACCGGCCTTGCCGGGCGGCGAGCCGGCCGCGATGACGACCAGATCGTCGATGTCCACCAGGCCCTTTTCGAAGAGCACCCGGTCCACCTGCGCGGTCATCTTGTCCGTGTGCTCCACGAACTCAACGAGCAGCGGCTGGATGCCCCAGATCAGGGACATGACGTTGAGGGTGGACTTGTCCGGCGTGAACGCGAAGATGGGACGGCCGGGCCGCAGCCGCGAGAGACGGCGGGCGGAATCACCGGTCTGAGTGAAGGCGCAGATGTACTTGGCATCCAGCTGGTTGGCGATCTCCACGGCGGCCCGGGTGATCGCTCCGCCGCGGGTGCGCGGCCGGCTGCCCAGCGGCGGCACGCGGTCCAGACCGTGCTGTTCGGTGGATTCGATGATCCGGGCCATTGTCTTGACCGTGTCCAACGGGTAGGCGCCGACGCTGGTTTCGCCGGAGAGCATCACGGCATCCGCTCCGTCCAGCACCGCGTTGGCGCAGTCCGAGGCTTCGGCCCGGGTCGGCCGCGGGTTCTCGATCATCGATTCGAGCACCTGGGTGGCCACGATGACCGGCTTCGCCCAGCGGCGCGCCAGCTCAATCGCGTGCTTCTGCACCACCGGCACATCTTCCAGGGGAAGTTCGACGCCGAGATCGCCTCGTGCGACCATGATTGCGTCGAATGCGTCGATGATTTCTTCCAGCGCATCCACAGCCTGGGGCTTCTCGATCTTCGCGATCACCGGCGTGCGGCGGCCTTCTTCGTCCATGATTTCGTGCACCCGCCGCACATCGGCCGCGTTGCGCACAAAGGACAGGGCGATCATGTCCACGCCGGTACGGATGGCCCAGCGCAGATCTTCCTCGTCCTTGGTACTCAGCGCCGGGACGTTGACTGCGACGCCGGGCAGGTTGATGCCCTTGTTGTTGGAGACGGCGCCGGCCACGGTCACCTCGGTGACCACATTCTCGTCGTCGACCTCTACGGCCCGCAACGCGACCTTGCCGTCGTCGATAAGGAGTGGATCCCCCACCCTCACGTCCTGCGGCAGGCCCAGATAAGTCGTCGAGCAGATCTCCGCCGTGCCTTCGACGTCCCTGGTGGTGATGGTGAACCGGTCCCCCACCTCGAGCTCGTGCGGTCCGTCGGCGAAGCGGCCGAGCCGGATCTTGGGCCCCTGGAGATCGGCGAAGATCCCCACGGGCTTGCCCAGCTCGGCCGCCGCGCGGCGGACGTTGTCGTACGTGGCCTGGTGCACGCTGTGGTCGCCGTGGCTCATGTTCATGCGTGCCACGTCCACACCGGCCTTCAGGACAGCGAGGGTGCTCTCGTAACTGGCGATGGCTGGACCGAAGGTTGCAACGATTTTCGCTCGTCTCATAGCCCTAGCCTAGCCACCTCCAGCCAAGAGTTGCGCCGATAGTGGCGCGGAATACGTCACGGTTGCGGCAGCGCCGCGATTGCCCTGTCGGTGGGCGCCACCGGGGACGGCAACCGGGTCTTGCCCATCAGCCACTTGTCAACGGCAGCGGCGCAGGCACGGCCCTCCGCAATGGCCCACACGATCAGCGACTGGCCGCGGCCGGCGTCACCGGCGACGAAGACGCCGTCGGTCGCGGACATGTACTCGGCGTCCCGTTCCACGTTGCCACGGTTGTCGAAGGCGGCGTTGATCTGCTCCGTGATCCCGGCCGGTTCCGGACCGGTGAAGCCGAGCGACAGGAACACGAGGTCGGCGGGAATTTCCCGCTCGGTGCCCGCCTTCGGCAGTCGCTTGCCGTCGACGAACTCGGTCTCCGCAACCTTCAGCGCGCGCAGCCTCCCGTTCTCGTCGCCCACATACTCGACGGTGGACGCCAGGTAGGTGCGTTCGCCGCCCTCCTCATGGGCGCTGGCCACCTCGAACAGGGTCGGGAACGTCGGCCACGGCTGGTGCGCTGCGCGCTCCGTCGGCGGCTGCTTTCCGATGGCCAGCGTGGTTACGGAGGCGGCCTGCTGGCGGTGCGCGGTGCCGAGGCAATCCGCGCCGGTGTCGCCGCCGCCAAGGATGACCACGTGCTTGCCGCGGGCATCGATCTGGTCCGGCACGGTCTCACCCGCAACCACGCGGTTGGCCTGCACCAGGTACTCCATGGCGTAGTGGATGCCGTCGAGCTCGCGGCCGGGCAGCGGCAGGTCCCGCGGCACCGTGGCGCCGGTGGCGATCACCACGGCGTCGTACCGGCGGCGCAGCTGCTCCCAGCTGACGTCCTTGCCGATCTCGATTCCCGTGCGGAAGCGGGTTCCTTCGGCCTGCATCTGCTCCAGCCGGCGGTCCAGGACTTCCTTCTCCATCTTGAAGTCCGGGATGCCGTAGCGCAGCAGTCCGCCCACCTTGTCGTCCCGCTCGTAGACGGCGACAGTGTGGCCGGCGCGGGTCAGCTGCTGGGCGGCCGCCAGGCCTGCGGGACCGGAACCAACGACGGCGATCGTCTGTCCCGTGAGCCGTTCCGGTGCCAGCGGGGTAATCCAGTCATTATCGAAGGCTTCGTCGGCGATGGAGACCTCGATCTGCTTGATGGTCACGGCAGGCTGGTTGATGCCCAGCACGCAGGACGCCTCGCACGGTGCCGGGCAGAGCCGGCCCGTGAACTCGGGGAAGTTGTTCGTGGCGTGCAGCCGCTCGCTGGCTTCCTGCGGTTTGCCGCGCCAGGTCAAGTCATTCCACTCCGGAATCAGGTTGCCCAGCGGGCAGCCCTGGTGACAGAACGGGATGCCGCAGTCCATGCAGCGCCCCGCCTGGCTCTTCAGGACGCCTTTCTCCTGCGCCTCGTACACTTCCTTCCAGTCCATGATGCGGACCGGAACCGGGCGGCGCGGCTGCGTCTGGCGTTCGCGCACCTTCATGAATCCGCGTGGATCAGCCACCGGTTACCTCCAAAATTCGAGACCAGACAACATCGCCGTCGGGGTCCAGGCCCTCGGCTTCGGCGGATGCGCGGGTCGCCAGCACTGCGGCGAAGTTGCGCGGCAGCACCTTGGTCATACGTGAAATGGTTGCGTCAAGGTCCTGCAGCAGGTGCTCGGCGAGATCCGAGCCGGTCTCCTCGGCATGCCGCTTGAGCAGCCCGGCGACCGCCTCGCGGTCCGAGCTGTCCAGCTGCTGCAGCAGCAGTTCCTTGTTGTCCAGGCTTTGCCGGTTGACTCGGGATTCGTCCAGGTCCAGGACGTAGGCCACGCCGCCGGACATGCCGGCGCCGAAGTTCCGCCCGGTGCGGCCCAGGATCAGTGCCAAGCCGCCGGTCATGTACTCGCAGCCGTGGTCGCCGATGCCTTCAACAACGGCGGTCGCCCCGGAATTGCGGACCAGGAAGCGCTCGCCCACCTGCCCGCGCAGGAACATCTCGCCGCTGGTCGCGCCGTAGCCGATTACGTTGCCGGCAATGACGTTCCGCTCGGACTGGAAGACGTTGGACCGGTCCGGCCGGACAATGATCCGGCCGCCGGAGAGGCCCTTGCCGACGTAGTCGTTCGAGTCACCGAGCAGGCGCAGCGTGATGCCGGCGGGCAGGAAGGCGCCCAGCGACTGGCCGGCCGGACCCGTGAGGGTGACGTCGATCGTGTCGTCCGCGAGTGTGTCGATGCCGAACCGCTTGGTCACCTCGTGCCCCAGCATGGTGCCCACCGACCGGTCGGTGTTGACCACGTCCAGGCTGATCCGCACCGGCGCACGGCTGGAGAGCGCGTCGGCGCTCATCTCGATCAGCCGGTTGTCGAAGTGCTTGTCCAGCTCATGGTTCTGGCCCGTCATGTTCCGCAGCGGCGACTGCGCGTCGAAGCCGTAGCCGTTGAGGATAGGCGCCAAGTCCAGCCCGGAGGCCTTCCAGTGGTCGATCGCTTCCCGGGAGTCCAGCAGTTCGGAGTGCCCGATCGCTTCATCCAGGCTGCGGAAGCCGAGTTCGGCCAGGATCTCGCGGACCTCTTCGGCGATGAACTCGAAGAAGTTCACCACGAATTCCGGCTTGCCCGTGAACCGCTTGCGCAGCTCCGGATTCTGGGTCGCCACACCCACGGGGCAGGTGTCAAGGTGGCAGACACGCATCATGATGCAGCCGGAGACCACCAGCGGCGCCGTCGCGAAGCCGAACTCCTCGCCGCCCAGCAGCGCCGCGATCACCACATCGCGGCCCGTCTTCAGCTGGCCGTCGACCTGGACCACGACGCGGTCGCGCAGGCCGTTCAGCATGAGGGTCTGCTGCGCCTCGGCCAGCCCGAGCTCCCACGGAGCCCCGGCATGCTTGAGCGAATTGAGCGGGCTCGCGCCAGTACCGCCGTCGTGCCCTGAAATAAGTACGACGTCGGCCTTGGCCTTGGTCACGCCCGCCGCCACCGTGCCGATCCCGACTTCCGAGACCAGCTTCACGTGCACCCGGGCCTCGGGATTGGCGCGTTTGAGGTCGTAGATCAGCTGCGCCAGGTCCTCGATCGAGTAGATGTCGTGGTGCGGCGGTGGCGAAATCAGTCCGACGCCCGGCGTCGAGTGCCGTGTCCGCGCTACCCAGGGGTAGACCTTCTGGCTCATCAACTGTCCGCCCTCGCCAGGCTTGGCG
Organism: Arthrobacter crystallopoietes BAB-32; assembly: GCF_000328305.2. Classification (GTDB taxonomy): domain Bacteria; phylum Actinomycetota; class Actinomycetes; order Actinomycetales; family Micrococcaceae; genus Crystallibacter; species Crystallibacter crystallopoietes_A. The sequence continues at coordinate 8,187 of NZ_ANPE02000058.1, read as the reverse complement.
CCCTGGGCCATCTTGATCTGGATGTCGTCCGCGTTGGTCAAGTACAGGCTGGTCACGCCGAAGCGTCCGGAAGCGACCTGCTTGATGGCCGAGCGGCGCTCGGGGTCCAGCAGGCGGTCGACGTCCTCGCCGCCTTCGCCGGTGTTCGACTTGGCGCCGAGCCGGTTCATCGCGATGGCCAGGGTTTCGTGCGCTTCCTTCGAGATCGAGCCATAGCTCATGGCGCCGGTGGAGAACCGCTTGACGATGCTCGAGACGGGCTCGACTTCTTCCAGTGGCACGGCCGGCCGCCCGCTGGTCTTGAACTTCAGCAGCCCGCGCAGCGTCATCAAGTCCTTGGACTGGTCGTCAACGCCCTTGGTGTATGCCTTGAAGATGTCGTAGCGGCGCTCGCGGGTGGAGTGCTGCAGCCTGAACACCGTCTCGGGATTGAACAGGTGCGGCGGTCCTTCCCGGCGCCACTGGTATTCGCCGCCGGTATCGAGTTCGCGGTGCGGTTCCTCAATGCCGTCGCTCGGATAGGCCGCGGCATGCCGGGCGGCTGCCTCGGCTGCGATCACGTCGAGGCCGACGCCCCCGAGCTGTGACTGGGTTCCGGCGAAGTACTGGTCCACCAGGGTCTGGGACAGGCCGAGTGCCTCGAACGTCTGCGCGCCGCAGTAGGAGGCCACGGTGGAGATGCCCATCTTGGACATGATCTTCAGGACGCCCTTGCCGAGCCCCTTGATCAGATTGAAGACGGCCTCTTCCTCGGTGACACCGTGGATGTCCCCGCGCCGGACGAGCTCTTCGCAGCTCTCCATGGCCAGGTACGGGTTCACTGCTGAAGCGCCGTAGCCGATCAGCACGGCGACATGGTGGACTTCGCGGACGTCGCCTGCCTCCACCAGCAGCGAGATCTTGGTCCGGTTGGCGCTCTTGAGCAGGTGGTGGTGCACGGCGCTGGTCAGCAGCAGCGACGGGATCGGCGCCCACTGGGCGTTCGAGTCGCGGTCGGAGAGGATGATGAACTTCACGCCGCGGTTGACGGCAGCGGAGACCTTCTCGCAGATTTCCTGCAGCCGGGCCCGCAGCTCGGATTCTCCGCCGTCCGGACGATAGAGCCCGCGGACCTTCAGCGTCTCCTTAACGCCGTCGTCCGACTCCAGCGCGGCAATCTTTGCGAGTTCGTCGTTGTTGATGACCGGGAACTTCAGGGCCACCTGCTTGGAACGCACCTGTCCATTGGAGAGCAGGTTGCCGTCCGGCCCGATCGAACCGCGCAGCGAGGTGACCAGCTCTTCGCGGATCGCGTCCAGCGGCGGGTTGGTGACCTGGGCGAAGGACTGCACGAAGTAGTCGAAGAGCAGCCGCGGCCGCTTCGACAGCACGGCAATGGGAGTGTCGGTCCCCATCGCGCCCAGCGGCTCTGCGCCGGTGCGGGCCATGGGGCCGAGCAGGATGCGCAGTTCCTCCTGCGTGTAGCCAAAGGTCCGCTGGCGCCGGTTGATGGAGGCCGGGGTGTGCACCACGTGCTCGCGCTCGGGCAGATCCTCCAGCCGGATCATGTTTTCCTTCAGCCACTCGCCCCACGGGTTGGCGGAAGCGACTTGGGCCTTGATCTCCTGGTCGTCGATCAGCCGGCCGGCTTCGGTGTCCACCAGGAACATCTTGCCCGGCGAAACGCGGCCCTTCTTGACGACGCGGGACGGCTCCAGATTGAGCACGCCGACCTCGGACGCCAGCACCACCAGGCCGTCCTCGGTCACCCAGTACCGGGCTGGACGCAGGCCGTTGCGGTCCAGCACCGCTCCCACCAGCTGCCCGTCGGTGAAGGAGACTGCCGCAGGGCCGTCCCACGGCTCCATCAGCATGGAGTGGTACTGGTAGAACGCGCGGCGGGCCGGATCCATCGTGGCATGGTTCTCCCAGGCCTCCGGGATCATCATCATGATCGCCTGCGTAATCGGCTTGCCGGAGAGCATCAGCAGCTCCGCGACCTCGTCGAACGAGGCGGAATCGGATGCGCCCGGGGTGCAGATCGGGAAGAGCTCTTCCGGCGTGTCGCCCAGGATCGGGTGGCTCAGCTGGGACTGGCGGGCCCGCATCCAGTTGCGGTTGCCTTTGACGGTGTTGATTTCGCCGTTGTGGGCAATAGTGCGGAACGGCTGCGCCAGCGGCCAGGAGGGGAACGTGTTGGTGGAGAACCGCGAGTGGACAATCCCCAGCTTGGTCTTGAAGCGGGTGTCCGAGAGGTCGGGGTAGAAGGGCTCCAGTTGGGCAGTGGTCAGCATGCCCTTGTAGACGATGGTCTTCGAGGACAGGGACGGGAAGTACACGCCGAACTTGTTCTGGGCGCGCTTGCGGACCCGGAAAACCCTGGCGTCCAGGGTCGCGGCATCGGACCCGGCCTGCGGATCGATACCGAGGAAGACCTGGACGAAGTGCGGCATGCAGGCGCGGGCCATGGCGCCGACGATTTCGGCGACTACGGGGACTTCTCGCCAGCCGAGGACCTTCAGTCCTTCGTCGGCGGCAAGGGCTTCGATGCCGGTGCGGGCCACCTCGGCTTCGGTTTCATCGCTGGGGAGGAAGGCCGTTCCCACCGCGTACTCGCCCGGCGCCGGAAGGCTGAATCCGGTAACAGCCCGGAAAAATTCGTCGGGGATCTGGGTCAGGAGGCCGGCACCGTCACCGGTGCCTTCATCGGCGCCGACGGCGCCCCGGTGCTCAAGGTTGCGCAGTGCGGTGAGTGCCGCGTCGACTATGTCGTGCCCCGGCTCGCCGCGCAAGGTCGCGATGACGGCAAGGCCGCAGGCATCTTTTTCGTTGACAGGATCGTAGAGTCCTGTGGCTTCGGGGTAGGCGGCGAATCGCTTGAACGGCGAGACAGCGGACGCAGGGGCGACCTGGCCGCCTGATGTGCGTGGTGTACTGGATCCGTTGAACGGAGGAGTCATCTCGGTTTTCTCCTTCTCCTGTGAGTGATCTCGAGAAGGGGGACTCCTTTGGCCCCACAAAGCCGGCGGGGCAGGGTTCCACGCCGTACTTAAGTACTGGAATTGTATGGCTTGGCCCATGCCATGCAGCACACTTGGTGCATAACGATTTTTACCGGCCCTGCTGAGAGGGGACCGGAGGCGTCAACCATATCCGCCGGAGGCCGTTCGGGTAATGGGGGTACCGGCGGATTCCACATCGCCGTGGGCTGCACGAAGGTATCGATAGGTCCGGGCGGTGGCCCTTTTCCTACTTGTCTTCTGCGTCCTCCGGGCCAGCCTTGCCGCCGGCTCCGGACGCGGTCGAGCCTTCCGGCTCATTTGCAGTATCAGAGAGACTAGCACGACGTGAGGCCGCCGACACATTCTTCTCCGTTTTTTTCGTTTGCATTTCCGCGCCGTTAACCCGGTTCTTGCCTCCGGAAGCTACGTCCGCTTTGCTGCCGGCGTTCTCAGACTTGTCTGTCGCGGATACCTCATCCGCTGTCCCGGCGTTGTCGGCAGCGGCCACCGGTTCCCGCCCGGACAGGTATACGCTGTCCGACTCGGGGGTACGCGGGCGGCGGGCGAGCACGGCGAACATGACGAGCGCTGCGGCCAGCAGGAGCAGGGACGTCCAGACGTTGAGGCGCTGGGTGATGCCGAACAGCGTGATCATCTCGGCGTCATCGATCCGCATCATTTCGATCCAGACCCGCCCGAGAGTGTAGTAGGCGACGTACAGCCAGAAAAGCATGCCGCGGCGGAAACGGAACCTCCGGTCCAGGAGCAGCAGCAAAGCCACGCCCGCGAGGTTCCAGAGCGATTCGTACAGGAACGTCGGGTGGAACAGGGTGCCGGGTTCGGCCCCGGCCGGAAAGTTGGGATTGTCGGCATCGATTTCGAGACCCCACGGCAGGTCCGTGGGGGCGCCGAAGAGTTCCTGGTTGAACCAGTTGCCCCAGCGGCCGATCGCCTGCGCGAGCAGTACGCCCGGTGCTGCCGCATCCATGAACGCGGTGAGTTTCACCCCGGCCCGCCGGCAGCCGATCCATGCGCCGACAAGGCCCAGGGCCACCGCGCCCCAGATGCCAAGGCCTCCGAGCCAGATCTGCGGTATCAGGCTCAGGTCCCCGTCCGGACCGAAATAGGCATCCGGCGACGAAAAGACGTGGTACAGCCGGCCGCCGATAATGCCGAAGGGAATCGCCCAGATGGCGATGTCCCATACGGTTCCTTCAGGACCGCCGCGCGCGTGCCAGCGCCGGTTGGTAAGCCACAGGGCTGCGACAATGCCCGCGAGGATGCACAGGGCATAGGCGTGGATCGTCAGCGGACCGATGGTGAAACCGGACCAGTCCGGACTGGGAATCGACGCCGGGATAACAAGGGCGGATGTCGTCGTATGCACCGTGGCGGTCCTTAGGATCGGCGGATGGGGCTGTGTATCAGTTCTTGGCGGTACCGCTGCGCAGTTCGGCAGCCAGCTTCCCGACGCCGTCCACACCGTCCTGGCCCAGGGCCGCGACCAGAGCCGTGCCCACGATGGCGCCCTCGGCATAGCTGCCGATCTCGCGTACGTGCTCAGCCCGGGACACGCCGAGGCCCACACAGACCCGTTCGGCGCCGGCAGCGTGCGCGGCCTCCACGACGCGGTGTGCGGCATCATTGACGGATTCACGCGCCCCGGTGACGCCCATGATGGACACTGCGTAGACGAAGCCGCGGCTGGCCTTGACTGTCATGGCCATCCGCTCAGGCGACGTGGATGGAGCGACCAGGAAGACGCGGTCCAGCCCGTACTTGTCTGATGCCTCGAACCACTCGGCTGCCTCGTCGGGAATAAGGTCCGGGGTAATCAGGCCCGCTCCCCCGGCTTCGGCCAGGCGGCGGCTGAACTCGTCGACGCCCATCCGCATCACCGGGTTCCAGTAGGTCATGACCAGCACGGCGGCATCGCAGCGGGAGGTGATGCCGGCGACGATGTCGAAGACCTGGGCGACGCGGAAGCCGTTGGCCAGAGACTGGACCGTGGCAGCCTGGATTACCTGCCCGTCCATCACCGGGTCGGAATACGGAATGCCGATCTCAATGACGTCGGCACCGTTCTCGGCCAAGGCCACTGCAGCATCGATGCTGGCCTGGACGTCCGGGTAGCCCGCGGGCAGGTAGCCCACGAGCGCTGTGCGGCCGGCAGCAGCAGCGCGGTCGATGGCCGCAGCCGACTTGCTCTGGATAGCGGAATTCACAGCTGTTCTCCTTCGGCGCCGATTTCCGACTCAGGGGACTTCTTGTCAAGCAAACCGAACCATTCGGCCGCCGTTGCCACGTCCTTGTCGCCGCGTCCGGAGAGGCTCACGATGATGATGACGTCCTGCGGGTCGGACTTGCCCTCGGTCAGCTTCCTGCCGACCTTCAGAGCGCCGGCCAGGGCATGGGACGATTCGATCGCCGGAATGATGCCCTCGGTGCGGCACAGCAGGCGGAAAGCGTCCATGGCCTCGGAGTCCGTGATGGGCTCGTACTTGGCCCGGCCCAGATCCGCAAGGTAGGAATGCTCCGGTCCGACGCCCGGGTAGTCCAGGCCCGCGGAGATCGAATGCGACTCGATGGTCTGGCCGTCCTCGTCCTGCATCAGGTAGGAGCGGGCACCATGCAGCACGCCGGGCCGGCCGAGCGTGATGGTGGCAGCGTGCCGGCCCGTCTCGACGCCTTCGCCGCCGGCCTCGAAGCCGTAGAGCCCAACCGAGGGGTCGTCGAGGAAGCCGTGGAAGATGCCGATCGCGTTGGAGCCGCCGCCGATGCACGCGCAGACTGCATCCGGAAGCCGCCCGGTCTGCTCCAGGATCTGCTCGCGCGCTTCGTCGCCGATGACCTCGTGGAAGTAGCGCACCAGCGCCGGGAACGGATGGGCTCCGGCCGCGGTCCCGAGCAGGTAATGGGTGTTGTGGACATTGGTCACCCAGTCCCGCAACGCCTCGTTGATGGCGTCCTTCAGTGTCTGGGATCCGGCCGTCACCGGGACAACCGTGGCCCCGAGCAGCTCCATCCGCGCCACGTTGAGCGCCTGGCGCCGCGTATCCTCGGCCCCCATGTAGACGACGCATTCGAGCCCAAGCAAAGCTGCCGCCGTCGCACTTGCCACGCCATGCTGCCCGGCGCCGGTTTCGGCGATGATGCGGGTCTTGCCCATGCGCTTGGCGAGCAGGGCCTGGCCAAGGACATTGTTGATCTTGTGCGAGCCGGTGTGGTTCAGGTCCTCGCGCTTGAGGAAGACGCGCGCGCCGCCGGCGTGCTCGGAGAACCGCTTGGCCTCGGTCAGCAGCGAGGGCCGGCCCGAGTACGTGCGGTTGAGGTTGGCGACCTGGGCGATGAAGTCGGGGTCGGACTTTGCCTTGTCGAAAGTGTCCTCGAGCTCGTCCAGGGCGGCGATCAGCGATTCCGGCATCCATCGGCCGCCGTAGTTGCCGAAGTAGGGACCGGGAGCGTGGCGGAGGCTCGCTCCGGCCAGGAAAGCGTCAGCCGTGTCGCTGGTCGCGCCGGTTTCAGGCGTCTGGGGGCTCTGTGTCATGGCCGTCCTCATCTGTTGTCTCGGGCAGCTTGGCCGGGCCCGCCGCACGTGCGCGCCGGGCCAAGCGGTCCCCTGTGCTGAAGCTGTCTGCTAGCCCTTCAGGCGCTCTGCGATGGCAGCGGCGCCGGCGGTGCTGAAGTCCGCAATGGCCTGCTCCGGCTGGTTGCCGATGACAAGGGCCTCGCCGACGAGTACGGCGTTGGCCCCGTGCGCTGCATAGTGGGCGACGTCGTCCGCATCGCGCACTCCGGACTCGGCCACGATCACGGCCTCCGGCGGGATGTTCCCGACCAGCGAGGCAAAGACCGACCGGTCAACGTCCAGGGTCTTCAGGTTGCGCACGTTCACGCCGATGATCCTGGCACCGACGGCGACCGCGCGTTCGATCTCTTCGGCCGTATGCGTCTCGACCAGGGCGTTCATGCCCAGGCTTTCGGTCAGCTTCAGGAACGAGCGCAGCGCCGCGTCATCCAGTGCCGCGACGATGAGCAGGACCAGGTCCGCACCGTGGGCGCGGGCTTCCCAGATCTGGTACTCGTCGACGGTGAAGTCCTTGCGCAGCAGGGGGATTTCGACGGCGGCGCGCACCGCATCGAAGTCATCGAGCGATCCGTTGAAGCGCCGCTGCTCGGTGAGCACACTGATGACGGCCGCGCCGCCTTGCTCATAGCGCCTTGCCAGCTCGGCCGGATCCGTGATCGAGGCCAGTTCCCCCTTGGAGGGGCTTTTGCGCTTGACCTCGGAAATCACTTTCAGCTCGGTGCGCGGTTCTGCGGTGCCGCCGAGTGCGGCGTAGGCGTCCAGGGCAGCCGGGGCAGCCTCCGCGCGGAGCTTCAGTTCCTCAAGGGGCACGGCTGAACGCCGGACCTCCAGGTCTTCCCTGACGCCGGCGATGATGTCATCGAGGACAGTCACTCCTAGTGTCCGCTGCCCTTGAGCTTGTCGCCGTCCACGCCGTAGCCGGCCTTCTTCATGATCCAGCCGACAATGAGGCCAACGGCGACCACGCCCATGCCGCCCCAGAACACCAGGTGGGACGCCATCATGAAACCGATCGCGGATATCAGGCAGCCTACGGTCATGACCAGGACGCAGGTCCAGGCGGCCGGGCTGTTGCCGTGGCCGATGACCTCATCATGAATGCTGGCGGACTGCGCAGTTTCCTGCTCGGTGACGGTGGCGTGATTAGCCATGATCAAACTCCCTCACAAAACGATTCTGGTTCTTATTCTGCCATTGATTGGCGGGCTTCCCGGCCACTGTGACGTAGCCGCGCGTGCCGCACTGCAGGCCTAATCCGTCGGGTCGTTGCCGCGGCTGAGCTGGTCCCAGCTGTCGATCTCGTCCACGGCGCCGCGGTCGGACGGTGAGCCGTCCGCTTTCCGCGGACCCGCCGCCGCCGAATACTTGCGGCTGGTCCGCCAGTGCCTCCCGGCCACAACGAGCCACACGGCGGCTGCCGCCATCAGCAACCCGCTGGCAAGGCCAAGGACGGGGAAGGCCGTTGCGCTGACGACCGCGTCCTGGCCGACCTGCCCGGTGGCCTCCCCGATCGAGGATGACGCGGCGGCGTAAGGGTCGGCCAGGACAGCGGCACACGCGACGGCAACTCCGGCACCGGCGAGGCCCAGCAGCGCGGCGGCCATGATGCGCGCGACC
>NZ_ANPE02000059.1 GCF_000328305.2 Arthrobacter crystallopoietes BAB-32 | reverse complement strand
CTCCGCGACCTCATCGCCAGCGCCGCCGAGCTCTCCGCCCGCCGCGGCACGGCCGAAGGCCTCCGCCGTTTCCTCCACCTCGCCACCGGAGTCTCCGGCTTCACCATCGAGGACATTCCCGGCGCCTTCCACCTCAACGTCGGCGTGCCCGCCGCTGCCGCCGGCCAGCTGCCGCTGGTCCGCCGGATCGTCGCCGCCACCAAGCCGGCGCACACCACCAGCAGCGTCGAACTCCAGCCGGAGCCGGCACCATGAGCACAGGCAACCGCAAACCCCTCATCTTTGTCGCCGTCCTCGCGGTCGTCGCCATCGCAGTCTTCGCCCTCGGAGCCGGCTTCGGCGGCCGCGGCTCCGGCGGCGCCGCCGGCTGGCAGGACCGGTTCGCCGGTTTCCGGCTCGGCTCCGACCTCACCATGGCGGAGCTTCGTCCCACCGGGGGCAGCTGCCGCACCGATGCCAACCGAATCGTGGTCACCGGCAGCTGCGTCCTCAGCGTCGCAGAGTTCGGGGGCCCGTTCTCGTTCGAGGCCACCAAACAGGCCTCCTTCGTCCCGGCATCGCCGGTGGAAATCACGCTCGCGGTCGAAGGAACCAGCGCTACCCAGGAGGTCGATCCCGGCTGCCAGGTCAATACGGTCTTCGGCCGGTCGGGCGGCAGCCTCGCCATCAGCTGCCGCGGTTTTGTCCCCGAATGCGTGGTCCAGCTCGGCCCCGGCCGCGACTGCAGCGAGTGACCAGGAGGAAACGTGAGCCACATCGAAATGACCCTCAGCTCGTCCCGCCTCAAGCTGGCAAAAGGCACCGGTGCCGTCACGGCCTCCGTCACGAATACTGCCGCCAAGCCCCAGCGCATTGTGCTGCGTGCTTTCGGCGGCCGGTTCGTATCTCCGGCAAAACCGGGCGACGGCGGTGTCCCCGCCGAAGCCGGCAAAGCGCCCGTTCGGGCACCGGCCGGGTCCCACCGCGCAGGCCTGCCGCTGCCGGATGAACCGCCCGACCCCACCAAGTGGGTGACGATCGACGAGAACCTGCGCAGCATTGCTGCCGGCGCCACCGAACAGTACACGGTCTCCTTCGACAGCAAGGATGCCCCGGGCGGCACCTACTCGGTCAAACTGAACGCGTACTCCGCCGACGAACCGCCGGAGGCCAACAGCGGTCCGGTGCTCTCCCTGGAACTCGCCGTCCCGGCGAAGCCGGTTGAGCCCAAGCCCAACAAGTTCCCGTGGTGGATCGCAGCCGTTGCCGCCGTGCTCGTGGTGGCAGTCGCCGTCGTCGCTTTCCTCCTCTGGCCCCGGAAAACCGAGGTGCCGCTGCTCACCGGAGGGACGCTCGAACAGGCTCAGCAGGCGCTGGCCGAGGCGAACCTGGGCATGAAGCCCGATCCCGTGGAGGCGCCGGATACCCCCGGCACCGTCCTGAGCCAGGATCCCCAGGCCGGCGAGAAGGTCGAGCCCGAATCGATCGTGACGGTTGGGTTCGCGGTTGAACAAACAGTGGAAATGCCCAACGTTGTCGGCTCGCCCGCCGGCGCCGCCCGGTCCGGACTGCTGGACACGGGCCTGGCGGTCAACTTCGACGGAGCCTCCAACTGCACCTTCAACCAGCCGAACTGCAGCGTCATCGGACAGCTTCCGGAAGCCGGAACCCGCATCCCGATCGGCTCGACGGTGCTGTTGACGCTTGGCCTCGACACGCTTCCCACCCCGACGTTCACCGTCCCCGGGAACATCTGCGAAATCATCTTCTGCGAGACGCTCGGCCCGATCGACCTGGACCGGTTCCGGCTCCCCGACTTCGGCGGCTGATCCGCCCCGGAACGGCTGCGCTTCGGCCAGCTAAGCGTCCCCCGCGGCCGTCGATGAGCGGATCGCGTTGATGATGGCCGGGACCGAAAAGACCAGCATGACCAACGCCCACACCAAGGCCACGACAGCCGTGACAATGGCCCAGAAATGGTCGCCGATCGCCACTACCGGTCCGGGCAGGAACCCGTGGATGAACCCGAGCACCAGCTGGAGCACCACGGACACCGCTGCGAGCGCCATCAGCCCCTTCACGCGCAGGAACCTCGGCTGGGACAGGACCAGCAGCACCAGGAAGCACACCTTCAGGAACAGCAGCAGGCCCAACAGGACCGCCGCGTCCCCCGTGGAGAAGCTGCCCCAGATGGCCAGATAGGCCAGCGTCCCGAACGGCGCGGAGACAAACAGCCCGATCATCAGCATCAGGGTGGCCAGCGCCGCCATCCCCGCCAGCAGGCACATCAGGATCCACAGCAGTGACACCACGAGCGTGACGATTCCCTGCAGCCGCCCGTAGATCCGCAGCGGCATCAGCAGGCTGAGCCCCACCATCAGGACGCTGAACAGCAGCAGCCCGTCGATGAACGCCAGGAATCCGATCCCCGCCCCCGGCGGCTGCGGCACCTCGCTGCCGGAGGACGCCAGCAAGGCCTCCGGAACGCCCAGCGCTGTCGCTGCGTCCGGCGAAGCACGGGTAGGCGGCCCGTCCAGCAGGAGGACGGGCAGCCCCACCTCGACGAGGACCACCAGGACGGCGGCAGCTGCCGCAAGGACAAAGAGCGGCCGGCGCAAACCGCCGGCGGCCGCCGCCGTCATGGCCCCGCCGGACCTAGTCCGTCCTGCCGTGCGTGGTGTAGGACAGGATCAGGAACACGCCACCGAAGACCAGGAACGCGATCCCGGCCACGGTCAGCCACAGCTGGTTCAGGACCAGGCCGAGAACCAGCAGCACCAGCCCCAGCCCCATCGCGCAATACCAGGCGATCCGGCCACGGGCACTGAACAGCGGAACAACAAACTGCGGCATTTTGACACCCCTCCTGCGGCGCCGAACGCTCGGCGCTCGTAGCCGCAATCTTAGTGATCGTGCCGCATAGCGACCAAGGAAAATGGTCACAATCAGGCCGCTCTTTCTCCTCGCCAAACAGAGGAATCAACGGGGACTTAAACCTCTTCTGGCCGAAGCCCGTGCTCGCTATCATGCTGGCAACGAAGCGCTGCGACAACGATGCAGGATGAAATCGCCACGACTTGTTCGTTCCCATAAAGAACCGACCGTGTAGGACGCGATGCCCGTGGATGCGAACAGTCCCAGATTGGTTCCTCTCGGTCAGAATGCCCGTTCGGACGATGTACTAAAACTATCTGGGGAGTACATGACGGTCGGTCGGAGCGGCTCGAACGACTTGGTCCTTGCCGATCCAAGCGTCAGCCGGACACATGCTGCGATAACCGTTAATGACGGTGCTGTCTACATAAAGGATCTGGGCTCCACCGTGGGTACAACCGTCAACGGCAAACCCCTTATCGGGTCGAAACGCCTGCGTTCGGGCGACGTTCTGGCTTTCGCCGGGGCCCGCTACGAATTCGAGGGGGCAGACGGGGCAACAGAAGCGACGACGGCCCTGCCGGTCACGCGTGACACTGGTCCGCCTGGCATCGAGCGGACTCAAGGGCAATACGATATCGGCACTCAGCACGGGGGCAGCATCAGCAACGTCGCCGGCAACCAATACATGTCCTACGTCAATCAGATCACGCGCGAACGGGAGAGCTTCCTAAGGGACATTGCCGCGACGAAAACCAAGGCCAGGTGGCTCTGTTGGATCGGCCTCGCCGCGACGATAGTCGGCATCGTCTTATTCAGTGGCTCCATAATGCAGTACATGGCCTGGATCATCGACATGCTGAGAAGAGAACCGGTTCCAGGCCAAATCCCTCAACTCCCTGAAGACGTCATGGGCCCCACTCTGTTCATCGGGTTCGGACTCTACTTAGCGGGAAACATCCTGCTGATTATCGGGATCGTGCTGCACGTCGTGGCTACATCCCGCCGCAAACGGGTGGACCGGGAGCTTCCCATGCCTCGGCCGCCTGCTTTTTGAAGCAGTAACAGGAGGTTCAACATGGGGTTTAATATCCAGAACCAAAGCGGTGGAGTCATCAACAATGTCGAGGGCGACCAACACATCCACGGTTCACAGCAGGGCAATGTGCATTCGTTGATCGAGGTGCGCGAAGCCGTTCAGCAGTTGCAGGACGCGGTTACAGGATCGGGGCTGAACTCAGCCGACTCGAAATCCGTCAATGACTGTCTGAGGGACATTGACGCGGAGGTCAAACGACCGGCGCCTGACAAAGCGACCGTGGCCACTCGATTGAAGAAGATCACCGAGATCGCAAAGGCGGCGGGGACCCTGGCAGGACTAGTTGGCCCCATTCAGATAATGGTTGCCTGGCTGGGCACTTTAGGCAAACCCATCGCCAAGCTCCTGGGCCTCTTCACTTGAAGTCGTGGTCCCTGAAATGCGCAAGCTCAGAATCATCCTCGCGGCCATAATGCTCTGGACACTAGTGGCCTGCGGATCCACTGAAACCGTCCCTAGCGGCAGTAGTACGGAGAGTGCCGGCCGTCCCCCAACAGAAACTCAGGCTGATGTAGCGGCACCGTCAGTCCCGGGGACGGTACCGCCCACTACAGAATCCCCCGCCAGTACCCTGCCGGCAGAGCCTGCCATCCCGCACAGCACAGAGGCGGTTCCCGAACCGCCCGAGGAACCCGAAGACCCCGCTCCAGTACTGCCGCAGGAGTTTGAGGGCCTTTGGACCAGCGTTGCACAAGGCAGCGCCGAAACTGTTTTTCGTTTCCGCAGCGACGGTAGCTACGACAAGGTGTCCGTCCTGCTCCAGCAGCGCCCGAGCGGACTGTTTTCGTTCACCATCTCAGCCTCAGGCTATGCAACCATTTCCGGCGGGATGCTGGTCCTGACTCCAATAGAGGGCACCCAGACGATGGAGGATCCGGATTCGCCCAGCAGTAACTTCGACAAGCCTCTGGAAGACCTGACGCCGGAAGAGTACGCGTGGAGCTTCCAGAGCGGACAGTTGATCCTCACAGGTGAGTACGGCACCATCGCCTACACCTGGGAACCGGACAGGTAGTACCACGGTGCCGGCGAAACGAAATGGCTTCCGCAGTTGGCGGAGGTTCCTTGACGGAGGTCGAGGATACGGTCAGCTCCTGGTGACCGTTGTTGTCGCCCTGCTGCTCGCCGCTGCCACCTATGCCGCAAACAAGGCCGCGGGTGAATGGCAATCTGCCACGACTGAAGAAATTAGGTGGTCCGCGGCGAGCTTGGAGCAGTTGCGGTTTGTCTATTTGGATGAGGCCCCGGATGCTTTCACCATTGCGCGCTGGGAGAGCCGCGCTGACGTTCTCGATGAACGCAGCGCAGGGGGCCGCAGCCCGCTGTTGGAGGCTGAGGCCAAGACTGCGCGAGCCTCTGCCGAACAGAAGATTTTCGGTCTGAAGGGAACCAACGCCCTCATCGCCGAAAGGTATCGGCTCCCGGGCGGCGGCTTCGACGTCGTTCGTCGGCTTGCCGACTTACAACGCCAGGAAGCCAATGACTCAGCAGTTTCTGGCCCGGTACTAATGGCCAAAGGGGACAGGTACCGAACAATCGCGTTGGGCCTGGCTCTTGCGTGCATCCCGGTAGTGGTCACCTGGTTCCTGCTGCAGCCGCTAACACGTAAGCGTCGCCCGGACGGCAGACCGGATTCAACGCCACCGATACTGCACGACGCCGGTCTGCTGCCGCATCCTTGGACCGCGCCCCAGCACACAAGGGGGTTGACTGCCGTCGCGCTTGTTGCCTGGACGCTCGTCACCCTCATCCCCGTCGGAAGCTTGTTCATTGCCACAGCGGGGCAACGCTCCGATGCCGAGGCAATGCGTATAGCCGTGACGATCTCGACCTATCTCCAAGCGAGCAACCTGCACCAGTCCCAAGCTTCGCTGCAGGACAGAACTATGATCGAACTGACGCAGTCCGGCCTGGCCAGGCAGCTTACAGCGATCGATTTGGACGACAGCGCCCAGATGCAGCTCGGAGAAGCAGACGTCCACGCCGCGGACGCTTGGTCGAGGATCGCGGCGAAAATGGCACGGATGCCCGATACCGATGACGGCATCGAAATTGGACTTGTCCGGGCAATTTCATCGACGCCCGATATCTGGGCCGACGCGCTCCGAGTACAGTCGTCCGCTGCAGAGACTGGCGATAGGGCGGGCGACGCGACGAATCTTCTCACCCTCGCTGTCACACTGGCTGCGCTGGCGATGAGCCTTGTCACCCTGGCCTTGGCAAGGCCAGGGTCCGCCCTAATGCCCGCGGGCGGGGCCATCCTGTTGGCAGCAGCCATGCTCACGGCCTTCGCCGGAACCGCAGCCTTCGTGTAGTACGGCCCCTTTCATTGCAACGACACTACATATGTGCGGCGCTCATCTGCTGCAGCCGATTCAGCATGTCCAGCCCAAATGCTCCACCACCTGGCCGTCCTGGAGACGGACGATGTCGATGCCGCTGAACTGCACGGTGTTCATCGTGGCCCCCACCCCCAACGTAGAACCGGATACGGTCCCGACCGGACGGTTGGTGGGACATGAGTTCTTCGTGTCCACAACGTTGCCCAGGCCGCAGCGGCCTACACCCGCCCCAGCACGTCGATGTCCGTGAGGAACTCCCGGTGCACTTCCTCGCTGACCGTGGTGCGGGTGTCGGCGACGGCATCGAGGTAATCCTGCGTGGACGGGCCCCTGCGCCCTCCCCCGCCAAAGATGCCCGCATCCGCGGAACCCAGCCCGCCGTCGTCGTACACTGCCTTCTCCAGCGCCCACTGGGACGCTCGGCGCGCCGCATACTCGATGTCCGCGGGCGAGAAGCCCTCGGTCCGCTCCACCAGAAGCTGCACGTCCACGTCGTCCAGCACGGTCTCCGGGATGAAGCGCCGCCACATGGCCTCGCGCGCCTCGCGGTCGGGCAGCCCGATGGGGATGACGTAGTCGAACCGCCCGTGCCGCAGGAAGGCCGAGTCCAGGGAGCGGATGAAGTTCGTGGCGCACACCAGCAGGCGGCCGGGCTGCTCGCGGAACGCCGGAATGATCTTGAGCAGCTCGTTGGTCACGCCCTGCAGCGGCGACGGCGGGTCACCCGCCCGCTGCGAGGCGATCTCCTCCACCTCGTCGATGAACACGACGGCATGCTCCAGCTCGGCGATCTCCAGGAACGTCTCGCGCAGCGCCCCTGCCAGGCCCTTCGGATCGGAGGCCAGCCGCGAGGGGAAGACCTCCACGAACGGCCACTCCAGCCGGGACGCGATCGCCTTCGCGAACGTCGTCTTGCCGGTGCCCGGCGGCCCGAAAAGCACGACGGCGCGCGGCGGCACCACGCCGTATTCGTCCGCGAGGTCTGACTGCGCCAGCGGCAGGACCAGGCGGCGCTCCAGCAGCTCCTTCTCGCGCCGCATCCCGGCCACCTTGTCCCACAGGTCGCGCGCCAGGATCCGGCCGCCCAGCTGCCCCAGCGGCTCGAGCTCCTGGCGCTGGATAGGGATGGTCCGCTCGAAGTAGCGCAGGTTCTTCTTCAGCACGAAGCCGCGGTCCAGGAAGGCATCCACCCGCGTCTCGGACTCCGGCATCAGCGCGGAGAGCTTGTTCAGCCCGTGCGGCGCCATCCGGTTTTCGACGGCGGCGAGCAGCGCAGTGCCGATCCCCCGGCCGCGGAACTCGGGGAGCGTGGCCAAAAAGACGATCCAGCCCTGGTCATGGGCGGCACGTCCGACGGCGGCCCCCACCACCTGCTCGCCGATCACCGCCACCACGGCATGGTCCTTTTCGCAGGAGGCCATCACCTCCGACAACGCGTACACGGGTTCGACGCTGTCACCTTTCAGCGACTCCCAGAGATGCAGAATGCCGTCCAGGTCCGTCGAGTGGAAATCACGGATCCGCCAGTGCGTCATGAAGTGCCTCCTCTGTGGCCGGCGCCACGCCCTGCGTCGCCACGTCCCAAGATAGCGGGATTCGCCCGGCCGGTCGCCGAGATGACGTCGGAGGGCACGAACTTCGCTGGGCGGCGTGTCGCATCAGCGGCGGTGGGAGCATCAACAGTGGGGATCCATCTAAGGGAAGGAGCCAGCGATGGCTGGTGGAACGGGAATCATCGAGCGGTTCTACCGGGAAGTCATGGAAGGAGGCAACCTTGACCTGATCGGCGAACTGGGCAGCGACAGCTACCTAGAACACGAGGAACCCATGCCGGGACAGCCGTCCGGACTGGACGGCATCCGGTTCTACGTCAACACGTTCAGGTCGGCTTTCCCGGACATCAAGGCGAGGGCAATTGAGCCGGTCATCAGCACGGGAGACATGGAAGCAACCCGCGTCGTCCTGACTGGTACGCACAACGGCGAATTCCTGGGCATCACGCCTACCGGTAAGACGGTCGAGTTCAACACGATCGACATGATCCGTGTAGAGGATGGCAAAGTCGTCGAACACTGGGGTGTGACCGACCTGCTGAAGCTGATGCAGCAGATCGGTGCCGTCCAGGCCTAAACTCAGCCATTCACCAGGAAGCCTCGGCCGCAATCGGACGGGGCTTCCTGCATGCCGGACTCTGGTTGTCCAAACCCACCGAGCTGTTTGTCCATCATTTGGATAAACGTTTCTTCCACCCTGGAAAAACCCTACACTTCTCGCGGCCGGAGACTCCGGCCGTCTGTTGGGGAAGGCATTCACTTGTCTATCAAAATCGATCCTGCAGTGCCCCCGCGCGTCCAAACGCGCGGCTTCCGCTCTGCGACCGTCCTGTTCGGCGTCGGTGCACTCGTCGCCGGCCTGTTTTCCGGTCCGGCCGCCATGGCTGAAACCGATCAGTCCTCGCCATCACCGTCGCCGCTCATCTCCGAGCCGGCCACGGCTGAGGTCGTCAACGTCTCCGCGCCGCTCATTACCGGGGAGAAGCTCGCCGCCGGCGGCCTCGTCCAAAGCGACGGCGGCCAGTAGACGAACGCCGAGCGGCTCGAGTTCACCTGGTCCACCAGCGGCGGAGCGGTATTGAAGACCGAGACCCTGCCGGTAGGCACGCCGTCCTCATTGGCCATTCCGCAGTCCCTCGGCGGCGGCGTCCTGGTGCTGACCGTCCGCGCTTTCTCCGATACCTTCGGCACAACAAGCGCTCCAGTGAGCAGCCAGACCAATGTCGCGTTGGGCGATTTCATCGCCACCTGGAACGGCACCATCTCCGGCAAGCTGGCCGTTGGGCAGAAGCTCACGGTAGCGGCTCCTGCCCTCACCCCCACCGGCACCGTGGCCTACCAGTGGTACCGCGGGACCTCGAAGATCAGCGGGGCGACCGCTCCCAGTTACACGCTGACACCCTCCGACGCTGCACAGACGATCTCAGCCAAGGCCACCGTCACCGGCATCGGAATGAAGGCGCTCACTCTCACGTCCAAGTCGGTCACCGTCGCTAAGGGAACCTTCACGGCCGCACCGGCCCCCGCGATCGCCGGAACCGCCAAGGTCGGATCCAAGCTGACGGCCAACCCAGGCAACTGGTCCCCTGCCGGCGCGACCCTGGCCTACCAGTGGTATCGCGGAACCACCGCCATCAGCGGCGCCACCGCACGCACCTACACTCCGACGGCAGCTGACAACGGCAAGTACCTGAAGGTGCGGGTCCGCGCCTCCCGTCCCGGGTACACCACGCTCGACCGCTGGTCCGTCTCGCGCAAGGTTGCCGCCGGCACCATCGTCGCCACCAAGTGGCCAACGATTTCCGGCACCGCCCGCTACGGACAGACCCTGAAGGTCAGCCAAGGCTGGACGGCCGGCTCCAAGATCAGCTACCAGTGGTACAGCAGCGGCAAGGCGATCAAGGGCGCCACCAAGAGCTCGCTCTACCTCAGCTCCGGCTACGTCGGCAAGAAGATCACCGTGCGGGTCACGGTCAGCAAGGCCGGCTACACGACCCGCAAGGCCACATCGTCAGCCGTCACGGTGGCCAAGGCTTACATGACAAACAAGACGCTGCCTACGATCAGCGGCACCAAGAAGGCCGGCTCCACCCTGACCGCCGGCTACGGCACTTACTCCACCAAACCGTCGTCGTACACGTACCAGTGGTACCGCAACGGGGTTGCCATCAAGGGAGCGACGCACCGCACCTACAAGCTGACCACGGCCGACAACGGCAAGAAGATCACCGTCCGTGTGACCGCCCGCAAGACCGGATACCACAACCGCGCCGCCACCAGTGCCGCTGTGGAGATCCCAGTGCCGCCGCGTACCGTGATCAGCAGGGATGGTACCTACCGGGTGGGCACGGAGCTCAAGCCAGGCCTGTACAAAGCAACCGGAACCGGCGATTTCTGCTACTGGGAAACACTGAGCGGCTTCTCCGGCAGCCTCTATGACATCAACAACAACTACTTCGGCCCAGCCAGGACCTACGTCCAAATCACCTCTTCCGACCGCGGTTTCTATACCAGCGACTGCGGGAAGTGGACGACGGTTTCCAAAACAGGCGCCAACGCCTCGAAGATTACGGTCGACGGAACCTACCGGATTGGCGTCGACATCAAGCCCGGCCTCTACCGCGCCTCCGGCACCGGGAACAGCTGCTACTGGGAAACCTTGAGCGGCTTCACCGGGGAGTTCGATGAGCTGATCGACAACTACTTCGGCTCAGCTCGGACCTACATTGAGATCCCCTCTTGGGCGAAGGGAGTCCACGTGAGCGACTGCGGGACGCTCACCCGCGTTTCCTGACGCAGGATGCTGAGGGGCCGGCCGACGCCGGCCCCTCATTGCGCTGTAAGCAACGGGTGGCAATTCCGACTGGCCGGCCAGTGCGGCCCGGCCTCCCGTGAAGGGCCTTACAGCGTGTCGCTGGCCAGCCCGATCGTGAATACTTTGGGTCCGCTCCGCGTAACCCTGACTTCGTCCGTGGAGACATTTGCCCTCTGGGCAACGCTGGCGACGGCGGCTTCCAGCTCATCGTTCGTGGTGGAACGGTCCCACAGCTTCACGGTCATGGAGTGCGATTCAAAGTTCATGCGGCGTTGCTTTCCTTGATTGGCTTCCCGCCTCGTCGCTGAGGCAGCGGCACCACTGTATCCGGATTGTCCGCGTCCCATCGCCTACATTTACGTTCATGACCCCGAACTGCCTAGCCCTTCGAGATCGAGTCAACGAGGGTGTCGAGCGATTTCTCGTAGCGTTCCCTGACGATCTCGGCGTGGAGCCAGGTGCCAACCGTCGTCACCGAACCCAATTGCCGGAGCCCTGCAGCCACGCGGTTGTATTCGCCCACTGACGCCAGGTTCCCGGTCTTATTCGGGCCGCTGCTCCTTACGATTCCGCTCCCGATCCCATTGACCCTCAGCAGGTGACCTCTCGTTGTCAGTGCTGGACGATAGCCTGTCTCTGTTCAAGAGGTTAGGGTTCGAATAAGAAGTGGAGTTCGGTGAGCACGCTTTCAAGGGCCTTGGATTACCTACGGGAGAAATGTCAGCCCACATCATCCTTCAGATCGAGTGATGATGACATGGCGCGTCGGCTCTTCGCGCTTTGGTTTGATGCCAACACATGGATTCATCGTCGTGTGGACGCCCTCAGACTGGACGTCGATGGGGCCACTCGACGTTACGTATCTTTAGACTTCACGTTGCCTCCTGACCTCGCAATTCCTGGGTCACGTGGCCGGATCCTCGTCCCATTGGCACTGCTCAAGAAACAGACGATACGCCGTCTGGACACATCAGACGGCGCCAAGAACTCCGCGTCCGTCTTGACTTCAGCAGAGAACAGCAGATGGATGCTCGCGATGCTCAGCTACGCAGTGCGGGAGTTCCTTCCCTCCCGTCTCATCCATGAGATAGGCAGCGGCCTCGACTTGGAAGCAATCGTCAGATCAAGCTTGGAAAATGCAGGCGGCGCTAAGTCGAAAATAAACCAGGTGTTTACCGAAGCAAGGAAGGGGATGCCCCTTTCCCGACTCGAAGAATCTCAGGTGGACATTGTCCAGGATGTGATTGTTCAAGCGGCCGACCATTTCCTATTGCTTATCGAGGTAGACAAATCGACAGTCGCACAACGTTCGATGGTCAAATATGCATTGGACCAAGACACGCCCGACGATGATCGGCGGGGCACCAAACGCGTTACCATCAGTCAAGAAATCCCTGACTTTGGCTTTGCTGCCAGCCAGCATGTAGAAATCCAGGTCCCGCCGGGTCTAATGATCGAACGACTTGATTTGCAAGAACTTGGTGACGAAGGCGGGCGCATAAGGCATGAATCATCCGATTGGGGCGACGGAAAGCGGTCCATCGCCCACTGTGCCTTACATCCCACCCACCGTTTGAACCGTGGTCGATGGATCGTAACGGTCGTTCCCGCGCAGCAAGGACTTTATGGATTCGCAAAAGTAGCTGTGCCAACGGTGGCGGCTTCCTCCATAGGCGCGTTCATCGCTCGTTTTATGGATGCCTACTTGGTGAGAGATCCGACGGACATCTTTGCCTCCCCCTCAGCCTCAATCTTGTTAGTCGGTCCGGCCCTGCTCCTCTCTTGGATGAGCAGGAAGCCTGAACACGCCATGGTTGCCAGATTGCAATTCCCGCTACGCCTCATGTTGTTGGCGCTGGCCTCTTGTCTGCTTTTACTGGCTGGCGTCTCTGCAATACCTCTCACTCCTCACGCTTGGAATGCGGCATGGGTTCTCGTCGTCATCCTCGCGCTAGGATCAAGCATCCACTTCACTTGTTTCGCGGCAGATCTCAGTCTCCGCCAAGTTGTCAGGTTCAAGCGGTAAGCTCAGACGAGGGAGGTCCAACAGGATGAGCAAGTTCAAGGGATGGTTCTACAAGAGTCGCGCAAAAAACGACGTTGTAGCCACACGAGAGTATCCAACTCACTCCGATATCGTTGTTCTCTCGGGAGCGGGTTCTATCGTGGGCGACCTTAAAACTGATAGCTCAGAAACTGAAATTCGTCAGGCATTCGATGCAATGTTGACGACAGTCCGAACGTCCAAAAGGTCTTCGAACGTCCCATCAGCTCACTAACGTCCAAAGCGAACAACCCCTCGGCGGTTTGGCCCGTTATCGACATGATCAGGTTGTACTCGCGGTCTTACTGCCGCGATGCCCTTTCACGAACGCGGGACCCGAAGTCATGCGCCGAATATACCGTTCAGTGAGTTAACGCTTCACCTCATGCCGCAACGACTCGTCAGCTGCATCCTCGGGAGAGCTGGCACCAAGCATTTTTTGAGCAGCGATCCACGCGTCCTGATCCACTGAACTTACTCCTTGAAGATGGCGTCGATGACTTGCTGGGCCCAGTCGAGGATGGCTTGGTCGGCGAGGTCTTTGCCGCCGACGCGGGAGGTCTTGGGCTTCGGGATGAGGATGAAGTCCAGGGCCGGTTTGACCTGCGAGCCGGGGTACATGCGGTTGAGGCGCATGACCTTGGACTCCGGCAATGCAGCGGGGGCGAACTTGATGAAGTTGCCTTGGGTGGCGACGTCGGTGAGGCCGGCGGCGCGGGCACCGACGCGGAACCGGGCGACGGAGATCAAGTTCTTGACCGGCTGGGGGGGCTCTCCGTAGCGGTCGTTGAGTTCCTCGACGACTTCGTCGATGGCCTCGTTGGTCAAGGCGGAGGCGAGCTTCCGGTAGGCCTCCAGCCTGAGGCGCTCCCCCGGGACGTAGTCGTGCGGCAAATGCGCATTGACGGGCAGCTCGATCTTCATTTCGGCCGCCTTCTCTTCGGCTTCGCCGCGGAAGTCCGCAACAGCCTCGCCGACCAGCCGGATGTACAGGTCGAAGCCGACCCCTTGGATGTGGCCAGACTGTTCACCGCCGAGCAGGTTGCCTGCGCCGCGGATCTCCAGGTCCTTCATGGCCAGCTGCATGCCGGCGCCCAACTCATTATGGGAAGCCACGGCCTTCAGCCGTTCCAGTGCGACCTCGCCCAGCGGCTTCTCCGAGGGGTAGAGGAAGTAGGCGTACGCGCGTTCCCGCCCGCGGCCCACGCGTCCGCGCAGCTGGTGCAGCTGCGAGAGCCCATAGGAATCGGCCCGGTCCACAATGAGCGTGTTGGCGTTGGAGATGTCCAGGCCGGTCTCGATGATCGTGGTGCAGACCAGCACGTCGAACTTCTTCTCCCAGAAGTCCACGATGATCTGCTCGAGCCGCGCCTCGGACATCTGCCCGTGCGCGACCTCCACGCGGGCCTCGGGCACCAGCTCGCGGATGTGCGCGGCCTGTCGTTCAATCGAGGACACCCGGTTGTGCACGAAGAAGACCTGCCCTTCGCGCATGAGCTCGCGCCGGATCGCGGCCGAGGTCTGCTTGTCGGTGTACGGGCCGACATAGGTCAGCACGGGGTGCCGCTCCTCCGGCGGCGTCGCCAGCGTGGACGTCTCGCGGATGCCGGTCAGCGACATCTCCAGGGTCCGGGGAATCGGCGTCGCACTCATGGCCAGCACGTCCACGTTGGTCCGCATCTTCTTGAGCGCTTCCTTGTGCTCCACGCCGAACCGCTGCTCCTCGTCCACGATCACCAGGCCGAGGTCCTTGAACTCCATCTCCTTGGACAGCAGCCGGTGCGTGCCGATCACCACGTCCACCGAGCCGTTCTTCACGCCCTCCAGCGTGTCCTTGGCTTCCTTCGCGGTCTGGAAGCGCGACAGCGGCTTGACCCGCACCGGGAATCCGGAGAACCGCTCGCCGAACGTCTCGTAGTGCTGCTGCGAGAGCAGCGTCGTCGGCACCAGCACGGCCACCTGCTTACCGTCCTGCACCGCCTTGAACGCCGCGCGCACGGCGATCTCGGTCTTGCCGTAGCCGACGTCGCCGGAGACCAGGCGGTCCATCGGGATCTCGCGCTCCATGTCCGCCTTGACCTCGTTGATCGTGGTCAGCTGGTCCGGCGTCTCGATGTACGGGAACGCCTCCTCCAGCTCACGCTGCCACGGCGTGTCCGCCCCGAACGCGTGCCCCTTCGACGCCATCCGCGCCGAGTACAGCCGGATCAGCTCGCCGGCGATCTCCTTGACCGCCTTGCGCGCCTGGTTCTTCGTCTTCGCCCAGTCCGAGCCGCCCATCTTGGACAGCGCGGGCGTGTCCCCGCCGACGTACCGGGTGACCTGGTCCAGCTGGTCGGTCGGCACGAACAGCCGGTCCCCCGGCGCCCCGCGCTTGCTCGGCGCATACTCCAGCACGAGGTATTCGCGCATCGTCTTGGTCGGGCCGGCGCCGGACGAGCGCTGCACCAGCTCCTTGAACTTCCCCACGCCGTGCTGCTCGTGCACCACGAAGTCGCCCTCGGTCAGCTGCAAAGGGTCGACGGCGTTGCGGCGCTTGGAGGGCATCTTCCGCATGTCGCGGGTGCTTGCCGCGGACGTGCGGCCCAGCAGGTCCGCCTCGGTGAGCAGCCCGAGTTTCAGCCCGTCGAACACGAAACCCTTGCCCGCGGTCGCCGTCGTAATTTCGATGATGCCGGGCTGCGGTTCCTTCTCCAGCGTGTCCACGCGCGCGGCGGGGATGTCATTGTCGTGGAAGAGTTCGGCGAGGCGCGAGGCGGGGCCGGGGCCCTCGGTGGCGACCACCACGCGCCACTGATCGCGCACGCGCGAGCCGATGAACGTCATCATTTCCGCCACGTCGCCCTGGTAGCCGCGCGGTTCGCGGGCAGCGAGGGTGAGCGTGTCGATGTCCAGCACGGTCTCGTCGTCCGGGTTGAAGGAGGTGATGGACCACCAGGAGACGCCGTGCCCGAGCGCGGTGGAGCGCGTGTCCGCGAGCGAGCGGAACCCCGCTGACTCCAGGTCCCCCTGCAGCGCCAGATCCAAAGGCGCGTCCCCGCCGTCGGACGCGGTGGCCCACGCCGCGGCGAGGAATTCCGCGTTGGTCGCCTCCAGGTCGTGGGCGCGGGCGCGCACCTTTTCCGGTTCAATAACGACGGCGATGCTCGCCTTGGGCAGTTCGCCCAGGAACGGGACCATCGCCTCCACCAGCACCGGGGCGAGGGATTCCATGCCCTCCACCGCGATGCCGCCGGCGAGTTTCTCCAGCATGTCCGCCGCCGCCGGCATCTGCGCCTTCAGCTTCGCGGCGCGGCTCATTACGCCCGGGGTGATCAGCAGCTCGCGGCACGGCGGGGCGTACAGCGCGGTTGGGTGCTTGACGTTCTCGCCGGACAGCGAGCGCTGGTCGGCCACCGCGAACCAGCGCATCTGGTCCACCTCGTCGCCGAAGAAATCGATGCGGACCGGGTGGTCCTCGGTCGGCGGGAACACGTCCAGGATGCCGCCACGGACGGCGAATTCACCGCGGCGCGAAACCATGTCCACTCTCGCGTAGGCGGCCGCGGCCAGCTGCTTCACGAGATCCTCGAACGGCACCTCGTCGCCAACCTTCAGCGACACCGGCATCAGATCGCCCAAGTCCTTCACCAGCGGCTGCAGCACCGCCCGCACCGGAGCGACGACGACGCGCAGCGGCTGGGTTCCTTCCGAGCCGTGCTTCAGCCGGCGCAGCACCGACAGCCGCCGGCCCACCGTGTCCGAGCGCGGGGACAGCCGCTCATGCGGCAGCGTCTCCCAGCTCGGGAACTCCTCGATCGACTCCGCCGGCAGGTAGCAGCGCAGCCCCGCCGCCAGGTCCTCCGCCTCGCGGCCCGTCGCCGTCACCGCCAGCACTACCGGCGGCTGCGGACCGTTCGATGCATCGCTGTCGGCCCCGGCAGCGTCCAGCCCCTCGACCATCTCCGCCAGCAGCGCCGCCCGCAGCCCAGGAGGCGCCCCGATCTGCAGGTCCTCGCTGCGCTCCCGCGCGGGCCGCTCCGCCTGCGAGCGCACCCGCGCGAAAGACTTGTCCTCGGCCAGCGCGGTCCGCAGTCCATTCAGGCTCATATTCGTCATCTCCGGGGCGATCGGGCGTTCAGGCAACACGAGAACCCGAAGTTCATCAGAACCCCGGGGCCACGCGTACGAGTTTACCGCCCATCACTGACAGCCAGCGCGGGCGTCGCCCTGGTGCCGCGTTGACGGGCATCGGGCCCGTGCCTGCGCACTGCAGGAGTGGGCCACCGGCTAGGGCATGTCTCCTTATTGCCGTAGCCAAATCAGGCAGGCGTAGAGCGCGACTCCTGCCCGGTAGGTGAGCGCGAGCTTGTCGTATCGGGTGGCGATGCAGCGCCATTGCTTGAAGAGGTTGAAGGACTGCTCCACGACGGCACGGCCCTTGTAGGTCTCGCTATCGAAGTCCACGGGCCGACCGCCGCGGGAGCCTTTGCGTTTGCGGTTGGCGATCTGGTCCCTGGGTTCGGGTATCACGGTCTTGATCTTCTTGGCGCGGAGCAGGTCGCGGTTGGCGCGGGAGGAATACGCCTTGTCGCCAAGCACCGTGTCCGGCCGGTTCCGGGCGCGGCCGCGGCCGGTTCTCGGGACGCTGATCGCAGCCAGTACTACCGGGAACATGCGTGAGTCCGAGCCTTGGCCGGGGCCGATGATGAAGGCCAGCGGCCGGCCTTTCCCGTCGCAGGCGTGGTGAATCTTGGTGCTCAGCCCGCCGCGGGATCGGCCGACCGCATTGGTCGTCGGGTTCCTCAAGCAGTTTCCTGTAATTCCCTGCGTCCCCCTGTGGCACGGGAAAGGTTGGTCGCGTGCTGGTGCGCTCGGTTGATCGTCGCGTCCACCGACACCGTCCAGTCGATTCCGCCGGACGCGTCTGCTTCGGCCAGCAGAAGGGCGTGGATGCGGTCCCATGTCCCGTCCCGGCTGAACCGCCGGTGGCGTTTCCACACGGTCTGCCAAGGCCCGAACGCGGGCGGCAGGTCGCGCCAGGCGATCCCGCACCGGTACCGGTACACGATGCCCTCGACGACCTGCCGGTGATTGCGGAACGGCCTGCCCCGCTGCCCGTCCGAAGACGGCAGCATCGGTTCGATCCGGGCCCATTGCTCATCGGTGAAAACCTCGAAACGCGACACGCCTCCAAGCCTTCCAGCCCGGACACCGATCATTTAGGAGACACGCCCTAGTCCCGGTTGCAGCCACGCGGCGCTGCACGGACGCCGCGGCCGGTCTGGACTCTCAATCTCGTGCGCAGATCACCACAGTCCTGCACCTCAACACCGTTGTGATCTGCGCACGAGTTGAACGTCCTTCAGCCAACCCCTCGTCGTGTTATCAAATCGGATAAAATAACCTGCATGGGTTTGTTCGATCCTGATGAGCCACAGGCTTCCATTCCGGTGCGGGCGGACTTGCACCCTGATCTGGCCGTCGTTCTCGAATCAGCATCCAAGCTGCAGCGGCTCGTTCCTGATGCAGTGCTTGTCGGGGGCAGCGCAGCCGCGTTGTATGCCGGTCACCGTGCGTCGTACGACCACGATCATGTCCTCACGGCGCTGCGGGAAAATTTCGACGCAGTCTTGGAAGCCTTGGAATCGGATGACGGCTGGGCCACGAACCGCCTCACCTACGGCAAGATCATCCTCGGCGAACTCGGCGGTATCGAGACCGGCCTGCGGCAACTCATCCGCCGGCGGCCCCTGGAAGTGTCCGAGGTGACACTACTGTCCGGGGCCAAAGTTCGTGTTCCGACAAGGGATGAAGTGTTGCGGATCAAGGCCTTCCTGATCACCAAGCGCAATCAGACACGCGACTATCTGGACGTGGCCGCGCTAGCAGAGGACGCCGGCGTCCCCCATGCGGCCCAGGTCTTGGAGGGCATGGACGAATACTATGCGGACCAGAATGCGGACGGGACGGCGGTGTCCTCGCAGCTTATTCGCCAGCTCGCGGATCCGCGCCCGAAAGATTCCAGGACAACACGCCAACTCAGCACCTACAAGGGGCTGTCCGCTAAGTGGCAGGACTGGTCCGCGACCGTAGCAACCTGCAGGGAACTGGCTGTGCGGCTGACTCGCGGGAAGGCCTGATCATGGCGCTGAAGTTCCGCAACCTTACGGTCAGCCCCGAGGATCCCGTCGAAACCTGGGGCTTCGAGGGCCTCTTGGCAGCCATCGAGCGCGGCGACCGGACGCACTGGCGCCGCATTGCCGAAGCGCTAGAGGCCGATCCCCGCGGCGAGGTGGCGCAGGACCTCCGCGAAGTCCTGGCCGCCGTCGAGAATCCGGCCATGGTCGCCCTATTCGAATCCATCCAGCAGCAGATCCTGCAGGAAGCGGAGGCCCACGAGCGCGCTGCCGTCGCCACCCGTCTGCAAGAGTACGTCCGCGCCAGCGGTCTCTCCCGGGCGGAATTCGCCGCCCGGCTGGGTACTTCACAGTCCCGGCTGTCGACCTACCTGAGCGGCAAGGTGGTGCCGTCCGCCGTCCTGATGGTGCGGGCTGAAAGAATCGCAGGCACGTCCGGAAACGGGGCAAGCCGTCAGCCCGCCACGATGGCAAATGCCAGCAGAGACAACGACGACCAGGACCTTTAACTCGCCAGCCAATGACAGCGCCGCGGACGGAACGTTCTGGCCATGGAGAGAACTGGGTCGTGGCCGTCCTGTCCGGCGCCATCGTTGCATGGACGGCAGACCGCCGGCCGCCCTCTGAGCTTGCTGGGGCGGCCGGCGGTTTCCGTGGGGCGGCCGGCGGTTACTGCTGGAGCGGCCGGCGGTCGGTTTGCGCTCAGCGCACCAGGCGCGAGTGCCGTGTCTCCTTCATGAGCAGGCCGGTGGCCAGGGTGATCGCCGAGACGGCCATCAGGTAGTACAGGAACCAGTTCTGCAGTCCCGCCTGGGCCAAAGCCGTGTTGATGTAGGGAGCCGTGCCACCGAAAATCGCGGTGGCCAGGGACAGCGGCCCGGCCACACCTGCCGCCCGCACCCGGGTCGGGAACACCTCGGCCCACACCGCGCCGTTGACGCCGAACAGGAGCGCCAGCGCCGCGAGCGAGATCAGCAGGGCTGTCAGCAGCGTCGCGAAGCTGCCGTCGATCATGAGGTTCAACGGGATGGTCAGGATAATAAACGCGACGCCGAACGCGATGACCATCGGCTTGCGGCCGATCCGGTCGCCCAGCCACCCTGCGGCGAGGATCGCGGCCAGGAAGAACACCTGCGCAATGAGGCTCGCGGTGAGCGCGCTGGACGCCGACTGGCCGAGCTGCAGCTGGGCGTGGGTCGGCATGAAGATCAGCCACGTGTAGAACATCACCGAGCCGCCGGCCGAGAGCCCGAAGACCACCAAGATCGCACGCCAATGATGCAGCAGGCCGCGGCGGTCGGGCGCCACCTCCGGCACGTCGCCCGGAGCCGGAGTCCGGTCCTCCCGCGTGGTCTCCTCGAACGCGTCAGTCTCGGTGAGCCGGCGGCGCAGGTACAGGGCGTACAGGCCCAGCACGCCTCCGACGCCGAAGGCAATCCGCCATCCCCAGGCACCTAGGTCACTCTCGCCGAGGCTGGAGGTCAGCAGCAGGCCGGTCAGGGTGGCCAGAATCGTGCCCAGGACAACGCTCACCCACGAGGAGCTGCCGAACAAGGCACGCCGGCCATGCGGCGCCCGCTCCACCAGGTACGTCACGGATGTGCCCATCTCGCCGCCATGGGCCAGGCCCTGCAGCAGCCGGGCGCCCAGCAGGATGATGGAGGCCAGCAGGCCCACGGACTGGTAGGTCGGCGCGAGGGCCACGACCAGGCTGCCCGCTGCGGTCAGCATCATCGCCACCGTCAGGCTCTTGCGCCGGCCGGCACGGTCGGCATAGGCACCGAAAATGAAGCCGCCCAGCGGACGGGTGATAAATCCGACGGCGAAAACCGCCAGCGTCGCCAGCAAGGCGGAGGCAGCGTTCCCGGGGTTGAAGAACTGCACCGCGAAGTACGGGGCGAAGATCGAGTAGATCGTCCAGTCGTACCACTCGAGGGTGTTGCCGAAGTTCACGGCGATCAGGTCGCGGATCCGGCGCCGCCGTCCGCCATCGCCCGTCTGTTCAGTATTGCCGGCGATGGTCGTCGCCTCAGCCTTGCCGCTCATGCCGCCCGTCCTTCCAGGCCCAGCTGCGCATCCCGGTCCGCACCGGGAACGCGCATTTCAAAGGTGTCGCGGACCACCGTGTAGTCGAAGTAGCCGAGCCGGGCGATCGGCTCAATCTTCGGGATGTCCAGCCGGCCATCCAGCGTGATGACGTCGTCGTCGATATGAATGGTCTCTACGCTGGCGAAGACGATGTCGATGCTCCCCACCGGTGACGCGCCGGGAACCCGGTGGGTCGAGTGGTACTTGCACTCGAACTTCACGGGGCTCTCCTTCACCATCGGGATCGGATGGTTGTCCGCATAGACGCGGGTCAGTCCCAGATGGTCGAACTCGCTTTCGTGCGGCTCCAGCGCCATCGCGCTCACGTTGACCGCCTCACGAAGCCGGTAGGTCGCCATGTTCCAGACGAACCAGCCGGTCGTCTCCGCGTTGATGACGGTGTCCTTGCGCCGGCCGTCGGGGTACTGGTTGGCGGAGAACATCACCATCGGCGGATCGAAGGTCAGGTTCTGCCACTGGCTGTAGGGCGCAATGTTCTCCACTCCGTCGGCGCTGACGCTGGAGAGCCAGCCGATGGGGCGCGGGACCGTGCAGCTCTTGAACGGCGAGTACGGAAGCGGGCTGGCTTCGCTGGCTGGGTTGTACTTCATGGGGAAACTCCATAGTGATCGGTGTCACATAAACAGTGCAACCGTACGCCATATACGCTGAGTATATCAAGAGTATTTTCGAAACCAAGGCCCCGGCTGTAGCCTTGTTGTCGAGGGGTGAGGCATGACAAAAGCAGACGAGGCCTACACAACGCTGGCCGAAATGATCGAAACCGCACGCCTGAAGCCGGGCGATTTCTGGACCGAGGCCGGCCTTGTGGAAGAGCTGGGAATGGGCCGCACCCCGCTGCGCGAGGCCATCCAGCGGCTGGACCGTGACCACCTCGTGCGCATCAGACCGGGGCGCGGCATCGAGATCCCCTCGATCTCCGTCGACGACCAGTTGCGGCGGCTCGAAGTGCGCCGTTCCATGGAATCGCTGGCCGTCACCCTGGCCTGCGCGAGGGCGACGGACCGGGAACTGGCGGCCATCGGCGAGCTCACCGAACAACTGCACGGCCTGGACGAGGTTGAGCCCTACCTCGCAGTGGTCCGGGAGACCCACGTGCTGCTCTCCGCCGCCGCGCACAATGAGTACCTGTCCGACACGATGACGCCGCTGCAGGGACTGTCCCGCCGGTTCTGGCTCGCCAACATCGTGGACCCGGAGGAGGAAGTCGCAGTGGGCAAGTCGCTGCACCTGGACCTGCTCACCGCGCTCCTCGAACGGGACGCGGAGAAGGCCCAGCGCGCGGTGCTGCGCCTCAACGACTATCTGGTGGACTTCACCCTCAACGTCGCGGCCCGCAACTCGAGGGTCGGCCGCACCGCTCCCGTCGGCTTCTGAGGCAACCACCAGCCAAAGGGCTTAAATAACGACGGCGGTGCTCCCCTTTGTCAGTTCGCCCCGGCGAGCGGTTGGGGCATTATGGGGCACCGGTAGATGACGAATCCTGCCCGGCGGGATCTTCGAACTCGGCCTGCGAAGCCGTCGAGAACTCTGTCCGCAAAGCAAAAACATCGTTGGGGAACTGCTGGAAATAGGTGGCGATCCGCTCAAGCTCACCGCTCTGGCCGCTATAACCAGCCAGTAGCCGATACGCCTCGTCCAGCTTCGTGGCCAGATTGTCGTTGGCGACGCTGACCTCATCCGATGCAATGACGCGTACCATCCACACTCCCGATACCCACGCCTCGTATTTTGTATCAAGCTCTGCGCGCCCCGTACCGACTTGGCCAGCAGGATAAGACTCGGGGAACTGCAGCACGTGGGCGTACTCTCCCGCCTCGTTGCTCACGATCTGGCTGGTTGTCAACAAATTGGCATAAAGATTCAGCCTCTGAGTCCGCAGGAAATCGGTTCTCGACCGTGCCGCTTCGGCTTCTTTTCCGCTCTCTGCAGTCTCCTGTGCAATCTCCGCCGTCCGGACCGAGGTTTCGGCTGCTGTCTTGGCAGTCTGCAGCGAGAAAATCCCTGTGATCAATGAGCCAAGCAGCGCGCCCACCAGCCCCCAGATGGCAGGATTACTTGCCGTCCGCCGTGCTTTCGCGCTGGTTGTTCCTTCCACCTCGCCGGAATCCGTCGAGCCGTCCATGCCGGGCAGCCTAGTCCTATTCGGCGATAGGAAATAAGGTCTATCGACCTGAATTCACCCCGATACGAAGAGCTCCAGAAGCAGGTCGTCCCCCCTCCGCGGTGCTGATGCTGCCGGGGCGGACGAATCGCCAGTCGAGCGCCGGCGAATGCGGCCCACTTGCTGGAAAGCATTGGGCAGCACCGTTCCGGAAAGGGCGATCGAGCCGCCGCTCGCCGAGTGAACGCAGCAGGCAAAGCCTGCACCGGCAGCTGGGCGCCCTCGCACTCTCGCCGTTCATCAGCCAGCGGCTGGCCATGTTCTTCGGGATGGTGCGCGCGGCCGATCTCGCGGAGCTGACCGGGCTCATCGAAGCAGGCACGGTGAAGCCGGCACTCGAGCGGACCTTCCCGCTGGCCGAAGCGGCCACCGCCCTGCGCCACCTTGAAGAAGGCAAGATCCGGGGGAAGATCACCATCGTGGTGTGATCCGCGAATTAGGGGACCCGCATGCTGAAACGATGGCGCTTCCCGCTACCCTCGCTGTTACTTGTGACAATGGTGGTGTGACAGAGCGGGAAAGAGTCAAGGAATACCGACGGCGGATGCGGGCTCAGGGTTACCGTCCCGTCCAGGTGTGGGTACCGGACGTCGGCACTGAGCAGTTTGCAGGCGAAGCGCACCGGCAATCGGCCGCAGTTGCAGACGCCGACCGAAACACCGACGATCAGGACTTCATCCAAGCCGTATCGGTCGAGTGGGACGAGTGAGCGGCGCGCGCCATTTGAGCTAACTCGAAGGGGCAACACCAGATTGCTCTGGTCCTGCGGCAGCCGAAGTGGGACAGTGTTGGTAGGCGGGGCGCTGAGCACTAGGTGGTCATCATGCGCGCTGACGTCCAAGGCAAACAGCAGACCGGAACGCCCCGGCGTCGTAAGAGAGCCCCGCGCTTCCCGCGCTCGACTGTGGCGATGCTCCTTGCCGCGTTCCTGCTGCTGGTGGCGTCCGCCGTCGCCAATTCTTCGCCGGGAACCGTCACTGGCGCGCCGATACAGAACGCTTCGCCCCGGGTCGTGGCAACCTTTCCCGTCGGGAAGGACCTGCTGGACGCCGTCGTCAGTCCCGATGGCAAGCGGCTGTATGTGACGGACAACAGTGCCTTCAGCAGTGATGAAAAGGCCTACACCGGCGGCGTACACGTGGTAGATACGGCGACCCGGAAGGTCAAAGCCACGATCAATGTCGGCGAGGGGCCCATCGACATCGTGCTCAACCGGGCCGGAACGCGCGCCTATGTGGTCAATGGCCGAACCTACTCCATCTCGGTCATCAACACACGCACCAACACGGTGATCCGGACCTTAGATGTCCCGCCGTCGCCGTCGCAGATCGTCCTCAACGCGGCGGAGACCGTCGGTTACGTGGCCACCAATTCTTCCCTTGATGGTTTGGTGCTCCTGAACCTGGGAACCGGCGCCATCACAGCGCGCATCCCTGCCGGCTGGAACCCACAGACGGTAGCGGTCAATGCCGCCGAGACCACCGCCTACACCGTCAACCAGACCGACGGGACACTAACCGTCATCGACCTGCGGAAGCGCAAAGTGAAGTCGGTGATCGCCCTCGGCCAATTCGCGTACGGCGTGACGGTCAACCAGGCCGGCACACGCGCCTACGTCAACGCGTTCGATTCCATCGTCGTGGTCAATCCCGGCAGCGGCAAAATCATCAAGACGATTCCCCTGACAGCCATCGTCGCCGGCCGGATGCACTTGAACGTGGCCGGAACCGTGGGCTTTACGATTGCCGGGCACAACGGAAAGACGCCGGCCGGCGGCGTTCTCCACGTCATCAAGCTGTCCACGAACACTGTCGTCGGAACGGCCCCCGTCGGATTTGCGGCCAACGCCATCGCCTTCGACCCCGCGGGTCTCCTGGCGTACGTCCCGAGCGGCACCGGAGGAACCGTAACCCTGCTCGAGATGCCCCGGTAGCCGAGGGGCCAAGCCTCGGGACAAATCGCCAGCCACCAAACAACGACGGCGGCGCTCCCCTAGCGCTAGAGGTTCCGGACTGTTTCTATGGGCTGTCCGATGCAGCACTCCCGGCTTACAACACCGGCCGGTAGGATCGCATCCATGGAGATCGTGGTGCTCTACACCTTGCGTGAAGGCGTCGACATGCAGCGGGTCATGGAGACCTTCCCCCGCCACCAGGCCTACTACGAGGCATTCCGCGCCGACGGCGGCGGGATCATCGCCCTCGGTCCGTTCCAGACCGCCGATCCCGCCGGCGCATCGATGGGAATCTTCACTTCACGAGAGGACGCCGAGGACTTCATTGCCGGCGATCCGTTCATCAAGGAAGGGCTCGCAGAACCGCGCATCCTCGAGTGGGATGCCGAGCGGTTCGAGTAGGCGCACCCCGCTCCGAGGATCCCCTTCAGCCGCGCTCCGCGAACGGGGGCACGTGGTGGCCGGGCCCGAACGGCTTGAACCAGTCCTCGAACTTCATCGAAGGGGCGCCTTCCGGGATGGCGTCCGGGTCGTTTTCGAAGCCGTCCATCGCCGGGTCGAAGAGCATCATGGAGTCGGCGAATTGCAGGAACAGCTGCTCCAGCCGCGCCACCCAGTTCGCCGGCAGCTCTGCGTCGAGGTCGAGCTCGTCGGCCAGGAATTCAGCCTCGGCCAGCAGGCAGCGCAGGGCCAGCTCCTGCGCCACGCAGGACGGCTCCTTCCAGCCCGCGGCAATGTTCGTCGTGAGGTCTGTGCAGACGGTGAGGAATCTGGCGGCAAAACGCGCATCGTAGTGATGGGCGTACTGGGGCGGGAGGTTGTCGAGGACGTAGGTTTCGTCGATGTCGGCGGCCGTGGGCTCCCGGTCCCTGAGCAGGTCGAGGTCATTGAACAGTTCGTCAATCATCGAGGCGCCGGCATGCCAGAGCAGCCCTGCCAGGACGCGCGCGCGGTGCCTGGACAGTTCACGTTCGGCCTCGGGTGCGGCGGGGTCATAGCCCAGCAGCTCCAGTTCGATTCCGCCCGCCCGCTCGGACGCAGCGAGCAGGGTGGCCACCGCATCGCCGCCGATGCCGGTGTCGGCCGGTTCGCGTTCCGCCTCTCCCCCGGCACTGGGCAGGACCTGGTCTGCCACCCCGTGGCCTTGGGCCGGCTCGACCTTGCCGCGCAGGATCCGGACGCCGGGAACGTCCGCGGCGACTGCCAGAGGGTCCATGGCGACGGCCAGGGCGGCGAAAAGATTCGTTGCTGCCAGCTCCGTATGCTCGGGTGATTCCGCCTTCGTGACGGCGTAGCTCTGCAGCTCCCCCGGATCGGTGATGTCCACATCGATCGCGAAATGGATTGACGCTTCGATGGGCAGGTCCGGGTTTTCCATGCGTACACACTACTCCCCGGCCGAACCGCAAGCCCGGGGACGCCGGCACAGCACCCGCGCGCACGGCCGCAC
>NZ_ANPE02000060.1 GCF_000328305.2 Arthrobacter crystallopoietes BAB-32 | reverse complement strand
CCGTCGCGCCGCTGCCGCCCCGCCGCGTGCCAGCCGCCGGGCTTGCATCATTCGTCCTCTTCACCCGTGCCTGCCGAGGCAAACCCGCATCTGGAATAAAGATGAAGCTTCAAGTATTATGAATTGCATGAAACTTCAAGCGAATTCCCAGGACCTGCTGCCGGCTGACCTCACTATGGGCGCGGTCATGCTGAAGGTCGGCGATATGAAGACGATGACCTCGTACTACCAGCAGGCACTTGGGCTGGAGCCGCTGAGCGAAGGCCTCGGCGGCGTGTATCTGGGTCGCGGTGCCACTCCGCTGGTGCACCTTGCACCGGCCGGCGGCCTCCAGCTGCCGTCCCGCGGCGAAGCTGGCCTGTTCCACACTGCGTTCCTGTTCGAAGACCGGGCGGCGCTTGCTGCGACGCTGGCCACCGCAGCGCAGTATGACGCGCGCCGGTTCGCGGGCAGCGCGGACCATCTGGTCAGCGAAGCGTTCTACTTCACCGACCCCGAGGGCAACGGCATCGAACTGTACTACGACAAGCCCCGCGAGGGCTGGCAGTGGGCCACCGCCGCGGACGGTACCCGGGAAGTGCAGATGGACAACGTGGCGCTGCCGCCGCAGCTGTATTTGCAGAACCACCTGACGGAAGCGTCGCTGGCGGGCCAGCGGGAGGCCGGCGCGCAGATCGGCCACGTCCACCTCCAGGTCGGCGACACCCAAGTGGCCGAAGAGTTCTATGTCAAGACCCTCGGTTTCGAGCGCACCGCGGGCTGGCACGGACAGGCGCTGTTCGTCTCCGCCGGCGGCTACCACCACCACATGGCCATGAATGTCTGGAACAGTCGTGGTGCCGGTCCGCGCAAGGACACCCTCGGCCTCGGCGAAGTGCTGATCCACGTGCCGAACGAAGACGAAGTCGGCGCCCTCGCCGAACGGCTGTCCAGCGCCCGGATCGGCCACCACCACACCGGCGCTGAGCTTCGCTTCGAAGACCCGTGGCGGAACCAGCTGCGCGTGGCTGTCGGTTAGGCTGAGAGCGCACCAGCAAGCCGACCGTGGAGGGATGCTCAATGTCGGGAACCACTGAAGTCTTCGTCGCCACCCATGACGTGGCCGTACGCCGGGCCGCGGCACTCGAGGCCAGCTTCGAGTCCCGCGCGGACACGGATGCTTCCGATGTCGCCGTCGAGGACGCGCCGAACGCACGCATCAACGGGATTACCGACCTGGAGATCGAGATCCTCGGCGGCCTCGCTGCCAAGGCGGTCGGCTCAGCGGGGCCGTCGGATCTGGACATGGCCGATGTCTCGAGCGATTTCCTCATGGTGGCCCCGGACGCCATGGTCCAGGCCCTCTCGGAGCTGCTCACGCACGTTGACGACGGCGGTGCTTCGCTGATCCCGGAGGTCGCCTCCGCTTGGGCTGCGGAAGAGGGCATGCCGTTCGCCGGCGACGTGGCCGAGGAATATGTCCGCCGCATCGCCGAACTGGCGTCACAGGTCGACGAAGGGGAGCGGCTGCAGCTCTATGTCTGGAGCAGCACCGCGGAAGCGTAATCCCCGCACGGCCAATCCGCGCCGGTGCGACTCGCGCGGATTGGCCTCATCTGGCACAATGGACGGGTACTCGATCTGCGCGGCCCCTCTCTCCGCGCAAGTATCTTGTCCTTTGAACCCCAACCATGGCCCGCCCCACGGGAGCAGACATACGGGTTCGCCCATTTTCAGAACCAGGAGTGACCACAACAGTGGCCGTAAAGATTCGCCTCAAGCGCTTCGGTAAGAAGTTCTCTGCCCACTACCGCGTCGTTGTCATGGATGCCCGCGCCAAGCGCGACGGCCGTGCCATCGAAGAGATCGGGCAGTACCACCCGACCGAAGAGCCCTCGTTCATCGAGATCAACTCCGAGCGCGCCCAGTACTGGCTCAGCGTTGGCGCCCAGCCGACCGAGCAGGCTGCAGCGCTGCTCAAGATCACCGGTGACTGGCAGAAGTTCAAGGGCATTGAGGGCCAGGAAGGCACCCTCAAGACCAAGGCTGCCAAGGAAGCCTTTGTGGCTCCCGAAAAGGAATCCGTGATCATCCCCGAGGCCATCACCCCGAAGGCCAAGAAGGAAGATGCTGACGAGGCTGCTGCCGAAGCTCCCGCCGAGGAAGCTGACGAGACCGCAAAGGCTGAGTAATGCTGGCCGAAGCGCTCGAACACCTGGTCCGCGGAATCGTTGACAGTCCGGAGGACGTCAAGGTCGCGATGAAGAGCAACCGCCGCTCGGATATTATCGAGGTGCGGGTGAACCAGGATGATTTGGGCCGCGTGATCGGCAGGCAGGGCCGTACCGCCCGCGCCCTGCGGACCGTCATCGCTGCTTTGGCAGACGGTGAACCGGTGCGCGTGGACGTGGTGGATACGGACCGCCGCCGCTGACAGCACGCCAGCAAACCTAGTCGAGGCATCCGGCCCCGGCACCAGATCATGGTGGCGGGGCCGGATGCTTTTCTTTCGCCCCGACCGTCCCATGAACCATCCCCCGACAGGAGTACCCATTGCACGTCCAGGTTGCCCGGATCGGCAAGCCTCACGGCATCCGCGGAGAAGTCACCGTCCAGGTGCTTACCGATGCGCCCGAAGAGCGCTTCGTGGCTGGAAGCCAGTTCGTCGTTGAACCCGAGCGCCTCGGCCCCTTGACCTTGCGGACGGCGCGTTGGAACAAGGAGATCCTGCTGCTTGGCTTCGAAGAGGTCGCGGACCGCAACGGCGCCGAGGAACTCCGCGGCGCAAAGCTGTTCGTGGACAGCGAGGAGCACGAGGACGAGGACGCCTGGTACGAACATGAGCTCGTCGGCCTGAAAGCGTTCATCGGCGATGAAGAAGTCGGCCGCGTCGTCGCCCTGAACACCATGCCCGCCCAAGACCAGTTGGTCATCGAGGCCGCCAACGGCGAAGAGGTCCTGGTGCCCTTTGTCGAACAGATCGTTCCCGAGGTGGATACCGAGGCCGGGTTCGTGCGGCTCACTCCGCCGCCGGGCCTCTTCGAACTGAACAGCCCGGGGAACCTGAGCACCCCCGACGACGGCGAGGGGGAGCGCTAGGTGCGCATCGACGTCGTTAGTATTTTTCCCGAGTACCTGGACGCTCTGGGCCTGTCCCTGATCGGCAAGGCCCGGCAGGACGGCCTGCTTGAACTGAACGTGCGCAATCTGCGGGACTTCACTACGGACCGGCACCGGACCGTGGACGATACGCCGTACGGGGGCGGAGCCGGCATGGTGATGAAGCCTGAGCCCTGGGCTCTGGCCCTGGAGTCAGTGCTCGCCGGAGCGGGACACTCCCCAGCGACTGCGGAGGCAACGGAAACTGCGGCGGAAGTGCCGGAACACGACGGCGCTGGCCGGCCGGTGCTGATCGTGCCATCCCCGGCGGGTGAAGTGTTCACGCAGTCCATGGCGCATGAGCTGGCCGGGGAGGAACACCTGGTGTTCGCCTGCGGCCGGTACGAGGGCATCGACGAACGTGTCATGGAGTGGGCGGCCGGATCATTCCGCGTCCGGCCTGTCAGCTTGGGCGACTATGTGCTCAACGGCGGGGAAGTGGCGGTGCTGGCCATGGTTGAAGCCATCGGACGGTTGATTCCCGGCGTCGTTGGAAACCCGGAATCCCTCGTGGAGGAGTCCCACTCGGACGGCCTGCTCGAGTACCCGGTCTACACCAAGCCCTCGGTCTGGCGCGGACGGCAGGTGCCGGATGTGCTGCTCAGCGGCAATCATGCCCGGATCGCCCGCTTCCGCCGGGACGAGCAGCTGCGCCGGACAGCCGAGCGCCGGCCGGACCTGATCGAGGCTCTGGCTAACCAGTTGGACAGTGCGGATCGGGCGGCATTGGCCGATCCCGCAACGGCCGAACACACTGCGGCCGGTCCTGCACCGGCCGAGCCCGGCGAGGCCTCCGAAGCGCGGTCCTGATTAGTCCTGATTAGCGCCATACGCCTGCCTTGTGGCACAATTATTGATCGTGCTTACTGGGCCTGCGCCTGCCACAGGGGGCGTGCAGCCAACAGCCAAGCACACCGGCGGCCGAGTCCCGGACCCGCCGGTCGAATAGCTTTCGGTACTGGAATGCCCCGGCGTTGCCGGTCTTCCGGCGCCGTGACCAAAGTGAATGACCTGTGGCGTTCACCAGGAGTGACAACTATGCACATCCTCGATTCCGTTGACGCAGCCTCGCTGCGCAGCGACATCCCCGAGTTCCGCGCCGGTGACACCGTCAAGGTCCACGTGAACATCATCGAAGGCAAGACCGCTCGTATCCAGGTGTTCCAGGGCTTCGTGATGGGCCGCCAGGGCGACGGCGTGCGCGAGACTTTCACCGTCCGCAAGGTTTCCTTCGGTGTCGGTGTCGAGCGTACGTTCCCGGTCCACTCTCCGATCATTGACCGGATCGAAGTTGTGACCAAGGGCGATGTCCGCCGCGCCAAGCTGTACTACATGCGCGACCGCCATGGCAAGGCCGCCAAGATCAAGGAAAAGCGCGACTTCGGCGCTGCCAAGTAGCAGTTCCGCGATCCAAACGGTGCAAGACCATTCAGCTCCCCGGCCAAGATCCGGGGAGCGTGCAGAACGCCGGTCCGGTTTTCCGGGCTGGCGTTTTGTCTTCGCGGCACTGGCCGCTGCCCTCGTACTGGCCGCGGTCGTCCGCGCTACGGTGGTGGATGTCTACTTCATTCCCTCGGACTCGATGGAACCAGTACTGGCCGAGGGCGACCGCGTCCTCGTGTCGCGAACAGACTACGCGTTCGGCCCGATCCGGCGGGGCGACCTGGTCGTCTTCGACGGCCGGGGGTCCTTCGCCCCGTTCCACAGCGGAAACCCAGCGTACGTTGATGCGCTCCTGCAACTGGGGCAGTGGCTCGGCGTGGCAGGCAACGGCACGACGTACATCAAACGGGTCATCGGCGTGCCCGGTGACACCGTGGAATGCTGTTCGGCCGAGGGCCTCCTTGAAGTCAACGGTGAGCCCGTGCACGAGCCCTATGTGTACCCGGGCGACGCGCCGAGCGATGTGGAGTTCTCGGTGCAGGTGCCGCAGGATAGGTTGTGGTTGATGGGGGACCACCGTTCCGTCTCTGCTGATTCCAGGGGACTGCTGGGTGCTCCGGGCGGCGGCATGATCCCGGCGGACCGGGTGATCGGCCGGGCTACGCAGATTATTTGGCCAGCGGACCGCTCAGGCCAGCTGGAGAGAATTGCCCTGGACACAGGGACGGATGAAGGAAAGTGAACATGGAGAAGGCGGCAGACAAGCGCAGGAACCCGGCCCTGGCGTGGCTGAAGGAAATCGCGATTATCGTCGCCGTTGCTTTGTTGCTGTCGTTCCTGATCAAGACCTTCCTG
Source organism: Arthrobacter crystallopoietes BAB-32 (assembly GCF_000328305.2). Lineage (GTDB taxonomy): Bacteria > Actinomycetota > Actinomycetes > Actinomycetales > Micrococcaceae > Crystallibacter > Crystallibacter crystallopoietes_A. The sequence continues at coordinate 12,752 of NZ_ANPE02000060.1, read as the reverse complement.
TTCCGGGCTTTCTACATTCCTTCCACCTCCATGGAGGACACCCTCGAGGTCAACGACCGCATCTTCGTCAACCTGCTTGTTCCCGAGCCCATCGGACTGCAGCGCGGCGACGTGGTCGTCTTCCGCGACGACTTGGGCTGGTTGCCGCCCAACGGCCAGGCCGACGACGGCGGCAACTGGTTCCAGCAGGCCCTCACCTTCGTCGGGTTGTTGCCGGACAGTTCACAGCAGCACCTGGTTAAGCGGGTCATCGGCATCGGCGGCGACAGGGTGGTTTGCTGCGATGCTGACGGCAGGATCACTGTGAACGGCCACGCCTTGTCGGAACCCTACCTGCACCCGGAATCGGTCAACGAAAGCCAGCCCTTCGACGTCGTCGTTCCCGAAGGTAAAATCTGGGTCATGGGGGACAACCGGAACCATTCGGCGGACTCCAGAGAACACCGGGAGGAAGCTTCGGGGGGCTTTATCGACCTTGAGGCGGTGGAAGGCAAGGCCGCCGTCATTGCCTGGCCGTTGGATCGGATGGCGGTCTTGGGCAACTATCCGGAGGTGTTCGACGCGGTCCCGCCGGCGGGCAGCGGTGGTCCCGCACCGGAGAGCGCACCTGCGGGACGGACGGAGCAGGAGAGCGGACAATGACGCCGAAGAATCCGCACTTGCGGTTCGAACGCTCATTTACGGCGCAGGGACTTCGGATGATCGCCGGTGCGGATGAAGTCGGACGGGGCGCGCTGGCCGGACCGGTCACGGTCGGCATGGTGGTCGTCGACGCCGCCGCCGTCAAGGCCCTCAAGGGCGTGCGGGACAGCAAGCTGCTCAGCCCCAAGGACCGCGAACTGCTGGTTCCGCGGATCCAGGCGTGGGCCGCCGCCTACGGTGTTGGCCATGCATCGCCCGAGGAGATCGACGCTATCGGCCTGACCGCCGCTCTCCGGCTCGCCGGCACCCGTGCCTGGCAAGCGGTGCTTGAGACAGCGCGTCCGGATGCGGTCATCCTGGATGGCAACTTCAATTGGCTTTCGCCCGTAGAGCAGCCATCGCTGTTCGAAGAGGATGGCGGGACCGGGTGCGACGCCCCAGTGCACACCAGGATCAAAGCAGACCTGAACTGCCTCAGCGTGGCGGCCGCCAGCGTCCTGGCGAAAGTGGAGCGCGACACGCTCATGGCAGGACTCGCCCTGGAACATCCGGCCTACGGATGGGACATCAACAAGGGGTACGCCACGGCGGCACACAGGACTGCGCTCACCGAATACGGCCCCTCTGCCGTCCACCGGCGCAGCTGGCGCTTGATGCCGGACGAAGGCCTCCCCGCGGATGAGGGCTCACCAGCGGATGGAGCACTGCCGGAGGATGCGGGCGTCCCGGCGGGTGGAGCTCTGCCGGAGGATGCGGGCGTCCCGGAAGGCAAGGGACTGGCGGAACATGGGGTTTTCCCGGCAGGCCCGGCAGAGGGCGAACCGGTGCTGGTGGCTGGCCAGCCGTAGCCCCGCTGCCGCAGTGCCCGGGGGCGTCCCTTGCTGATCTGGGAGAAGATGGATTCATGAGCGCTGAAGACCTTGAGAACTATGAGACGGATATGGAGTTGCAGCTCTACCGTGAATACCGCGATGTGGCCGGCTTGTTCAGCTACGTCGTGGAGACGGAGCGGCGTTTCTACCTGGCCAACCACGTGGATCTTCAAGCGCGGTCAGCCGATGGCGAGATCTACTTCGATCTGACCCTGCAGGATGCCTGGGTGTGGGACATCTACCGGACGGCCCGCTTCGTCAAGAAAGTACGGGTCCTGACGTTCAAGGACGTCAATATCGAAGAACTGAGCAAGTCGGAAGACCTGACCCTGCCGAAGGATGCCGGCCTGGGCAACTGAGGCGAGTCGTCCTCCACAGCACCGCCTGATCCGGAGGCTTTGCACATAACCGGAGCCGCTTCCGCTTGCTGCGACTCTGCCGCGGCACGCTGGAGCGCATGAGAGCTAAAGACAAACTCGGCAGGTCAGGCGAGCTGCTGGCGGCGGCTTACTTGGAGCGGTCTGGCCAGCGGATCGTGGACCGAAACTGGCGCGGACCGTCCGGCGAAATCGATATCGTCGCCCTTGAAGGGGCGACGGTCGTGGTCTCCGAAGTCAAGACGCGCAGTTCCGTCGACTACGGTCATCCGCTTGAAGCCATTACTCCAGCCAAGGTCCAAAGGCTGCAGGTCCTGGCCCGGCAGTGGCTGCGCGCCCATGGGATGTCCTCCGCCGGGTTCCGCATTGACGCGGTCGCGGTGCTGGATGATGGCCGGCATCCGCCGGTTATCGAACACGTGAAGGCAATCAGCTGATGGGGCTGGGCAGAACCTTCTCTGTGGCCCTGGTCGGGCTGGCCGGCCACGTCGTCGAAGTCGAAGCAGACATCGGACAGACATTACCGGCCTTTGTGCTGCTGGGCTTGCCGGATGCTTCCCTCAACGAGGCAAAGGACCGAATCCGCTCCGCCGCTCGGAACGCAGGCATCCCGCTGAGCCGCCGAAAACTGACCATCAACCTGATCCCGGCTTCGCTGCCGAAGAAGGGCTCAGGATTCGATTTGGCGATCCTGATGGCTGCGCTCCAAGCAGCGGGTGATGTCCGCTCCAGCGGCGGCACCGTTTTCCTCGCTGAGCTGGGGCTCGATGGCCGGCTGCGTGCGGTTCGCGGCGTTCTGCCGGCTGTCATGGCCGCCGTCGACGCAGGCCATCCGGATGTTGTTGTCGCAGCCGGGAACCGGGCCGAAGCCGAACTTGTGCCGGGCGCCCGTGTCACCAGTTTCTCTTCGGTCGCCGAACTGCTGCTGGCGTTCGGCGCAAATCCGGCGCTGGTGATCCTGCCGCCGGTGGACCCGCCCGACGGCGCCACCGGCCCGCAGGCAGCCGCGGCAGGTCACATTCCCGATATGGCAGACATCGCGGGTCAGCATGAGGCGCGGACTGCCTTGGAAGTTGCTGCCGCCGGGGGACACCACATCATGCTGGTGGGGCCGCCGGGAGCGGGAAAGACCATGCTGGCCGAACGGTTGCCGGGAATCCTGCCGGACCTGCCGGACCACCATGCCATGGAGGTGACGGCGGTTCATTCACTGAGCACGACCACGGCTCAGTTGACGGAGCTGCTGCGGCGCCCGCCGTTCGAGAACCCGCACCATACCGCGACAGCGGTCTCCATCATTGGGGGCGGCTCCGGCATGCCACGGCCTGGGGCCGCCTCGCGTGCCCACCGGGGAGTGCTGTTCCTTGACGAGGCACCGGAATATGACCGGGCGGTCCTGGACGCCCTGCGCCAGCCGTTGGAGAGCGGCCAGCTGGTGTTGCACCGGGCGGCCGGTGCCGCAACCTACCCGGCACGTTTCCAGCTTGTCCTCGCCGCCAACCCCTGTCCCTGCGGCAGGTCGGATGAGAAAGGCCTGGACTGCACCTGCACGGCGACCCAACGCCGGCGCTATTTCGGCAAGCTTTCCGGACCGCTGATCGACAGGATTGACCTGCAGTTGGCGCTCAGACGCCTGACTCGGGCCGACATGACCACAGCAGTGCAGCAGGAAGGCAGCGAACAGATTGCCGCGCGAGTGCGTGAGGCACGTCAGGCGCAGCTGGAGAGGCTCCTGCCTTGGGGCCACGAGTTCAACGCAGAAGTGCCGGCCGAACTCTTCAAGGGCCCCCTGCGGGTGTCCCGCCAGGCGTCAGCGGACCTGGACCGGGCCATGGACAACAACGTCCTGACAGCCCGCGGCTACACGCGCGTGCTCAGGGTGGCTTGGACCCTCGCGGACCTCGCAGGCGCCGCGGCGCCGGACCGGGATTGCGTTGGCATGGCGCTTGCCTACCGCCAGAACGAAAGGATGGCTGCCTAATGGACGCAGTATCGGAAGAACGCCGCGCCAGAGCAGCGCTGGCACGCCTGATGGAACCATCGGACTGGGTGGGGCTGGGGTTGGTGGCCTCCGTCGGCCCCATCGACGCCCTAAGAATCGCCACCGGCGCACTTGCTCCCGGAAATGGGCTGGAAGCGGAACTGCTCCGCGTCTTGGACCGCCGGTCCGGCCAGCCGGAGCAATCGATGCTCCAGGACGGCCTGCAGCGGTGGGCTCCGCGGGTCAAGGACTTGGCTCCGGAACGGGATTTGGCCACCATGGAGCGGCTCGGCGGTCAGCTGCTGGTGCCCGGGGACGAGCTGTGGCCGCCGGCCTTGGCCGACCTGGAACTGGGGGAGCCGCTGTGCTTGTGGGTCCGTGGTGATCCGGCCCTGGCAGTTCCACCGGCCAACCGAACCGTCGCCTTGGTCGGTTCACGGGACAGCACCAATTATGGCAACTCGGTGACCGGAGACATCGCCGCAGGGCTGACCCAGCGCGGCTATTGCGTAGTCTCGGGCGGAGCGTACGGCATCGACGCCCAGGCGCACCGCTCGGCGCTGGCGGCAGCCGAAGATCCGTCGCTTCCGGCCACCATGGCCGTCATGGCGTGCGGGCTGGACAGATATTATCCGGCGGGGAATGAGGAACTGCTCCGATCCATTGCGGCACGCGGACTCCTGCTGGCCGAGGTGCCGCCTGGTTCGGCACCGACCCGTTGGAGGTTCCTGCAACGCAACCGGCTGATTGCGGCCTTGTCCGGAACGACGGTCGTCGTAGAAGCCCGCTGGCGCTCGGGCGCCCTGAACACGGCCCATCATGCCGCCGGCCTCGGACGACCTGTGGGCGCCGTGCCTGGATCAGTCTACTCAGCCAACTCTGCGGGGACCCATCGGCTGCTGCGCGACGGCAGCGCAGTCTGCGTGACCGATGCCGCCGAGGTCGCAGAGCTGGCCGGCCCGTTCGACGCGCTGGCCTCCTCGACACCGCAGGAGGTCCTGGCCGACCATGACGGCCTGGGCGTCGAGGACTTGTTGCTGTTGGACGCCCTTCCGGTCCGCAAGGGCGTGAGTGTAGACAAGTTGGTGCCTGTAGCCGGGCTTCCGGCCCGTACGGTCCTGGCCGGCCTCGGCCGGCTCCAAGCACGCGGCTTGGCGGCGCAGGACGGCTCCGGCTGGCGCCGGGCGCAAAGCTCCTGAACTTTGCAGAGGGCCGGTCCAGCAGAGGTGGAGAGGAACACCGGGCCTGACCAACACGGGCGCCTTGAACCACCCGTCCGTGTGCCTGCTTGAGCTTCGGCGAAGGATCCACGACAGTGGGAAGGTGACCGACCGCCAGCACCGCGCCGAACCTGCTGAAGCCGACGACCTTCCTCCTGCTTTCGCCTCTGCCCTGGCCGCTTTCGCCCGCTACCTGCGCGCCGAGCGGGCACGGTCGGAGCATACTGTCCGGGCATACCTGGGCGATGTGGCACACTTGCTGGAATTTGCAGCAAAGGGCTCGGCCCGGCAGTTAACCGACGTCGGTCTTGCGGTCCTCCGCTCCTGGCTCGGGGACATGAATGCAGCGGGCCTGGCGCGGGCCACCCTGGCACGCCGTGCGGCAGCTGCACGAACGTTCCTGGCCTGGGCGCTTCGGGAAGAGCTCATCACGGAGGACCCTTCCCAACGACTGAGGGCGCCGAAGAAGCAGTCTGCGCTGCCCGAGGTCCTGCAGCAGCGCCAACTTGACCAGCTGTTCGGAGGTCTGGCCGAGCGGGCCGCGGAGGGGAGTCCAGTGGCACTGCGCGACCGGGCCATGGTGGAGCTGCTCTACGCTACCGGTGTTCGGGTCAGCGAACTTGCCGGGCTCGACATGGACGACGTGGACCATGATCGTCGTATAGTCCGCGTACTGGGCAAGGGCAACAAGGAACGCGCCGTCCCGTTCGGGATCCCTGCAGCTACTGCCGTGGACGACTGGCTGCGCCGCGGACGTGGCCGGTTGGCCACTACGCTGAGCGGAACGGCTCTGTTCCTGGGCAGGCGGGGAGGCCGGATCGACCCGCGGCAGATCAGGTCGGTGGCGGCCGAACTCTTCTCGGTGCTTCCGGATACAGCGGCCCGCGGGCCCCACGCCCTGCGGCACAGCGCAGCCACCCACCTCCTCGATGGGGGAGCCGATCTTCGGGCAGTCCAGGAAATCCTCGGCCACACGTCGCTGGCTACTACGCAGCTCTACACCCATGTGTCGGTGGAACGGCTGAACTCCAGCTACCGGCAGGCCCATCCGCGGGCTTGACGCTGGAACGTGACTGGACGGATCGTGCGAGTTACACTGGCGCAATTTCGGGACATGCGGCAGAATGAGTCCCGGAATCAAACGATTTGACGAAATACTGTTCCGGTAGTGTCCGGAACGAATACGGTACCGCATCGGATTCCTGTCCGCGGGGCTGAAGGTCGTTGGGGAAGACGTACCTACAGCAAATGGAGGATGGGATGTCTGTTGTGATGACGCGTGGAGTACTGTTCGTGCACTCGGCGCCGACCGCGTTGTGCCCGCATATCGAGTGGGCAGTGGGGTCGGTCGTTGATAAGCGCACGGACCTGGAGTGGACACTTCAGCCTGCTGCGCCCGGAATGTACCGCGCCGAGCTGTCCTGGGTGGGACCGCAGGGTACGGGCGCAATGCTTGCATCCGCCTTGCGGGGCTGGGCGCACCTGCGCTACGAAGTGACTGAAGAGGCCAGCGCCGGGGTGGACGGCGGCCGCTGGTCCCACACACCTGAACTTGGCATTTTCCACGCCGTCACGGACGTCCATGGCAACATCATGGTTTCCGAAGACCGCATCCGGTACGCCTATGAATCGGGGGCAGGGGATCCCGCCGCGGTCTACCACGAACTCTCCCTTGCCTTGGGCGAAGCCTGGGACGAAGAACTCGAACCCTTCCGGCATGCTGCCGAAGGCGCCCCCGTCCGCTGGCTCCACCAGGTGGGCTAGGCAGAAGTCACCATTTAGACCGCATCCTCCTCAGGCGTCGAAAAGGGCGGCCAAGCGTCATGGCTTGGCCGCCCTTACTTTCCCTCTGCAGTCGCGGAAGGAAAGGTTCTCAGACGTTGCGGAATACCACGACGGCGTTGTGGCCGCCGAAACCGAAGGAGTTGTTGAGGGCGACGATATCGCCGCCGGGCAGGTCCCGTGCGGAGGTCACCACATCCAGCGGGATGTCCGGGTCCTGGTTCTCCAGGTTGATCGTCACCGGCATTTTACGTTCGTAGACCGCCAGGACGGTCAGCACCGATTCGACAGCACCGGAGGCTCCCAGCAGGTGGCCGGTCTGCGATTTGGTGGCCGAAACGGCGACGTTGTCCACATGGCTTCCGAGCGCGGCCTTCAGGGCAGTGTACTCCGGCTTGTCGCCGACCGGCGTGGAGGTGGCATGGGCGTTAACATGGACCACGTCGGTGGCCTGGGCACGAGCATCGAAGAGTGCGGCTTTCAGCGCCCGGGTGGCGCCGAGACCTTCCGGATCGGGAGCAGTGATGTGGTAGGCATCGGCGGTCACGCCGGACCCCGCAAGCTCGGCATAGATGCGCGCGCCGCGAGCCAGCGCATGCTCCTCGGCCTCCAGCACGAGGGCGCCGGCGCCCTCGCCCATCACGAATCCGTCCCGGGCGGTGTCGTACGGCCGCGAGGCGTGCTCCGGATCGTCATTGCGCTTGGAGAGCGCCTGCATGGCGTTGAAGGCAGCGAGCGGCATCGGATGGATGGCAGCTTCGGCGCCGCCGGTCATGACCACGTCGGCCTTGCCGGCGCGAATCAGTTCGATGCCCATGGACATCGCCTCGGTGCCGGAGGCGCAGGCCGAAACCGGCGTGTGCGCGCCGGCGCGGGCACCGAGATCCATGCTCACTGCAGCGGCAGGGCCGTTGGGCATAAGCATGGGGACCGTCATGGGCAGCACCCGGCGCGGGCCGCGGTCGCGCAGCGTGTCCCAGGCATCGAGCAATGTCCAGACGCCGCCGATGCCGGTGGCGAAGGCGACGGCGAGGCGATCGTGGTCGATGTCCTCGATGCCGGAGTCTTTCCACGCCTCGCGTGCTGCAACTACGGCAAACTGAGTGGACGGGTCCATCCGCTTGGCCTCGACCCGGGTGAGGACCTCGTCCGGCCTGTTGCTGGCCCGGCAGGCAAAGGTCACTGGTAGCTCGTACCGGGCAACCCACTCATCATCGAGCGTGCGGGCTCCCGAGACACCCTTGAGCGCGTTCTGCCAGGTCGTGGGGACGTCGCCGCCGATGGGGGTGGTTGCACCGAGGCCGGTGATGACTACTTTGCGTGCCATGTACTCAATCTCTCGAGGTGGTGGGGTGGAAAAAACAATGGGCGGCGGCCGGAGTCAGCTGTGGCTGGTGTCCGGCCGCCGGCTTCCCAGTGGGAAATCAGGCCTGGGCTTTGGCGATGAAGTCGACCGCGTCGCCGACGGTCTTGAGGTTCTTGACCTCTTCGTCCGGAATGCGGACGCCGAACTTTTCCTCGGCGTTGACCACGATGGTCATCATCGAGATGGAGTCGATGTCCAGGTCGTCGGTGAAGGACTTGTCCAGTTCAACCGCCTCGGGAGCCAGGCCGGTCTCCTCGTTAACGATCTCGGCCAGACCTGCCAGGATTTCTTCGTTGCTAGCCATAGATGGCTCCTTTTCTTGTAACCGGCGCGCTGTCCGGGGTGGGTTGTCAAACCGCAGATTACGGTTTGGCTCGGCAAATATTTCTCTGAGTGTGCCGCGACGCTGCGATACTACGGCAGAACCACGACCTGTGCACCGAAGACCAGACCTGCGCCGAAACCGATTTGCAGGGAAAGCCCTCCACTGAGTTCGGGGTTTTCCTGGAGCAGCCGGTGCGTAGCCAGCGGAATCGATGCGGCTGAGGTGTTTCCGGCATCAGCGATGTCCCGGGCAACGACGACGTTCTCCGGGAGCTTCAGCTGTTTGACCATTTCGTCAATGATGCGCATGTTCGCCTGGTGGGGCACGAAGGCCGCGAGGTCTTCGGGTTCGACGCCGGCAGCATCCAATGCGCGTCGGGCCACCTTGGCCATTTCCCAGACCGCCCAGCGGAAGACGGACTGTCCGTCCTGGCGAAGCGTCGGCCAGAGCTTGTGGTCCTGGTCCCCGACTTCGGCTGCGGCCGCACTCAGCGAACCTGCTGCTTCTGCCGCCAGCGACAGCTGCCGGATATTGGTCAACGGGTGGGTCATGCTGATGACGTCCCACTTGCTTCCGTCGGAACCCCACACCGAGGGTCCAATGCCGGGAGTGTCCGAGGGACCGATGACAACGGCGCCGGCGCCGTCACCGAGGAGGAAAGAAATCGTGCGCTCGGTGTTGTCAATGAAATCCGAGAGCTTTTCGGCGCCCACAACCAGCACGTATTCGACCGTCCCGGAGCGGACCAAGGCATCCCCTTGGGCGACTCCGTAGCAGTAGCCGGCGCAGGCTGCTGAGATATCAAAGGCCGGTGCAGGCGTAGCACCGATCCGGTCAGCCAAAGCTGCAGCTGCCGACGGCGTGGCATGGGGATGCGTAACAGTCGAGACAATAACGGCGCCGAGCTGCGACGCTTCAATACCGGCCTTGGCCATGGCATCCCTGGCAGCGCCCTCGGCCATGTCCAGCAGGGACGTGTCGGCGCCCGCCCGGTGCCGCGTGACAATTCCCGTACGCTGTCGGATCCACTCGTCCGAGGATTCAATCCATTGGCAGACGTCCTCATTGGTGACTGTGACGTCCGGCCGGTACGCGCCGTAGCCGAGGATGCGTGAATGTTCGCGCAGCTGTGACTGGCGCATGACGGGAGTGCTCACTGGTTGGTATCTCCAGACTTCTCTTCAACAGTGGTAAGGCTCTGCGGCGTTTGCCGGGTGTGCTCGGCAATGAAATCGCGGGCAGCTTCCAAATCGTCGGGCGTCTTGAGCGCGAGTGTGGCCACGCCCTTCATGCCGCGTTTCGCCAAGCCTGTCAGCGTGCCCGCCGGAGTCAGTTCGAGGAGGCCGGTAATGCCCACGGACAGCATTTCCTCCATGCAGAGGTCCCACCGCACCGGACGGGACACCTGGGCGATCAGGCTGTCAAGGTTCTGTTCGCCTCCCGCGACCGGCTCGCCGTCGTAATTGGAAAGCAGCGTCAGGGCAGGGGATGACGGCGACAGCTGCGGCCGCAGCGCTTCCAGTACGCTGACGGCGGGTTCCATGTGCACGGTGTGGAAGGCTCCGGCGACTTTCAGGGGCACTACCCGGGCCTTGGCCGGCGGATTGGCTGCGAAGGCCTGCAGTTGTTCCAGCGTTCCCGCGGCGACTACCTGGCCGCCGCCGTTGGAGTTGGCAGGGGTCAGGCCGGCGGCCTCGATCGCGGCCAGGACGTCGGCGGGATCCCCGCCGAGCACGGCGCTCATTCCCGTGGGGGCCTGGGCGGCGGACCGGGCCATGGCGTTGGCGCGTTCTCGGACGAAGGCCATGGCGTCGTTTTCGCTGAGGGCGCCGGCAATCGCCGAAGCAGTGATTTCCCCGACCGAGTGGCCGGCGACAACGGTGGACAGGTCCAGCGGGTCATTGGCCGTGAGGGCCTTGGCGGCGATGAGGCCGGCCGCGACGATCAGCGGCTGGGCAACGGCTGTGTCCTTGATCGTTTCCTCGCCGGAAACCGTTCCGTGCTCGACGAGGTCGAGCTGGGCAATATCGCTCAGCAGGCCCAGATGGTCGGCGACGCCGGGAACCTCGAGCCATGGGGACAGAAAACCTGGCGTTTGGGACCCCTGGCCGGGGCAGACGATAGCAAGCACGTTATCCAGCTTTCCAAAGAGGGTGCAGTTCCTAGGGTGTTTCGGCAGACCAAGCTCACCGGACCGCTTTGTAGGAAGTCTACAAGGAGCCTATATTACTGCCGAGTAGGAACAGGGTCCTGGCCGGCGCGCGCGCCGAGCAGCCGGCCGACGACGAGCGCCGTCTGCAGGACGAAGGCTTCGCGCGGCAGCAGGGGGTCCCAGCCGGTGACGTCGCAAACCCGGCGGAGCCGGTAGCGGACGGTATTGGCATGGACGAACAGTTCCCGGGCGGTGGCCTCCAGTGAATGGCCGAGGGACAGGTAGCTTGAGAGGGTTTCCACGAGGCCGTTGCCGGCGTTCAGCAACGGGACGTAGATGAACTTGTACAGGTCCCTGCGCGCAGCCTCGTCGCCCGACATCACACGTTCCGGCCAGAGGTCGTTGGCTGCCACCGGGCGGGGAGCCCCCGGCCAAGCCCGTGCTGCAGTCAGGCCGGCGAAGGCCGCTTGGGCGGAGAGGCTGGCGTCGACCAGCGAATTCGACTCGGGCCCGTACACCACGGGGCCGGGACCGAAGAGTTCGCTGAGCCGCAGGAACGCCGAACCTTGGTCCGAGATGCCGCCCAGGACCAGGATGAGCCGGTCGCCCTGGATGCCGACAAGGGTGTCGTCCGCGAAGCGTGAGCTGGCGCGGCGCACTTCGGCCACGAATGTCGGGCTGGGTTCGCCCGGCGAGCTGCCGACCATGACGGTGATCCGGCCGGAGGACTTCCAGCCGACGGCGGCGACCCGCGACCGCAAAGCATCTGAACTTTCGCCGCGCAGTATGGCGTCGACGACCAAGGCTTCCAGCCGGGTGTCCCAGGCACCGCGGGTTTCTGCCGCGCGTGCGTAGACATCTGCAGCGGCGAAGGCGACCTCGCGCGAATAACGAAGGACGGCCTCGCGCAAGGCGGCTTCATCATTGCCGCCGGCGAGGTCCGGCACTTGGTCCTCGACAGCTTCAACGACGACGCGGATCAACTGCAGTGCCCGCTGGAGGCTGATGGAGCGGGTCAGCTCCGTTGGGGCGGTGCCGAACACATCGTTCATGACCCAGGCAGGGGACGTCGGCCGTTCATACCAGGTGACGAAGGAGGCGATGCCCTTCTGCGCCACGAGGCCTAGGGCGGCCCGCTCATCCGGCCTCAGGCTGCGATACCAGGGCAGGTCGTTTTCCAGCCGCTTCAAGGTCGTCGTGGACAAAGCACCGATGCGGGAGCGCAGCCGATCCAAGGTGGCAGCGTTGGCTGGCGCCACCTTTCCCGAGGCTCCTTTCGCGCTGCGGGTAGCTGCTGGCGGAGCGCCGGAGGCCGCTGCAGCGGGTTCGGTCCGAGGGTGGGGCATGCATCGAGCATACGCAGTTGCCGGTGTCGGCTCCATTCCGGCCGTTTGTGTGTTTCCTACTAAAGCCGGGCGGTGTCCGTCCCGTGGGGAAGGAAAACGCTGCGGCGGATACCCGTTGGGTACCCGCCGCAGCGTCGAGGGCCGGTCGCGCCGGCGATTGGCTAGGACTCGCCGCCGGCGTTGCCGGTGGTTCCGGCGTTGACGTCGGTGAGCTTGTAGCGTTCGAACGCTTCCTTGGGCGCGTTCTGGTCCACTTCGCCGCGGCGGGCGAGCATCTGCAGCGCCCGGACCACGATCGAGTGGCTGTCGATCTTGAAGTACCGGCGGGCGGCAGCGCGGGTGTCCGAGAAGCCGAAGCCATCGGCGCCCAGCGTGGCGAATTCGTTGGGCAGGAACTGCCGGATCTGGTCCGGAACCGACTTCATGTAGTCGCTGACAGCCACGATCGGTCCTGTCGCGCCCTCGAGCTGCTGGGTGACGAAAGGCTTGCGCGCCTCCTGGCCCGGGTGGAGGAAGGCCTCCTCCTCAGCCGCCAGGCCCTCCCTGCGCAGTTCGTTCCAGCTGGTGACGGACCAGACGTCGGCGGAGACGTTCCAGTCCTCGGCCAGGATCTGCTGGGCCTCGAGAGCCCAAGGAACGGCAACGCCGGAGGCCAGCAGTTGGGTGCGGGGACCGTCGATCTTGGCCGG
>NZ_ANPE02000061.1 GCF_000328305.2 Arthrobacter crystallopoietes BAB-32 | reverse complement strand
CGGCGGGCACGGTGCGCGCGGGCCAGCTGCGCCAGCCTCCCGCGGGGGCGGAGTTGATGTCCGCGGCCAGCAGTTCCGGCAGCAGGTCCGGGGCGTTGCGGGCGTTGATCCGCAGCACCCGTGCGGGGTAAGTAACGACGGCGGATCCCTCCTCATCGACTTCGGCTGCGGGCGTTGCTCCGGTGCAGAAGACGATATCGCCCGGCTCTGTCAGTTGAGCGTGCGGGTACTTCGCGGCCAGGAGCAGGCGGTCGATCCGGCGCTCCCGGGTGGCGGTGTGTCCGTGAAGTTCGGGAGTCCCGAAGACCGGTGCGCCGACGCCGCCCGACCTGACGGAGCCGTGCTCGATGTCCATCTCATCGACTCGCGTGCCCGGCAGATAGACAAGGCTGCGGGATTTCAGCAGCTTCCCAATGGTGGTTGGGGCAGGGACCGCCGACGCCTGCCCGCCCACCTGTCCGGCCACGGCTTGGACCTCGATCTCCAGGGGCCACAACGCGCAGGCGGAGGTGTTCGGCGGCACGTTGCCGGCGGAAGCGGTCAGCACTGCGCCGCCGGAAGTGTTGAGCGTGGCGATGAGTTGCTCCGCGCGAACCAAGTCGGCCGCAGCGTTGGCGGGGCCCGTCGTCGTCGCGCTTCGCTGTGTACCTGGCGGCTGCGTCAGTGAGCCCCGGCTGGCAAGGAGAACGCGCGTCAGAACCAGGCGGGCGAAGCGGAATGCGTGGGCACGGACGAACTCGTGGTTGCCCATCGCGGCGGCCAGATCGGAGACGAGGTCCTGCACGGTGGCTGCGTCCAGCTCAGTCCCGCTCAGGTCCGCCGTCATGGTCCAGCGCTCGCCGATCGGGACGTCCAGGTGCGCCGGGCCAAGCACCCAGAGGGCCTGGGCCTGGCGCGGCTTGCTCTTGACCAGGCCCTGCGGCAGCTTCACGATGGCCCGCACCCGGCCCGACCGCAGGACGTCGGAGCGGATGTCGTCGAGCGCACGGCTGGCCGCGGCATCGGCAAGGACTGCGGCCGGTCCGATAATGACCGCACGCTGGGCGTCATCCATGCGCAGCACGATGTCATCGACCGCGGTGAGCAGGTCCTTCGGTGACAGCTCGGGCTGCGCCGGGGAAGGGAACTGGGCGGTCCAGATGGTGTGGCTTCCTGCAGAGGGAACAACAGCATCCATGATGCGGAGGTTCTCCCGGTGCACCCCGTGGATCCGCAGCCTGCGCCGCGCGAGGCGCCCCGCGCCGTCGTCGTTATTGCCCACGGCAAGCACCGCGGAACGATCCTCCCCAAGAAGGCCGGCGATGCCCATCAGCAGGTCGCTGCTTCCCTGCGTTGCGTCCGCGAAGATGGGCTCCGGCGCTTCCGCGGCGAGTTCGACGGCGGTCGCGGCCACCAGCCCGATGGCAGCTTCCGTCAGCGCGGTGCGGGATTCCCGGCGCAGGCCGGCGCGGAAGCGGTCCGCCATAAGGCGTTCGAACGCGGCGGGGGCGCTATAGGCGGCGTCGACGAGCAGGTCTGTGTATTTGGCGAGCGGTCCCAGTTCTCCATTGAGTGACCCGAGCTCGGTGTAAAGGAAAGCGTCGTCCGGGTCCTGCTCGTCGGCTGCGTCCAGCAGATCGTCCGCGTCCAGTTGGCCCAGCGGGCTGCCGGTGAGGGAGCGCAGGGTGAGGAGGGCAGTCAGGGCGTTGAACCGCTGCGGGCCGGGATTGGCGCCGGTCGGTGCGGCGAAGGCGGCGAGGTCCTCGGCGGCGTTCGGGTTGTTGCCGCGGCCGGTGAGCTCGAGCCAGTCCACGATCCGGCCGGCGTCAAAGAGCTCCTGGGCTCCCGACTTGGCTATGGGTTCCGGGAAAGGATGCGCCGTGCCCTTGCTGCGGCTGCGCCACATGCTCACGACCGGACGCTGGACCTGGGTGAGCAGGGCGATGTCGGCAAGGGAGATGCGCAGCTGCGCGGCGGTTTCCACCATCAGTTCCCCCCCTTGCGTCGATGTACGAGGATCAGCGTAGTGGATAAACGTTCCTTGCACTGCATCCAGCTGATAACCCGGGTTATCAGATCCTCGTTCTCATCCTCGGTGCCGCCGGCCCTACCTTCGAAGAGCGGGCTTGGCCTGGGGGTGAAAGACCGGTCCGCAGCGGGGAGGCCGAGGCCCATGTTGGGGAACGGCCTCGCCTCTCCGCCTCCGACTCGCACTCCATCATTCCGCACCGTTGAGAGGACCGACTGATGACAGAACGCATTGAAACGCCTGCCGCTGAACGCGCCGGCCTGGCTTCCGGCCGCACCGGCGGGGACGAATCCGCTCAGCCCGCCGGACAGAAAGGCGGGAAGACTCCCGCACGGCCCGGAAAAGGCAGGACTGCCGCCCTGGTAATTGCCGGCGTCGTACTCCTTGGCGGCGGGATTGGGATTGGCTCCGCCCTGACCGACCCGACCGCGAGCGAGGAATATGCCTCCCTGGCCGCTGCCAACGACGCCATGGAATCCTCGCGCGAAGACCTGCAGATCGACTATGACGCGCTGAAGGCCGACTACGACGTCATGGCCAGCGGTATCGACGAGCGCGAAACGCAGGCCGAGGAACGCGAGGCGGCGCTGGAAAAGGGCGAAGCCGAGCTGAAGGAAGCCGAAGCCGCTGTTGCAGAGCGTGAGAAGAAGGTCTCCGGCGCGGAGAAGGAGAAGGCCGAGAACACCATCCGCGAAGGAACCTGGACGGTCGGCGTGGACATCGCCGCCGGCACTTACCGGACGACCGACTCCGTGGGCTCCACCTGCTACTGGGGCATCTACACGTCGGGCACCAATGGCGACGACATCATCGCCAACGACATCCCGGGCGGCGGCCGGCCGACGGTCACCCTGTCCAAGGGCCAGGACTTCAATACGACCCGCTGCGGCACCTGGGAAAAGCAGTAATCACACGCACTGGCCGGCACCTGCCGGTCTCGAAAGGAAAATCATGTCTCACACTGGAACCAACCCGCACGCGCCGCAGCCGGCGCAGTATTTTCCGCCCGCCTCCGCCGGCATGGGGCAGAAGTCCTTCGTCGCCACGTGGCTGCTGGCGCTGTTCCTCGGCATCTTCGGCGTCGACCGGTTCTACTTGGGCAAGGTCGGCACCGGCGTACTGAAGCTCGTGACCTTTGGCGGGCTTGGCGTCTGGGCGCTGGTTGACCTGATCATCGTGCTGGCCGGGAAGACGCGGGACAAGCGAGGCCTGCCGTTGGCCGGGTACGCCAAGCACAAGGTGGTGGCCTGGATCGTGACGGCAGTACTGATCGTCTTCAGCGGGGTCAGTGGTGGCGCCGCGGGTGGATCGGCCGGACAGGTGGCGGCTCCGGTGGCGGCGGACAGCGCGGCCCAGGAGCAAGCAGCGCCTGAGGCTGCCGAGCCGGAAGCGGCTGAAGCTGCTGGCACGCCGGAAGCTGCTGAACCAGCCGCCCCTGCAGAGCATGTCGAAGCGGAGCAGGAGTGGACCGAGGTGGTAACGCTGTCAGGCAGCGCGAACTCGGCCAGCCAGACCTTCGAACTGGCCGGCGGCCAAACCCGCCTGGTCTACAGCTTCGAGGGCAGCCAGGACTTCGTGGTGGTGGCGGCCTACCTTGAGGAGGCCGGGACGGACCTCAACAAGGACGGCGGCATTCCGCTGCTGATGCTGGACAAGCCGGAAAGCGGCGAGACGGCGGTGCACAAGTCGGCGGGGGAGTATTTCCTGGATGTCCGGGCAGCCAACATCGACTCGTGGACCGTGACGATCGAGGAGATGAAGTAACTCCAAGAGACTGGAATTGCTGGGCAGCTCCTGCTGCCCAGCAAAACTGTCAGACCCGAGAAGTACCTTGAAAGCACGGGTGGGCTGTATCTTAGGCGGCTCCTGGAACAGATTGGGGGACTGGACCATGGCGGTGGATCTTTGGGAAAGAAGTGGTGCGGAACTTGCTGAGCGGATCTGCGCCCGCCGGGACAAGCATCTCGTCGTGATCTCGCAGCGGACGGACTCAGATCTGCTGCATCTGGACGCCACCTACGTGAGCGACCAGCTGGAGGAAATCGCAGATGTGGTGGTGGTACGCGGAGCTGCTACCACCATCATCCATGTCTTCAGCTCGCGGCTGTACGGACTACGCCGCTACCAAAGCAGAATCAACCGTGACGCCGAGACCGGCGGCCTCGATTCATGAGCCGGGTAACGCGGAAATTTAAAGTCTCAGTGGTGCCGAATCAAGCCAAAATCGATCAGCTCAAGGGAATGGCCGTTGCCGTGCAGTCTCTGCGGTCCGACGTGTGGTCCATTCTCCGTCAGCGGGACATGGCTGCCGTCAGCATGTACGACTTCCGGACGGTGATGACCGAGCGGGGCCTGACACCGGGGCACTATGGCCTGCAGCAGCGCATCTGGCGGCAGAACGTCGAAACCGCCTTCCGTGAGGTGCGCCTGTGGCAGGAGGCCGCGAAGCAGCAGTACGGGCTCAAGCGGAAAATCTTCCGCCGGGCCGCTGGGAACAAAGCTGAAGAGCGGCGCTTGTTCACCGTACTGAAAGTAGGTGACTGGCTAAGCGACCCGTGGCTGCACAAGCATACCCGGAAGGCTTTCCGGGCCAAACCCAAGCCTTCCCGGCAGAAGCTGCGCCTGTCCTTCGACAGCGCGAGCTATAACACCAAGCGGGACAGCGAGGGCCGCCTGTGGCTTTCCCTCATGGGCGCAGCGAACAGGCAGCGCATCAAGCTGTGCTTCGGCCGCGTGCCGGAGAAACTGACCCCATGCGGCGAAATTCAGGTCTTCTTCCACGCCGAGAACGACATTCAAATCCACACCGGGTTCGACGAATTCCACGCCTGCGCCGGGGACGCCATCCCGGAGCCCGGCAGGAAGGTATCAACGCACACGCGTAGGGCGGAACGCGAGTCGCTTTCCGCTAAGGCACCGGCTGCGCCGGTCGATCGCGCGACCACCAACAAGCCGTACCGTATTCTCGGGATCGATGCAGGACGCACTGAGGCGTTCATTGACTCCCACGGCACCGTCTACGGTCACGGCCTCGGACAGCTCTGCGAGGAGCATGACGCCAAGACCAAGGGGAAGCGAGCCAGCCGCAGCAAACTGCGCGAGCAAGCCAAGGCCCTGCGTAAGCAGGCGGAGGTTGCCCGCCGGGCCGGGAACCCGGAGAAGGCACGACGCCTGACCCGCAAGGCCGACAACATCTACGCGCACAACCTCAGTACCGGGCGCCAAACCGCGGCCCGAAGCCGGCACCGGGCACGGGTCCGGGACCTGATCTTCCGCGCCGTACACGAGATCGCCGCGGTCACGAACTGCATCGCTGCCGAAAAGTTTTCCCAGAACTTCTCATACGACCGGAGCCGGAAGCAGAACCGGCTGAACTCCGGATGGATGAGATCAATCGTTGCCGAGGCCCTGGACGCCGCGGCACGCAGAAGAGGTTCTTCTGTTATCCATGTCAATCCTGCGTACACGTCGCAACAGGTTCGAAGGTGCGGCCACTTGGGCAAGCGCACCAACGGGTCTGTTTACTGTACCGAGGGCAGCTGCCCGGAGTTCAGGGTCAAGTACCACGACGACATGGACGCCGCCGGTTCGATCGAGGACCGCGCGGCAGACCCGCACATCACGCTTTCCATGACACCCAAGCAGGTCCGGGAAGTTATTTTGTCGCGCTACTGAAGGCCATTGTGCCGAACGTAGCAGAAGGTCACTGCCAGCGGTGGAGCACTGTCCCACCATGGCTTGAGTTGTGAGCCGCTTAGGCGGATGTCAACCAAGTGCGAATCACCCGATTCGAGTAGCTGCCCGCGGCAGGGTAGCTGTAGACAAGGAATCGGGAACAGTTGCCGCACTGCAGCCGGCGCTACGACTACGGCATACGTCACGCCAGGCCCAGCTCGGCTTTGACTTCCTCCCAGGGAACAGGTGACTCACCGGAGTCCGCCATTTCCTGCCGCGCGGCTTCGGCCGCCCGTAAATCCTCGAGATCTTCCGCCGCCTCGATCAGCTCGGCCAAGTCATCTGCATCGATCAGCGCCGCTACACGGCGTCTGCGCCGGAGCAGATAGACCGGCTCATGGCTCATCCGGGCGGTATCGATGGCCTCAGACAGTCGACTACGAGCGACGCTCACACTCATTTCAGTCATGCCTTCAATTTCCGGCAAGGTAGCTGAAATGTACATAAGCGCTGGAAGAGCCAAAATGGCAGGCCACCCTCCGCCGTCGTACCTGTGGAGAATTACCGCGCCCTTGGAACGGGCCAAGGGCCGGATGGCGGCGACGTCTGCGCCGGTCAGTTGCCGATGGGCGGGGGAGCGACCTCGTCCGGCCGGCGTGCGGCTTCCTCGCGCTTCCGCTCCGAGGGCACCGTGAGGATGATCGAGGCGATGGCGATGACGACCATGAGGACGTTGAAGAGCAGGCCGATGGCGCCGCCGAAGCGCAGGGCGACGTTGTCCTGGCGGCCGATGAAGAGGCCCCAGGACTGGATGAGCTCGGGGTCCACGGCCTGGCCTGCGACATAGAGCGCGGCGGAGATGGCGACGCCGATCGCGTTGCCCAGCGAGGAGGCCATCTTGTAGATGCCGGAGGCGGCGCCGACCTGGGCGTCGGGGACGTTGGAGAGGGCTGCGTCGGTGGACGGTGTCGCGTAGAAGCCGAGGCCGACGCCGAACAGGGTGAAGCCGATGACCGTGAGCACGATGTATTCGCCGATGTGCAGGAACGTCAGCGAACACATCAGGATGCCGACGCCGGTGATCATGCTGCCCCAGAGCATGGGCTTCTTGGGGCCGAAGCGCTGCAGCAGTTTCTCGCCCACGCGGATGGTGGCGAGAATCGCGACGAGGTAGCCGAGGGTGAGCAGGCCGGACTGCAGGGAGCTCATCCCGGCGGCGATCTGTACGAGGCCGAGCGAGACAATCAGCGTGCCGGCGGCGCCGTTGAGCAGGAAGTTGGAAAGGGTGGCGCCGGTGAAGGTGCCGTTGCCGAACAGCTTCAGGTTCACGAAGGCATTGCGCTTCCGGGTCTCGATCTGCAGGAAAACCAGGCCGGCCACGATGAAGACCGCCACCAGGGCCAGCCCCGTCCAGCTGAGCCAGCCGATGTTCGGGCCCTGCGAGATGTAGACGTTGATCGCGACGAGCATGACGATGAAGAAGATGAGGCCGGACCAGTCGAAGGGCTGGTTCGCGGTGGCCGGGTCCCGTTCGGCCCGTGATTCGGGCGTGCCCTTGAGCAGGAAGAGCGCGAGCACGGACAGGATGATCGAGATCCAGAAGATGGAGCGCCAGCCGAGGAACGATGTGGCCATCAGCCCGCCGAAGAGCGCGCAGAAGCCGGAGCCGCCCCAGGAGCCGATGGACCAGAAGGAGAGCGCGCGCTGCCGGTCCTTGCCTTCGTAGTAGGCCTTCACCAGAGCCATCGTCGACGGCATGATGCAGGCGGCCGACAGGCCTTGGACGATGCGCCCGCCGAGCAGCATGGCCGAGGTCAGCCCGCCGAGGTTCTCCGGGGTCAGGGCGATCAGCAGCGACCCCAGGATGCTCAAATAGATGCCGGCGTACATGATCTTGACCCGGCCGAGCCGGTCCGCCAGGCCGCCGGCGACAACAATGAAGATGCCGGAGAACAGCGAGGTGATCGAGACGGCCAGGTTCGCCATGGTGCGCTCCACGCCAAGTTCCCCTTGGATGCCGGGGATAACGTTGAGCAGGGTCTGGGCGAAGAGCCAGAAGTTGATGACGGCCAGGACGATGCCCAGCAGCCACTTGTCGGTCGGTTTCCAGCCGGTCCTGGTTCCGGCCGGCGCTGAACTTGCCACGTGGGACGCTCCTTACTTGGACAGGTAGGCGAGGGCGGCCACGACGTGGGCCTGGGTGGCCATCCCCAGCGTCGGATCGATGGCCGGCGCAAAGAACGGCGAGTGGTTGGCGGGAATGTCCTTCAGGACGGTGCCTTTCTCGACGGCCTGCCGGTACACCTCCGGCGGGACCGAGCCGACGGCCCAGTAGGTGTAGGGCACGCCGAAGGCATCGGGAATCCGGCTGAAGTCCTCCGAGGCGGTGACGGGCGCGAGGCGGAAAACCGCGTCGCTGCCGAAATGGTCGGTGAAGGCACCGGTCACGCGCTCGGAAGTCCCGGCGTCGTTATTGGTCAACGGGAACTGGTCGTAGTACTCGAACTCGGGCTCCCGGGGCGAGCCGGCAGCCTCGCATTCGCCCCGGACAATCCGCTCGATGGCGGCCATGATCCGCTCGCGCAGCGCTGTGTCGTAGGTGCGCAGGTTCAGCAGCAATTCCGCGCGGTCCGGGATGATGTTCGACTTGGTGCCGGCGTTGGATGCCCCGACGGTAACGACGGCGAATTGGCCGGGTTGCGTTTCACGCGAGACGACCGTCTGCAGCCGCAGCACGATCGAGGCCGCCAGCACCACCGGGTCGACCGAGAGGTGCGGCATGGAGCCGTGGGCGCCGCGGCCGTGCACGGTGACCTTGAGTGAGTCGCCGGCCGACAGGACCGGCCCCGCCGTGGTCCCGATGGTACCGGCTGCCTGGGTCAGCACGTGCTGGGCGAGTGCGACGTCGGGGCGCGGCACCTTGTCGACCAAACCGTCGTCGACCATCGCCTGCGCGCCGGCCGCCGTTTCCTCGCCCGGCTGGAACAGCGCGATATAGGTGCCCGACCAGGCGTCCTTGTTGTCGGCCAGCAGCTTCGCGGCGCCGAGCAGGGACGCGGCGTGCATGTCGTGGCCGCAGGCATGCATGACGCCGTGGACGGAGGAGGCATAGTCGAGCCCGGTGTCCTCGTTGACCGGGAGAGCGTCGATGTCCGCCCGGGCCAGCACGGTGCTGCCGGGCCCGTTGGCCAGCACGCCAACCACGCCGGTCCCGCCGATCCGCTGAACCTCGTAGCCGAAGTCCGCCAGCTTCTCCTCCACAATGCCGGCGGTTCGGTGCTCCTTCATGCTCAGCTCCGGGTTCCGGTGCAGATCCTTGTACAGTTCCCGCTGCCAGACGAGTTCCTGCTCCAGCGCGCCCAGGACCGTCTTCGCGTTCGTCATGATCTGCCCTTCCCCATGCCCAGGCGGCGGCGGCGGTCGCGGCGTCCGGAAGCACGGCTTGTCCCTCCCAACGTAGGCATCGGTCCGGAGCGCGTCCACGGGTTGGCCGACAATTCCAACCCGGCGGCGGGACTTTCGGCTCCAGTTCACCCCGGCTTACCCCAGCCGTACCCTCCGGTTCGGCAGCGCTGCCTAGCTTCAGAAGGTCACTCCACTCGCATGAAAGGCACCCCCAATGCTTTCTCCCAAGTCACGCCGGCGTGCGCTCGGCAGCGCACTGGCCCTCGCCGTCGTCGTTCCGCTGGCGGTCGGCGCCACTTCCGTCGCGACCGCTTCACCCAACTCCGGCGTCCACAAGGCCGATCCGGTCAACACCCGGCCGAGCGACGGCGTCCTCTACCGCCAGAGCTTCAATGACCTGGCCAAGGACCTGCAGGCACGCTCCAGCGATCCCGGGATCACGGACGGAACCGTGGGCTTCACGCATTCGGCCCCCAAGGGCTGGAGCGTGGAGAACGACGAGTCCATGGCGGGCATCGGCGTGGACGAGTGGCGCGGCTGGTCCTTCACCACCCGCGATTTCTGGACCGACGCCGAGGACCAGATGCGCTACCGCTTCGCCCGGGCGGACACATCATGGCCGTGGCCGATTCCGACGAGTTCGCCGACCGCGGCAATGCCCCGCACGACTTCCGGACCACGCTGTCCTCCGAGGAGATCAAGGTTGCCGGCGAGTCCGCCATCGAGCTCAGCTTCGATTCGCACTACCGCGGCTGGGCCGGCCAGTCTGCCTCCGTGACGGTTGAATTCGACGGATCCGGCGAGCAGACAGAGATCCTGCGCTACGACAGCAGCTCCGTGGAGGACAACTATGACGGTTCGGTCCTCAACGCCAATGAGACCATCGCCGTCGATGTGCCGGCGGGCGCCAAGAAGGCCGTCTTCCGCTGGAACTTCCAGGCCGAGGCGAACAGCTGGTACTGGGCGATCGACTCGGTGTCCGTCCGGCAGGCGCTGCCCGAAACGGCCGAGGAGCCGACCAGCGCGTGGGTAGTCAGCGACATCCAAGGCGAGCCCGGAGACCTGGCCCACGCCTTTTCCGACGTCAACGAAGTCCGGCCGGATGCCGCCGGCCTGCTGATGGTCGGCGACATCGTGGCGACCGGCAGCGAAGCGCAGTGGGCCGAAATCGACAAGGTCATGAATGACGCCGAGGGAATCCTTCCGGGCACTGTCGCGGCAGCGATCGGCAACCATGAAAGCTACACCGGTGAGCCGTGGGAGGTGCTGCGCGACCGCTTCCTGTCCTTCGCCGAACGGGACCGTGTCTGGGACGAGTACGTGCTGGAAGGCGCCGGCGGCGAAGTGCCGGTCCTGGTCCTCGGCCAGGAGAGCCAGCGTCCGCCGGAGGTTCCGATGTCCGCCGAGCAGATCGACTGGCTGAAGGAGCGCCTGGCCCACTGGACCAAGCAGGGCAAGCAGGTCCTGGTCATCTCCCACTTCCCGCTCGGCGACACCGCATCCGCCTCGTGGATCCCGTGGTACCACAACCACTACGAGCACAACGACCAGCTGACCGGCATTCTGGGCGACTACCCGAACGCTGTGATGCTCAACGGGCACACGCACTACCCGTTCGAACTGGGCGACTGGGCCACGCAGCGCCGCACCGACGGCGGCCACCCTGACGGCTTCTGGGCGGTCAACACCGGCGCCATCCAAGTCGAGTGGGATGCGCGCGGGGAGGACACCGCCGGCATCAGCGAGATCGTCACGCGGAACATCAACCGCGGCCTGACCGTGGACGTCTACGAGGACCGGCTGGTCATCGAGGGCCGCGACTTCGGCGTCGCCGGCGCCGGCGGCACCAATGACGTCAACTCGGTGGTCCGTTCGGTCACCATCCCCAATCCGCTGGCCAAGTAGGAAATTACGACGGCGGCGCCTCAGGTTCCAGCGGCACGGAACCTCGGGCGCCGCTGAAGTTCCAAGCGTCCGGCATCACGATCCCGCTGGGCCTGGGCATCGGACGGCTGGTGTTCACGGCCATGAACGTTGTTGAGCACTACTTCTACATCGCCGCCGACGGGATCCTGATGGTCCTGCTGGTCCTGATGCTCATCGCCGCGGCCCGCCGCTGGCTGGCCGTCGTGCCGGGACCGCTTCCGCCCGGACGGACCTGATGCAGCCCAGCTAAAAGCCCCGGTACTTCATGGATTTACCAGGGCTGTTTTAGTGCTCGCAGAGAGATGCTCAGCTAGCGATCCGGTCCCTCCCTGCTGGTGCCTGGGCCTCGACGATTCGCTCCAGTTCCGATACAGCCAGGCCACTGGCCGCTGAAATGTCTTCTGGTGGCACGCCTGCGCTGAGCGCAGCAACGATCTGCTCATTGCGAACCCAGACGCTTTGGTCCAATGTCCATTCCGCAGATTCCACTTCGGCGGAACGGGCGGCGAGGGTAGCGACCAGGTGCTGCTGCCATTGGTCTGCGTCCGGGGATGAGGACGATGGGGTGATACCAGTAGAAATCTGGCTAATGGGAGGTTCGCAGTAGACGGTTGAGTCCAAGTCCGCGATGGACAGGGGTAGAGAGTTAAAGGGCTGCATGAGTGCCGCCTTGCCGGGGTTGGGAAGCGAAACTAACGGTCGCTAAGCGAAAGAATGGCCTCGGCGTAGGGAAAGTCTGTTGACCCACCCTCGAGCAAGCAAGCCTACGCATCGTTTGCACGATTGGCCAGTGGATGGAGCCCCCTTCTGGGCCTAGTCACTTAGAATTCGCCGGAAGCAGGCCGGCGAGTTCCGCATCCCTGCTGGTTAAACCTTATTACGCATTTGTGACGCTCGTTACCCTCGAAAACCAAGTGTTCGAGCTCTTTTATTCTCCCGATGTTGACCAAGTCACACTGACAGCCCTATCGTGCCGATGGCAGTGATATATCACCTCTGGAAAGCAGATATGGCAGCTCACACGACTCCCACCAAAGCTCACCTCGGCACCGTCGAAAAGACGAGCGTCCTGCGCGTTCTCACCTACGCCGGAGCGATCGTCGCGTTCCTCATCGGTTCCGGCTTCGCCACCGGCCAGGAGATCCTGCAGTACTTCACCTCGTACGGGTACTGGGGCGTCTTCGGCACCGGCCTGCTGGTCCTGGTCCTCATGACCTACGTCGCCGTCGAGTTCTTCCTGGTTGGCCAGGCGAAGAAGTTTGAGCGTCCGTCGCTGATCTTCCACTACTACTGCGGCAAGCACCTCGGAACGTTCTTCGACTTCTTCTCCATCCTCTTCGTCTTCCTGAGCTTCACGGTGATGGTCGCCGGTGCCGGCGCCGTCTTCGAGGAGCACTACGGAACGTCGAAGTACATCGGCGGCATCGGGCTCGCCGCGGCCGTCGGCATCAGCGTCTGGTTCGGACTGAAGAGCCTGGTCGATGTCATCGGCAAGATTGGGCCGCTGATCGTCGTGATCGCGATCGCCCTCGGTTTCGTCGGCGTGATCCGCAATCCCGGCGGGATCGCCGAGGGCAACGCCCTGCTGCCCACGCTGGAGCTGACCCAGGCCTCCACGAACTGGTTCATGTCCGGCCTGTCCTATGTCGGCTTCTGCATGCTGTGGCTGGCGGCGTTCCTCACCGCGCTCGGCAAGACGTCGCGCAGCCGCAAGGAAGCGGCGTCCGGCGCCATGGTCGGATCGATCGCCTTCTCGGTGGCCTGCATCGTTGTCGGTCTGGGCCTGCTCGCGAACATCACGCGGGTCGGCGGTACCGAGATTCCGATGCTTGTTCTGGCCAAGGATGTGAATACCGTGCTCGCCTCAGGCATCTCCGTGATGATCCTGGCCGGCATCTACACCACCGCGGTACCGCTGCTGTGGACCGTATCCTCCCGGTTCTGCGCCGACAAGACGCCCCGCTTCAAGTACCTGACCATCGGGCTCGCCGTCGTCGGAACAGTCATCGGGCTGGTCCTGCCGTTCTCCCAGATGGTCAACATCGTGTACGTGATCAACGGGTACGTGGGCATCCTGCTGCTGGTCCTGATGCTAGCCAAGACCGGGATGCGCCTGGTCCGGCGCCAGGCGCTCTGACCGCTGGCGGACAGCCCAGGGCGAAATGACGCAGAGGTGCGGTGCGGCCGGGAGCCGCACCGCACCGCCGTCGTTATTACCCGTCGTGGTTAGAAGGGATACTTCGCGATGTCGGGGCGGACGGTGAGCCACTGGAGTTCGGTGAAGGACTCCATGTTCGCCTGGTGGCCGCCGATGCGGGAACCGTTGCCGGAGTTCTTGGTGCCGCCGAAGGGGGAGTTGGCTTCGTCGGAGACGGTTTGTTCGTTGATGTGGACCTTGCCGGAGTCGACGCGGTCGGCGATCTGCATGGCGAGGCCGACGTCGCCGAGGATGGACAGGGAGAGGCCGTATTCGTTGTTGTTGGCCAGGTCCACGGCTTCGTCGATCGTGGAGAACTTGGTGACCGGGGCGACGGGGCCGAAGATCTCGTCCTTCCACGCGGTGTTGGCCGGGTCGAGGTCCGCCAGCACGGTGGGCTGGTAGAAGGGGCCGTTGTTGGTGCCGCCGGCGGCGAGCCGGGCGCCGGCGGAGACGGCGTCCTGGACGATCGAGTCGATGCGCTTGAGCTGGTGCTCGTCGATGATCGGGCCGATGGCCACGGTGCCGGTCTTGGGGTCGCCGACGGGCAGGTTGTTCGCTTTTTCGGCCAGGGCGGCGACGTAGTCCTCGTAGATGTCTTCGTGGACGATGTGCCGGCCGGTGGTCATGCAGATCTGGCCCTGGTGCATGAAGGAGCCGAACGCGGCGGCGGAGGCGGCCTTGGCCAGGTCGGCGCCGGGCAGGACGATCATGGCGTTGTTGCCGCCGAGTTCCAGGTGCACGCGCTTGAGGTTGCGGGCGGCGGATTCGCCGATTTTGCGGCCGGCTGCGGTGGAACCGGTGAAGGCGATGACCCGGACCTCGGGGGCTTCGACGACGGCGGCGCCGATGTCGGCTCCGCCGGGCAGCAGCGAGAGCAGCCCGGCGGGCAGGCCGGCTTCTTCGAAGATGCGCATCAGGGTGACGCCGCCGCAGACCGCGGTGCGGGGGTCTGGCTTGAGCAGCACGGCGTTGCCGAGCGCCAGTGCCGGGGCGACGGCGCGGATGGAGAGGATCAGCGGGAAGTTGAACGGCGCGATCACGGAGACGACGCCGACCGGGCGGCGGCGGGCGAAGGACCAGCGGTTTTCGTTCGTGGTGAGCACGTCGCCGGCCGGCAGCGACGGCAGGGCCGAGGCTTCGTAGCATTCGTTGGCGGCGATATGGGTTTCCAGGCCGGCCTTGGGGCCGATGCCGCCGGACTCGCGCACGAGCCAGGACTGGACTTCCTCGGCGTGTTCTTCCCAGAGCTGGCCGGCGCGGCGGAGCACGGCGGCGCGTTCCTCCGGCTTGCGGGCGGCCCATTCCTTCTGGGCCGCGGCAGCCGCTGCGGCGGCTTCCTGCACATCCTCGACCGAGGCCACGCCATAGCGCCCCAGCACGTCGCCGGTCGCCGGTTCGATGCTGTCCGCGGCACCGTTGCCGCCCTCGCGCCAACCGTTCACATAGATTTTGCCCTCCCACAGGGAGGTTTCAAGCAGGGACATAGCCCGTCCTTTCAGTAGTTGCTTGGCTTGCCGGCCGCGGGGCGGCGGCCTGGAGCTTAGTCGGCGGCCTTCAGCACGGCCTTGATGGTGCCGCCGGAGGTCGAATCCGCGACGGCCTGGTCGATCTGGTCGAAGCCGTAGTATTTCACCAGCTTGTCGAAGGGGAAGCGTCCGGCCTTGTAGAGCGCGATCAGGCCCGGGATGAGCTGCTGGGAAGTGGTGGAGCCGCCGAGCGTGCCGATGATCCGCTTGCCCCAGAGCGTGCGCAGGTGGTCAACGGAGAACCGGGCCTCCGCCGGCGCGCCTCCGATCAGGATCAGGGTGCCCAGCATGCCGACCGCCTCGGCGGCCTCTTCGAGCACCTTGATGTTGCCGGTGCATTCCAGCACGTAGTCCGCCGGCCCGCCGCAGATCCGCTGGATCTCCTCGAGGGCGTTGGTCTTGCCGGAGTTGATGGTGTGGGTGGCGCCGAATTCGCGCGCCAGTTCCAGCCGCGAATCGTGCAGGTCGATGGCGATGATGGTCGCGGCCGGCGTGTTCTTCGCGGCCATGACGGCGGCCAGCCCGACAGCGCCGGCTCCGTACACCACCAGCGATTGGCCAGGCTCCGGCTTGGCAGTATTGAAGACGGCGCCGGCGCCAGTGGTGATGCCGCAGGCCAGCGGTCCGACCAGTTCCAGCGGAATGTCTGCATCCACCTTCACCAGCGATGAGGCCAGCGCCAGCGAGTAGTCCGCGAACGAGGACTGGCCGAAGAAGTGGCCGGAAATCGTGCTGCCGTCGGCCCGGGTATAGGCCGACTTGCCGGCGTCCGGCCCCTTGAAGCGCGCACCGCTGACCAGCGCTTCGCCCAGGCGCAGGCAGTACCGGTGCTCGCCGCGCAGGCAGTTTTTGCACTCGCCGCAGTATGGCCAGCCCATGATGACATGGTCGCCCACTGCCACGTTGGTCACGCCGTCGCCCACAGCCTCCACCACACCGGAGCCCTCATGCCCCAACACCCCGGGCAGTGGCAGCGGCATGTCGCCGGCCTGGGTGATCAAATCGGTATGGCAAAGCCCGACGGCGGCGACCTTCACCAGGACCTCGCCCGGCCCGGGCGCGTCCAGTTCCAGCTCTTCGCGGACGAACGGGGCGTCCTTTTCCTCGACTACCAGCGCATTGATCTTCAAGCCATGCTCCTCATTGCCGATTGTGGATGCGTCATCCAGTATGCCAACCATCGGCGGCGATGGGCAGCCCAAAAAATGGCGGCCCGCCAAGCTTGCCCCGCAGCAGGCGCTGCTCCACCATTAGTTCACGGGGCAGATCAGGAGGCCGCCATGCAGGTCAGTTTCCGCCCCGCACAGGCAGCCGCAGCCGGTGCGGCGGCTTTCCTGGCGGCCCTTGCCGGCGGCCTGCTTGTCTGGCTGCGCTTCAGCCCGCGTCCGCTGGCGGTCCTGCTGCGGGTGCTGTCCGAACGCGACGGACGGCGCACTTCCCGCGCCATGGCCCGCCATGTGCCGGAGGGGATCAGCGAGGTGCTCGACCAGCAGTACCTCAGCCATCACGCCCACACCTATCTGGACGTCTTCTTCCCGGAGAAGGCGGCGGACGGCCTGCGCCTGCCGACGATCGTCTGGATCCACGGCGGGGGCTGGATCTCCGGGAACAAGAACGACGTCGGCAATTACCTCCGGATCCTGGCCTCCTATGGATTTACCACCGTGGGTGTCGATTACTCGCTGGCCCATGTCCGCCGCTACCCGGCGCCCGTCCGCCAAAGTGCGGCGGCGCTGCGCTACCTCACGCACAATGCCGACCGGCTGCACATCGACACGGAGCGGCTCGTGCTGGCCGGGGATTCTGCCGGCGCGCAGATCGCGGCGCAGCTGGCGCTGGTAATTTCCGATCCGGACTATGCCCGCAAACTCGGCATCGCCTCGCCCATCACGCCGGACCGGCTGCGGGCCGTGCTGCTGCACTGCGGGGCCTACGACCTCTCGCTGGCCGGTGCGGACCACGGCGGGAACCGGCACTACCTGCGGACCGTGCTGTGGTCCTACACCGGGGCCAAGGACTACCTGGAGCGCCCGTACGTCGCCCTGGCCTCCGTCGCCCGGCACGTGGACGGCAAGTTCCCGCCGGCCTTCGTCTCCGCGGGCAACGCCGACCCGCTGCTGCCGCACTCGCTGGGGCTGGTGACGGCGCTGAAAGCGAAGGGCTCGGTGGTAGAGGAGTTCTTCCCGGAGACCGACGCGGGGCTGGGACACCAGTACCAGTTCAACCTGGAGCTGGAAGCGTCGCGCCGCGTGCTGGAGCTCAGTGTGGAGTTCCTCCGCGGCCGGACAGCCTGACACGGGCGGGCGTCACAATAGTCGACTCGGATGCCAGCGGATGCCACCGGACGCGGTAGCGTCGCCTGCATGGTCGAGATCACCGGCACCCTCCAGCGGCAGGCATGGATCGAGAAGCGGCTGCCGCCCGTCGAGCAGCTGGACGGCGGACTCTGGTCCGTTCCGATCGTCTTTCCCCGCAATCCCATGCGCTACACACTCTGCTACGTGATGGTCGACGGCGGCGACTGCCTGGTCGTCGATCCCGGCTTCGACTCCGATGAGGGCTACGACCAGCTGGCGGACGCACTGGAGCGCATCGGTCCGGGCATCGCCGGTGTCACCGGAGTCTTCGCCACGCATTACCATGCCGACCACCTGGGCATGGCACGCCGGCTGGCCGACGCCGCCGCCACGTGGGTGGGTGTGGGGCGGCTGGACCGCGATGCGCTCACAGCCCATGGAGAGCCGGCGGCGGAGCAGGAAGCCGACCGGCAGTTGTACCGCTCGTGGGGCGTACCGGAGGAGCGGCTGCCGGAGGTACAGCTGTCCCTGGAGGCCTTCCAACGGATCCGCCACGCCGCTGCCGTTGACCGTGTTTTCGACGGCGGCGACCAGCTGCGGGTGGGCGGCCGCATCCTGCGGACGGAGGCCACACCGGGGCACACGCCCGGACACCTGATGCTGTGGGACGACGCCGCACGGCTGGTGCTGAGCGGCGACCATATCCTGCCCCGGATTACCCCGAATGTCTCACTCGCCGAGTCCGGGCATCCCGACCCGCTGCGCAGTTACCTCGAGTCGCTGGAACGCACCGTGGAGGCCGAGGACCACGAGGTGCTGCCCGCCCACGAGTACCGGTTCAAGGGCATCGCGGCGCGCGCCCGTGCCCTGCGCGCGCATTCCGCCGAGCGGCTCGACGAGGTCCTCGCCGCGCTCGTGTCCCAACAGGACCCCACCGTCTACACCGTCGCGCGAAATATCGGCTGGTCCCGCGGCTGGGACTCGCTGGCAGGCTTCCAGCTCCGCATGGCGCTGAGCGAAACCGCCGCGCACATCCAGTACCTCTCGACGTCGGGACTCCACGCCGGCGTTTCCGGTTTGCCCTCTGCGCCGGAGGTGGTGGCGCTGCAGGCAGGGCAGCGAAGGTGATCAGGCAGAGCTCGGTAGCGTGGCTTTCATTGCCATCAACAGCGCTTCGATCTGGCCTTGGAAGACGGCGAACCCGTCACGGATCTGAAGTTCGTCCCGCAGTTCGGTGACGTAGGGGAACTCTTCTGGATGCGCCGGCCGGTATTCCTGCACCCAGAAACCTCCGGGCTCCATTCCGGCTTCAGCCGCTGCCGTCAGCATGGCGGCGTTCCGGCCGCTGAGGGCGAGGACCATATTGGCATACATCTGGTAGTTGAAGACCGCATCCCGGCCCCGCCAGCCGGCATCGTGGATGGCTTCCAGAATGGCGTCCACGACCCGGATCTCGTTCGGTCCGAGCGTCACCCGGTAGAAGGTGTGCATGGCAGCGGCATGGTGTTCGGCGAAGGTGCGCCATGCGCGGTAGGCCAGGTCGCGTAGCGAGTCCATCCATGATGCGGCGGGTTCATAACCTTCGATGGAGAGCCGGATGAGCTCGTCCGCCACCGCCGTCACGATCTGGTCGCGGCTTGAGAAATGCCGGTACATCGCCGTCGGGGAAGCCCCGAGTTCCTTGCCCAGCCGGGCAAACGTCAGGGCATTGACCTGGCCCTCGTCGAGGATCCGCAGCGCAGCGTCGACAATGATCTCACGCGTCAAGGTTCCGCGTCCCAGACGAGGCCGCGCCTTCTTTTTCGCTCGCGCAGGAGCCTCTGCTGACTCGCCCATCTGCGCCTCTCCTATCTCCGGTGCCACTCCACCGTATCTGACTCCATCGGCTCTGGCAGCGCTGTGGTAACCAAGAAAAATATAAGTGAATAACGTTGACTATATCGTTCACTAGCAGCATAGTACTGGCATGACTCAGATCACATCGAGCTCTCAGAGGGCAATTACCGACGCTGTTCCTGGCTTGAAGTTCCGCTTCAGCATCGTCGCGGAAGTCGCGCCGAGCGTTTCTCTCGACGAGACGGCAGCCGGCGAACTCGGCTTCATCCCCATTACCGGAGGCACCGTAGCCGGCGATCTGGAGGGCAGTGTCATCGGAAGTGGCGGCGACTGGTGCCTGATCAAATCGGCCGGGACATACCGCGTTGAGGCCCGTTACGGCATCCGCACCACGGAAGGCGCCTATGTGGACGTCGTCAACACCGGCATCCTGACGCGTCCTGGGGAAGGTGCCCACACACCTGGCCGTGGCGGCGAGTACTTCATGACGACGCCCGTCTTCCGCACCACCCACCCTGCTCTGGCCTGGCTCACGCACTCCGTCTTCGTGGGACATGCCGTGGCCGGCGACGGCGCGACCTCCATTGACGTCTTCGAAGTCATCGTTCCCGGCCACCCCGCCTGAACGTCGTGGATCGACCAGTAACACCTCCTACCCAGCACATCTCCTGCACCAGCAAAGGATCACGATGAACCGTTCATTTCTTCCCACCTTGGGCGCCTTGTCCGTGGCCGGCCTGCTGCTGACCGCCTGCACAACGTCGAGTCCATCGGCGGGCGGCTCCGCCGCGGCGGAGGCCGGCGCGGTCTCGACGGACACGGTCCGCGCGACAATCGACCTGCCCGCGACGCTCGATCCGGCCAAGGGCCTCTCGCTGCCCGACTTCCTGACCGCGCGCATGAGTTTTGACACCCTGCTGCGGAAGGACGAGGGCAACTCGCTGGTCGGGGGACTGGCGGAATCCTGGGAAGCCACGGCTGACGGAGCCGTGCTCACCTTGCGCCAAGGCGCAACCTGCTCCGATGGAACTGCCATCACCGCATCCGTGGTGAAGGATTCCCTGGACTATCTGGCATCCCCGGAGACGGGTTCGGCTGCGGCGCCGCAGGTCTTTGGCGTGGCAGGCACTCCCGACATCACGGCCGACGACGCGGCAGGCACCGTGGCCATCAACCTTGCCGAACCGTGGCCAGACATGTTGACCGGACTTTCGATGGCGGCAACGGGAATTATCTGTCCCGCCGGGCTGGAAGACCCGGAGGCACTGGCTGCGGGAACAGCGAAGGGAGCGGAATCCGGTCCGTACCTGCTCTCCGGCAAGGAACACGGGGTGCGCTATACCTACAGCCTGCGGGACGACTACGACGCTTGGCCCCAGTATGCCGACGAATTGCCGGGCCAGGTACCCGCAACGATTGTGTACAACGTCATCGCTGACAAGAACGCCACTGCCAATCAATTGCTCGCCGGCCAGCTGGACACCGGCTTCGTCAACGCGAACAGCCTCCCCCGCTTCGAGGGCAACGACAAGTACACCGTGACGAACGAGGCGTTCTCCGACTTCTACGTCTTGTTCAACCAGCGCAAGGGCAGCCCGTTCACGGATCCGGCGAAGCGCAAGGCCGTCGCCCAGGTGCTCGACCGTGCGGCTTTCGAGAACATCACATCCAACGGACACGGCCAAGTGACCACGCAGCTCGTGGCCAACGGAACCAAGTGCTCGTCCCCGGAGCAGTCGCCGGTGATCAACGTCGACGCGGCGGCCGCCAAATCGGCGCTGGACGGCGTGAAGATCCGCATGGTCGGCGCCCAAATCCTCGGCCCGCAAGGCTCAGGCAACGTCTATGTGCAGGAACAGCTGCGCGCTGCCGGCGCCGAGGTCACTCTGGAGAACCTCGACGTCGGAGGCTGGATCGGCACGGTGTTTGGTGAACCGAGCGGCTGGGACCTCACTGTCTACGCCGACCTGAACTTCATGGGAACCATGTCCAACCCGCTGAATTCCATGGTGGGACCGGCGATCGAGGAAGGCGGCGGCAACATCGGTGCCATCGGCAACACGGAAGCCGCCGGCGCCCTGGCGGAGTTCCGGGCGGCCCCGGACGAGGCGTCCCGGTGTGCGGCGCTGCAGGATGCGATGAACTCGATCATCGCCAACGCGGACGCCATTCCGCTCGCCAACGACCCGCGGCTCATGGTCGCTGCCGATGGGTTCTCGGTCGTTTCCCTCGGCGGAGCGCTCGACGACCAGCACTACCGCATCACCAAGTAGTCCCGCAGGCGCCGGACCGCTGCCCGGCGCCTGCCTGCCTCCCCTTTATCCCAGACATACCAGGAGTACACATGGACCTCTTTGACTCGGCCACCTCGCTCGCAGGTGCGATCCGCCGTCGTGAAATCAGTCCCGTCGAAGTCGTCGACGCCTACCTCGCGCGGATTGACGAAGCCAATCCATTGATCAACGCCATCGTTTGGCGTAACGACGACGAGGTCCGCGCCGCCGCACGGGAAGCCGAACGCGCACTGCTCGCCGGCGGACCGCTCGCTCCCTTCCACGGTGTTCCGATTCCCATCAAGGACCTCTCGGACGTCGCGGGCCAGCCCAACACACACTCGTCCCTGGCCATCGATGCGACACCGCGCAGCACCACCAGCCTGAGCGTCCGCAAACTGCAGGATGCCGGATTCCTGCTGATGGGCCGCACCAATTCGCCCGAGCTCGGGCCGCTGACTGTGGCCGAGAACCAGCGCCACGGTAAGACCCGCAACCCCTGGAACCCCGATTACACGCCGGGCGGTTCCAGCGGCGGCGCTGCAGCAGCGGTCGCGGCCGGTATGGCACCGGTAGCACATGCGTCCGACGGCGGAGGTTCCATCCGCGTGCCCTCCTCAGCCTGCGGCCTCGTCGGGCTGAAACCCAGCCGGGGTCGGGTCCCGCAGGAAGTCCTTGCGTGGGAGCATTCGACTGTTGAAGGCGCGATCACCCGCACCGTTGCCGATGCAGCAGCCGTTCTCGATGTTATGAGCGAAGCGGACCCGCTGGCCTGGTATTCCGCTCCCGCCCCGGAAAGGCCGTTCGCGGTGGAGGCCGGCCGC
The DNA here is from genome assembly GCF_000328305.2 of Arthrobacter crystallopoietes BAB-32. Classification (GTDB taxonomy): domain Bacteria; phylum Actinomycetota; class Actinomycetes; order Actinomycetales; family Micrococcaceae; genus Crystallibacter; species Crystallibacter crystallopoietes_A. The sequence continues at coordinate 2,561 of NZ_ANPE02000061.1, read as the reverse complement.
GACCCGCGCAAGACCAGGATCGGCGTCCTGCTGCAGGCTCCCACGGGCCTGCCGGTGGACCCCGAATGCATCGAGGCCGCCCGCCGGCTGGCCGGCGCCCTTGAGGCCGCCGGGCACGAGGTATTCGATGTCTCGCCGCTGCTCTTCTCGCGCGAGGCGATCGACGCGTTCCAGGTGATCGTCAGTGCTTCTGTCTGGGCCACGCCGTTCGATGACGTCTCCAAGGTGGACCCGTACATCGCCCACCGGATCCAACAGGCCGAAGGCTTCCACGCCGGCCTGTATGCGCAGGCCGCAGCCCTCCTGCAGATCGAATCCCGCCGCATCGTCGCCCAGTGGGGGCGCGATTTCGACGTCCTGCTCACCCCGACCATGGCCACCACCACGCCGCCCGTCGGCGTCGTCCTGGATGAGGCGAACTTGGACCCGGCGGGCCCGCGGCTCACGGAACTACGGATGATTTCCTTCACGTCCTTCTGCAATATGGCGGGCCTGCCGGCCATCAGCCTCCCGGTCCACGCAGCCAGCACCGGCCTTCCGGTCGGCGCGCAGCTGGTCGGCGCTCCCTTCGGAGAAGGCCGGCTGGTCGCGCTCGCGGCGCAGGCCGAGGCGCACTTCCGCTGGCAGGAGCAGCTTGCGCCGGCGCTCAGCGGAGCCAGGCCATGACAGTCAATCCACGCCTTCTGGAGCCGGCGGGCGGCACAGCCTCGGGAAGCGCGCATCCGGGGGAGCCGGTCCGGAAAGCGGGCCCCCGCTGGTCCTCCAACGTCTGGATGAACTTCGCCCTGCGCCGCGCCGGCGGACTGCTGCTGTCCCTGTTCCTGCTGGTGGTCGTGACCTTCATGATGGTGCCGCTGATCCCGGGCGATCCGGCGCGCGCCATCGCCGGCACTGACGCCTCGCCGGAGACCCTCGCCCGGCTGCGCGCGCAGATGGGCCTGGACGATCCGCTGCCGGTCCGGTTCCTCGACTACGTGGCCGGGCTGGCCCGCTTCGATCTCGGCAACAGCTTCCGCTTCAACGACGCGGTCGCCGACATTGTGGCGACCAAGCTGCCCTACACCGCGCAGCTGGCCTTCATGGCGATCGCAGTGGTGCTGCTCGTTGCCGTACCAGCCGGCATGGCCGTGGGCGTGCTCTCGCGAGGCGGCCGCCGCCGCTGGCTGGATCTGGCGTTCGGCAATGTCGCCGGCTTCCTCGCATCGCTGCCGGGCTATGTCACGGCCACGCTGCTGGTGGTGGTGTTCGCCATCATGCTGCCCATCTTCCCGGCCGGCGGGGCGGACTCACTGTCCGCCCTCGTGCTGCCGACGCTGGCGCTGGCCATCGGGCCCACCTGCGCCGTCGCGAGGGTGGTGCGGCAGGAAACTGGCGCCGTGCTGGAGCAGGACTACATGCGCACGGCCCGCGGACGCCGGATCCCGCCGGTGCGGCTCTACCTGCGGCACGCCCTGCCGAACCTGCTGACCAGCACGCTGACCCTGACCGGCCTGATCCTGGCCAGCCTGCTCGGGGGCGCGATCATCATCGAAACCGTCTTCAACTACCCAGGCCTCGGCAGCGAGATCATCCAGGCCATCATCTACCGCGACTATCCGCTGATCCAGGGCATCATCCTGGTCGTCGGGCTGATCGCCACGCTGCTCAACCTCCTGGTCGACGTCGTCCTCGGCATCATCGACCCGCGCACGCTCGGAGCAAAGTCCCATGGCTGAAATTGTGAATACCCGCCGGTTCCGCTGGAGCGCCGGACTCATCCTCGGGCTCTTCCTCACGGGGGCGCTGGTCCTGACCGGCATCCTCGCTCCGTTCTTCCTCACAGGCGCCGCCGACACGCTCAGTGCCGATTCGCGCCAGGGTCCGAGCGCCGCGCACTGGCTGGGCACGGACGACTTCGGCCGGGACATCCTGGCCCGCTCCCTGGTTGCCGCACGGCTGACGCTGGTGATGTCCGTCGCAGCCACGGCCGTTTCGGTCATCGGCGGCCTGGCAGTCGGCTCCGCAGTGTGGCTGGCCCCGCGGCGCATCCGCGAGGCCGCCCTGCGCCTGATCGAGGCGGCCGTCGCCTACCCGTCGCTGATCTTCGCCCTGATCATCGCGGCCATCCTGGGACCGGGAAGTACGACGGCGGTCATTGCCATTGGTCTCGCCGGTATCCCGGGTTTCGCCCGCCTGACAGCCAACCTTGCAGCGTCGGTCTCGCACCGCAACTTCGTCGGGACGGCGCGCCTGCTCGGGGTTCCCGCTCCGCTGCTCATCACGCGCCATCTGCTGCCGAACATGGCCGAACCGATCCTGGTCATGGCCACGTCGACGTTTGCGCTGTCGCTGCTGGAAATCTCGTCGCTGTCCTTCGTGGGGCTCGGCGTGCAGAGCCCCGAGTACGACTTCGGCCGGCTGCTCAATGAGGGCCTGGTGTCCATTTACTCGCAGCCGCTGCAGGTGGTGGCGCCGTCGATCATGCTGGTGATCGCCGGCCTCGGGGCCATGCTGATTGGTGACGGGCTCGCCTCTGCGGCGGATCCGCGGGGCGGGCGGCGTTTCCTCCGCGGGCGACGCCG
>NZ_ANPE02000062.1 GCF_000328305.2 Arthrobacter crystallopoietes BAB-32 | reverse complement strand
CCGCGGCGTAGAGGGCCAGCCGCTCGACGGCCAGCGGGAAGGACCGGGCGCGCAGTGCGGTGGCCAGGGTCAGCGCGGCCAGCAGGGGCAGGGTCCAGGCCTGGCCGGCCGCATCCGTGCCAAGCAGCCACATGGCCGCCGCGAGGGAGAGGGCCATCAGCACCGTGCCCAGGGCCAGCGTGCGGTGGGCGTCGTGGATGGCGGCCAGGGCGTCGGTCCGGCGGATGGACTGCCCCTGGGCACGCTGGTCGTCGAGCGTCGCCAGGCCGGAGAGCGAGAGCGCGGTCTTGGGCAGCAGGCCCAGGCCGACGATGCTCAAGGTCCCTGCGATGGCGGCGGTGCGGACCGGGTCACCGCTGAAGAAGGCGCTGGCGGTCCACATGGCCGTCAGCGCCACCAGCGTGCCGGCGGCACCGAACAGCGCGCGGGAGCGGTCCAGAACAACGCCAACGGCGGCAAAAGCTGCGGCTGTCAGCAGCGCCACCACCAGTGTCTTCGGCTCCGCCGCGGTCGGCAGGTGCAGCACGCCGCCGAGCCCGGCCAGCCAGCCGGTGCCGGCCAGGGTCAGCCCGATGCTCCGCCGTGACGGAGCGCCGAAGGCCGTAGCCGCTGCGAGCAGTACCACGCCGAGGGACAGCAGGATCCACCAGGTCTGCGCCGCGGCGAAGGACGCGAGCATGATCTCCAGCGCGGCCCAGCTGCCGGCGGCGGCGAAGGTGCCGGCCGCGGCATGGCGGAAGCGCTCGTCCCAACGCCCGGCCACTGCCTCGGTCTGCTCTACGACAGTGTCGGTCACGTCGTAGACCACGGCCGGCGGCGGCGCGTCGGAGGCGCTGAACAGCGTGAGCTTGTCCCCGTCGGTGACCCCGTGGTCGGCCAGGCTGTGCTGCTCCGCGAGTGGTTCGCCTGAGGGCTGGACCAGCACCTTGGCTGCCACATCGTCGCGCGGCGTGTCCGCCATCAGCTCGAGGATCTGCGGCATGAGGGTGCCAACCGGCTCTTCCGACGGCAGCAGCAGGTCCAGATGCCGGCTGTCGCCGATCAGCGTGACTCGGGTGAAGGCGAGGGACATTGCGGTCAGGCTCCCGGAAGAAGGTCGTGGGGCTGGGCCCCGGATTCGACAGGCTGATGCAGTTCAATCCCTGCGGATTGCCGCTGCTGCTGTTCGGCGCGCTGCTGGGCCAGCAGGTTGCTGACGAAGGAGTAGCCGACGCAGACGGCGGCAATCAGTGCGGCCAAGGCGATGCTGAACAGGAACAGCTTGACGCTGTCCATCCATCGCCGCTGGTGCGGGTTCCCGCCGTACAGCAGCGTGGACGTGATGCGGTTGCGGCGGACGACGACGGACTCAATGAGCTGGTTGTCGTACTCGTTGGCCACCTGAAGGCTCCTTGGGCTCGCTGCCGCAGCAATGTGAAAGGTTTCGCCGGCGCGGAGGCGTGCCAGCGCCTTTCCATCATGTCATCTCCGGCAGTTGCGTCCGCGCCATAACGACGCCGGTGGGTAGTTCTCCCCATCACCGGTCCTTGCAGCCGTTCCCCCGTTGCGATTCTATTGAACTGGCCGATCGCCCCAGACTCCCTCTCCTGCGAGCGGGACACTGCGGGCAACTTCTGGAAACGATAAACCAGAACAAAACTAGAGCGCACAGCGCGCCCGCAAAGGTGGTAACGATGAAATTTGATATGGGATCGCAGACCCTGTCGCAGCTGACTTCGCAGACCGGCGGCTCCAACGAGGACTTGGGCCAGCTGGTCCGCAACCTGGTGGACGCCGTGGCCCCGCTGGAAGGCAAGTTCAACGGCCAGGCCCGCGTGAAGTTCGACGAGTTCAAGTCGCGTGCGGACGAAATTGCCAACAACCTCAACGGCGCGCTCGCGGCAATCCTGACCGGCCAGAGCGAGATGGACACCGCCTTCCACACCGGCGACCAGGAGTCGGCCGACAACGCCGCCCAGGCCCAGGGCTCGGCCAACTTCGACGCAGCCAACTTCAGCTCCTCGCGCTGACCCTGCTGTCCAGCCCTCTTCCATCCACGCCTTGAGCAGGCGGGCCCACAGCCGCGCCGCCCTTTGAAAGGAACAGCAATGTCCCAGGATCGCCTCACTTACGACACCAACGTCTCCGCCCAGGTCCAGGGCGAAATCCAGTCCATCGTCGGCCGTCTCGAAAGCCTGATCGCAGAACGCGAAAAGGCCGTTGCCGCCGCCATGTCCGACTACCAGGCCGACGGCGTCTCGGACGAGTACCAGCACGTGGAAAACCGCTGGAAGAACGCCGCCGGCGAGGTCAAGGAAATCATCCGCCTGGTCCGCAGCACCATGGAGCAGAACGACCAGACCGCTGCCAACACCGGCGCCCGCGCCCGCGCCGCCGTGCAGAACATCGGTTAGCAAAGGCCCTCGGGGCGGTGCCTGGCACAAGGTGCCGCCCCCCGATACAAGCGGAGGTGAACGATGGCAGCTGACTGGGATCTCGATACCGGCTCGCTCAACAGCATCCTGACGAAGGTGCAGACGCAGGCGGAGAAGTACACGCAGCTGTTCGAGGACTTCGGGGCTGAGGTCTCGTCCCTGATCGAAGCATCCAAATCGCAGATCGTCGGGGAAGCCCTGGTTGGTCTGTCGCAGGAAAAGCTCCAGGCCGCCATGACCCAGGTCCAGGGCCGCAGCGTCCAGGCCCTGAACTCCACGTCCACCGCAGTCAACGCCATCATCGCCGGCGACGCGACCATGGAGCAGACTGTCCGCGCCGCGCAGGACCAGGCCAACGACGAATTCGTCCCGGAGCCGCAGCCCTCCACCGGCACACCCCGCGGTCCCGTCCCCGAAGCCGTCTGAACCGGCAGAACGAATTCCCTGATCTCCCACCGAAGAAGAAGGACAAGGACCCATGGGCTGGAACCCGTCTGAGTTTCCTCCGCTGCCCGACGCCGAAGTGCTCGAACAGCACGCCGGTAAGCTCCGGACCAAAGCCGAAGACATCCAGTCCGCTGCCTCGGAATCCCACAGCCTCTGGCAGGGAACGGTCGCGGCGTACAAGGGCCCGGGGGACTGGCAGGTCCACTCGGCCTTCAACCGGGTCCTGTCGGAAGCGGACACGGTGCTGGAGGATTCCAATTCCGTTGCCGACGCCATCGATACCTATGCCGAGTGGGCGCGCGAGGCCAAGCGGCGCTACAACGCGCTGTACGCGGACTGGCTGTCGGTCCAGTCGCGCATCGGCGACGAAAGCGACGACTGGCGCAAGAACGAGGACCTGGTCAACGACGACAACCAGATCCTGAAGGACGCCAACGCCCTCGTCGAGGACCACATGGCGGCCGAACGCGCCTGCGCCAGCGCGATCTCCGGGCTCTTCGGCGGCCCCGCCTACGTGGTCACCACGGAGGAAGGCCCCGGCGCCAACCAGGTCGCCTACGGCTACACCTCGGAGCAACTCGACGCCGCGACCGCCGAGGGCCACATCCCCTGGGGCGAGCCGACCGAATGGGACAAGCCCTGGTACCGCGACGCCCTGGACGGGGTGGTCTCCTTCGGCAAGGGCGTCTGGAGCGGCATCACCGGCACCGTGACCGGCCTCTGGAACATGGTCAACTTCACGGACATGGAGACCTTCTCAGCCACGTGGAAGGGGATCGGCCAGCTCGCCCTGGACGTCGCAATCGTGACGTCGCCGGTGGCCCAGGTCGCCCTGCGCGCCACCGGGAACGGGCGGATCGCGGACCAGGCCGGCGAGCGGCTCGTGGCAGTCGGCAAGGCCGCCATCCACTGGGACGACTGGAAGCGGGATCCGGCCTATGCCGCGGGCGCCACGACCTTCGACCTGGCTTCGATCCTACTCACGGCCGGCGGCGGAGCCGTCGCCAAGACCGGTTCCGTGGCCTCCGCCGTCACCCGGATCGGGCAGACCAGCAAGGCCGCGGGCCTGGTCAATGCCACCGGCCTGTCGCGCATGGCCGGCCTGACCACCAGGGTCATCGACCTGGGCACGTCGCTGAAGATCAACACCATCGACTTCGCGACCGACAGCGCCCGCGTCACCCTTGGCCGGATGGCACCTGCCGCAGTCCGCGTGGACAACTTCATTAACGACGTCGGCAGCTCCCTTTCCGGTCCCCGGCCCGCCTATGCGGGGGTTTCCACCGGACACGGACCAGGTCCGGTCAGCACGCGGCTCGACAACCTCATCAGCCGCTTCGACACCGAAGGCCCCTCCCGCCCGAACCGCGGCCCCGCGCCGGAGACCGCCCGGGCCCAGGGGACACCGCCGGCGGGCCGCAATGCGTTCGACGTGGACGGCCAACGGATTAATGACGGCTTCCGCCATCCTGAAAACCCGCAGCGCGGAACAGCGCAGCCGGACGTCATCACCGACCCCGCCCGACACGAAAGCTACGGCCTGCACCGTGACGATGCCGACCTCCAGGACCGGAACCTGGAGAACGGGGCACGGCACCCTGAAGGCATCAGCGACGACTTGGCCGGCATCGTGGACGAACAGCAGCCGAAGTTCGGGGTTGATGAGAACGGGAAGCCCCTGGGCGAACAGGAGTACGCGAACCGCTACGGGGAGATCAACGATGCGAGCGGAGCGCTCGAATGGGACAGTTATCCGGACAACGCAGGCGCCGTAGAAGGCACCATCCGCACCTATGCTTCCCTCGATGATCTGCGCGGAGACATCGGTGAGGTGTCGCTGGACCGGATCGGCCCCAACGGCGGCGCCTACCTCGCCGTAGAGGGCACCCCATGGCACATGCGGAGCCTGCCGGTCAACAGCCTCGGCAAGGAACTGCACCATTTCGACGTCCGGGATTTGCCCGACGGTCTCCGGATCGAAGTTTCGGAAATCGCGCCGGCATTCGGCCGGCCCGGGGGAGGCACCCAGCTGCGGTTCCTGGACGCCAACGACGTTCCCCTCGGCGTCGACGAAGTCATCCGCAGGGGCGGACTGCAGGAAACCGGTCCCCGGGCCTTCGACAGGCCGTGGGCTTCGAACGCCTCCAACCCCGTCGACCTGCTCCAGGAATATGGGCTCAAGGTTTCGAGCCGGCGTTCAGTCCTTGACGCCGTGGCGAACGCTGGCATCGAACTTAAGCCGAACACCGTCTACGAGGTGGCGGGCCGTGGAAAGTTCTACACCAATTCCTCCGGCAACATCCAGCACGTCGAGGCGGCGCGCGGCCGGACCGGCAACTGGAACCCGGAACTGAACAACCCCCGCCCGTTGGTGCGCTACCACATCGACGACAACGTCGTCATCCAAACCGACGCCGACGCACGTCCCGTGTCGCTGCACGCTCATGACATTGAGTACTACAGCAAGGAGATGGCCGAGACCTGGCGGCACGAGTCCAACCAGCAAAAAATCGGCAACCTCGGTGGCACGGACTACGATGGCGGCCACCTGCTGGCCGCGATGTTTGGCGGCCCCGGCGAAAAGATCAATCTCGTGCCCCAGCTCAACCTCCAGAACCGCAATGTCGGACTTGCCGACCTCACCCCGGCTGAACGGAGGAGGGCGACGGGCAACGCCCGGACCTGGTACGAGACCGAGCTGTGGATCCGGGACCGGCTGAAGGAGGTCCCGCAAGGCGGTGCAAAGCCTGCGGTAACGTGGGATGTAAAGCCGGTTTACAGTTCCGGCAACACCTCTGCCGTGCCCCGCAGGATCGAGCTCAGAGTCACGATCAACGGGCAGCAGGAGAAGTTCATCTTCCGGAACCAGAGAGGCTGATATTTGTTGGCACAGCTGATTGGCAGCGCCGAATTGGACCGGCTGAATTCGATTGCAAGAGCGAAGTTTCCCCAGGCCGCGGAGATCCGCATCGAGATCAAGATGTTCGGCGGCGCATTGAGCTGGACCGAGTCTGCCCTGGGCGAGGACGGACTCTGGAAGAACACGGATTTCACGGACAAAGTCGAGTTCGACCCTGAGCTGCTCGACGACGACAAAGTAGCCAGCTACGGCAAGGGAACCGGGACCTGGTTCGAAGCCCGGCTGAGGCTGCGCCGGGACGCGGAAGCCTTGTTTGAACGGTTCGCCCAGGACCGGATGGACCGGGTCTCGGAAGGGATCGGCATCCCGGTTTCCGCCGAGTCGATCCAGGACGAACTGGTGATATTTCCCCGCTATCGGGAGAACATTCCTTCCTGGATGGCCGATGTGCTCGTCGCGCAGGGCGAAGCTGTTCCGTATCTCGACCCCTCGGACGGGCAGGTCGTGATCGGTGCAGAACGTACTCCATATGAGGAGCCGGCCCTTTGACGCTCGGATCCTCTCCCGGCCCACTTTGCTAAGGACCAGACAGATGACTGAACAAACGCCAATCATGGTCCGCCAGCAGGAGCTGGTCGAGAGCCTTGCCGGATGGATGCTGTCGGCCGTCAACACTGAGCCCGGCTGGGACCGGATGGTACTGGAGCTCAAGCCGCACGACGGCGCCATCCTGATGCGGATCACCCAGGAACGCCAGGGGCAGTCGGCGGGAAACGCCGGCCAGCTGCAGCCAGGCACGCAGCCGTTCAACGATGCGGCCGAACTGCACCGGCTGGCCGGAGATCCTGATGGAACGTCCTGGAAGAACGCCGCCATCAATGTCTCGGCCCACGGCTGGCCCGAACCCCGCTACAACCTGGACACGTACTTCAACTACGACCAGCCCGCGCCCGATTTCGGCCTGGGCGAGTCTGAGGCCGCTGCCCCGGAGGTCGAATCCGGGAAGCCTTCTGCCCGGGACACGGGCGTCGACAACCGCCTCGTGCGGGAAGCGATCGGGGAATTCAGCCGCAACCCAAGCCAACAAGGGGCACTGAACGTCCTGCGGCAGACCATCGCGTCCGAACTGCTCGTGGACATCACCGAGTCAGGCAGGCCTGGCATCTCGGTAGTTGAGGCCAACGGAGCCCCGGCGGTGCTGGCCTTCACGTCGCAGGAGAACCTCGCGGCTTTCAGATCGAACATCGGGCGTCCGGGTGCTCCGGCTTCCTGGGTGATGCGTGGGGAGGATCTGCTGAGGTTCGTCGACGACAGGGAAGATGTCCACTACCTGTATCTTGATCCCGCTGGACCCTCCTGCGCTCTTGGCCGTCCGGAGATCCGTTTCGCCGTGGCGAGCATGGTCAATACCGGGTTGAAGGCCGCAGCGGGTACGCAATCGGCAGCGGCCGTCGTGGCGGAGCTCTCTGCACCTGGCGCACGGGTCCTGCTGGCAGACAGCAAGGAGCAGCAAAGCCAAGGCCGCGGTCCGCTGGTGCTGGCCGGTCCCGAGGGGCAGGCCGTGCTCCCCGTGTTCTCCTCCGGCGCCGAGGTGGCAGTGTTCGATTCGTCAGCCCGCTTCACTGAAGTCGACGCGGGATGGGTCCTCGACTCTGTCCGCCGGAATCCGGACCGGGAGCTGGTCATCAACCCCGCTGGTCCGTCTGTAATGGTTCGGCACGGCGACCTCTAGGAGTCCGGGGAATGCACGGAAGCGGGCAAGCTTCGCCGCACGCAGACCTCGCGGCCCTGGATGAAAAGGCGCTGGCGACAGCCGCGGACTGGTACGGCGGCACAGCGGCAATTGTCCGCAATGGCAACTGGTCTGTCTTTGACGCTGACAACTACCGGATGGTCATCAAATGCGCTGCGGAAAACTACGTGGTCTACGACCGCCTGTACCAGTCGAACGCCGAGCGCCGGCCCCAGTACTTGATCACCGCGGACCCTGGAACCGTGGTCCGCTGCATCCTGTATATCGCAGCGCAGCGCTACCGGCTGCGGCACCGGCTGCCGGCCCTGCCGCTGGAGGACGAAGCCAACAGAGGCTTCAGCGGCCGGATTACCTCACCGGCGGATACGCATCCGACGGTCATTGAGGGAAGCCGCGGCGGAGTCGGCTATTCAGCGGCCTTCAGTTTCCGGGATGCTGCCCGGGCCTTCACGCATTATGCAGACGTGCCCCTGGATGAGCTGGTGGAATCCCTCCCAGCGCCGGATGGCAGGCCCCTTTTTCCGCTTGGCTCGCAGCCGCCGTCATTGTCGCGGCCAGCAGCGCCGGCAGCCGTTCCTGGTGCCCGCGACTTCCTTCCGGCACCCGATCCCGCCGAAGCCCTTCCTTTATCCGGCCAGCGGAGCATCGAGCGGCTCGTGGAGCACTTTGCGCGGTTATGCCGCGCGAAATCCGGGGTAGAGGCCATTCGGTTCCGGCCGCCGCGGGAACGTCCGGCTGGCACCGGAATGGAAGAGCTGGATGCCCTGCATCAGTTGGGCGACGGCCAGGAACAATCACCGGAAGCGACGCCCCTCTTCGGACGATTCTGGTATCTGGCTGAATCGGAACTGGCTGGTCGAGGCGAGGAACTGGTGCAGTGGCACCGCAGCAGCCCGACCCGCAACCGCAACGACCAGAGTTCCGACGGGCGGCTTCAGCCGTCCATGTTCGATGCGCGCTGGATTCCGTTCGCCGCCGCAACTGATGGCGAAGTGCTGGCCATCGATACCAACCCCGGGCCGCAGGGCAAGGCGGGGCAATTGGTCAGCTCCGGCGACCGGATCGACCATGAGCCCACGTACCAGGCACCGTCGCTGACTGCCTACCTGGAGCGGCTGATCCGGCTGTTTCACGCCGATTGCAGCTACTGGGAATTGGGCGATGACGACGACGGCAGCCAGGATTCGCTGCGGCCCATGGTCGCGTACCTGTCACGGTACCTGCACCTGGCAGGGCATTTGCCCGAACCTCCGGAAGGTGCGGACTACGAGCAGGCCATTGCCGCCGTCGTGCCTTTCCTCGAACTCCTCGGAGTACACCCGGAAAAAACTGTCCAAGGCTTATTCGTGGCGGCGGGCGGGAACGGGTTCGATTGGCGCTCGGGTCCGGTGGACGGCCGCACGGTCGCTACCGTGTCCTCCGACGCCGGTGCGGCGTCCTTCCTGAACGGTACCGACGCCGCACGGTTCATGCTGTGGAACGTGATGTCGGCACTGCGCCGCGCGCAGGCAAACGAAAGCGGGAGACGCGCCGAGCAGCTCGAACTGCCCGCGCCCCTGCCGCACGAAATTGTACGGGCCGCCGGCGAGCGCGGCCTGTATGAGCGGTACGGGAACCAGCCCCTGCGCGAAATCATTGCCTGCTTTGGCCTCCCGCTTTTCCGGGAAGGGCAGATGTACCGGGTCTATGAACCCGGGGACTGAGTCCCCGGACGGACGATCGCTTCGGCGCCTGAGGCGACGGCCACAGCTTTAGGACGCAGGCGGCACGGGCATTTAGAATAGGAAACTGTGCTCTATTGAGCAGCAGGATTCCCCGAAAGAAGGACGATCAGTGTCTAATCCAGCCGCGGACCGCCAGCGCCCCCTGCGGGTGGCCATCATCGGAGCCGGCCCTGCGGGCGTCTACGCTGCCGACATCCTGACCAAGGCCGAGCGCGACTTCGAAGTCAGCATCGACCTCTTCGACCAGTACCCGGCACCTTACGGCCTGATCCGCTACGGTGTGGCTCCGGACCACCCCCGGATCAAGGGCATCGTCAACGCGCTGCACAAGGTGCTCGACCGCGGCGACATCCGGTTCCTCGGCAACGTCAACTACGGCCGGGATCTGACACTGAAGGATTTCCGCGACTTCTACGACGCGATCATCTTCGCCACCGGCGCCATCAAGGACGCGGACCTCGACATCCCGGGCATCAACCTGGAGGGCTCCTTCGGTGCCGCCGATTTCGTGTCCTGGTACGACGGACATCCCGATGTTTCCCGCGAGTGGCCGCTCGAGGCGAAGGAAATCGCGGTGATCGGAAATGGAAACGTTGCCCTCGACGTCGCACGCGTCCTCTCCAAGCATGCCGACGACCTGCTGACCACCGAAATCCCGGACAACGTCTACCGCGGGCTGAAGAATTCGCCCGTCACCGACGTGCACGTGTTCGGCCGCCGCGGCCCGGCACAGGTCAAGTTCACCCCGCTGGAGCTGCGCGAACTGTCGCACTCGCGGGACGTGGACATCGTGCTGTACCCGGAGGACTTCGACTTCGACGAGGGCTCGGACGAGCAGATCCGCTCCAACAACCAGACCAAGACCATGGTCAACACCCTGACCAACTGGCTGGTCGAGGAGCAGGACACCGGGGCCTCGCGCCGGCTGCACCTGCACTTCCTGCACACCCCCGTGGAGATCATCGAGGGCAGCGGCGACGGCGCAGGCAAGGTTGCCGGAATCAAGTTCGAACGCAACGAGCTGGACGGCACCGGCAATGTCCGCGGCACCGGCGAATTCGTCGAATACCCGGTCCAGGCCGTCTACCGCGCCATTGGCTACTTCGGCTCCGAGCTGCCGGAAGTGGGCTACGACGAGCGCCGAGGCGTGATCCCGAACGAGGGCGGCCGGGTCATCGACACCGAGGGCAAACCGGTGCCGGGCATCTACACCACGGGCTGGATCAAGCGGGGCCCGGTCGGCCTCATCGGCCACACCAAGGGCGACGCCCTGGAGACCATCGGCTTCCTGCTGGAAGACCGGCTGGACCTGCCGGCAGCGAAGAACCCCAGCGAAGACGCCATCACCAAACTGCTCGAAGAGCGCGGCGTCGAGTACACGACGTGGGAGGGCTGGCTGAAGCTGGATGAGCATGAGCGCCAGCTCGGCGCCTCGTTTGTGGCGGACGACGGCGGGCCTTCAGTCGAGCGCGAACGCGTCAAGGTAGTGCCGCGCGAGGACATGGTCAGGATTTCCCGGGACTGACTTGCTGCCGGCCCGGCTGTGTGGTCGGGCCGGTACTACGGATTAACGTAGAAGCGGAGCACGTCGCCGCTGGGCAGCTCAAGGCGGACCTTGTATCCGCCCGTGGTGCTGATGCGGGCTTCCGGATACGCCGATCTCAGGCTTTTGATCAGCTGGTCCGATTTGTCCGCGTCGTTGTTGTTCCGGCGCAGCGGAACACCCGGCCCGGCCGATGAGACGTCCGGCCCTCCCCAAAGTTTCGCGCTGCACCATTGCAGCAGCGACCGTTTGGTATCCACTGTGCCCGCCCTTGGTTGAACGTGGAACCGTTTCCGGCTGGACCGGCCCCAAACACCGGTCCTGCAAACCAGTATGACGGCACGAACTTGGAGTTTCCGTGACGGTGGCGCGGACACGCCGACGGGAGCCGGAAGGTGCCCGCCCGGGCAACCAGGCGGCACGGCTATCCAGGGTCACCTACTCTGGAACTGTGACGAATGATATGCCGCTGAACGAAGAACAAACCCAGAGGGTCATCGACATCGCCATGGACCTGTCCCGCGAGGGGAAAGCCGGGGAGCTGGCCGAGTTTCTGGACCATGGCCTCCCCGTAGATGTAGCTGACGGGGACAGGAACACGCTGTTGATGCTCGCCGCCTACCACGGGCACGAGGAGACGGTTGGCATGCTGCTGGAGCGGGGCGCCGATCCCGACATCCGCAATGCACGCGACCAGTCACCGATCGCCGGGGCTCTTTTCAAGGGTGAGGACGCGATCGTCGCCAGGCTGCTGGCAGCCGGAGCGGACCTGGACGCGGGGACGCCGAGCGCTCGCGACGCGGCCCGGATGTTTGGCCGGGAGCACTTGCTGGAGCAATGAGAAGAGCCCGGCACCCGACCGTGCTGGCCGGGTGCCGGGCTCTTCTGCTGTCCGTTAGACGGAGTCGGAGTTTACGTCCGTCTCGGAGATCTTGCCGGCGCGCAGGGCCTCGATGGCCTTGCGCACGCCCTCGCCGTAGGCCGGATCGGCCTGGGTGCAGTTGGCGATGTGGCGCTCGACCGTGGCCTCGGAGGCTCCATCGATGGCACGGGCGGTGTTCTCGAACAGGACCTGCCGCTGCTCCTCGGTCATCTTCTCGCGGAAGAGGATACCCGGCTGCTCGAAGTAGTTGGCATCGTCCTCACGGTAGTTGAACCGGTCGGCGACGGCACCGACACCAAGCTGCGGCTCGCGGTAGGCAGGCTGTTCCTGCCAGCGGCCGTAGGAGTTCGGGTTGATGCCCGGAGTGGCACCCTGGTTGCCGTCGACGCGCATGGCGCCGTCGCGGTGGAAGGAATTGACCAGCTGGGCACCGCGCGGGTAGTTCACCGGAATCTGGTGGTGGTTGACACCCAGGCGGTAGCGGGCAGCGTCGCCGTAGGAGAACAGGCGGCCCTGCAGCATCCGGTCCGGCGAGAAGCTGATGCCCGGAACCACGTTGGCCGGGGTGAAGGCGGCCTGCTCGACGTCGGCGAAGTAGTTCTCCGGATTGCGGTTGAGTTCGAACTCGCCGACCTCGATGAGCGGGTAGTCCTTCTTCGACCAGACCTTGGTGAGGTCGAACGGGTGGTACTTGTAGGTCTCCGCGTCGGCTTCCGGCATGATCTGCACGAAGAGGGTCCACTTGGGGAAGTCGCCCTTCTCGATCGAATCGAAAAGGTCGCGCTGGTGCGACTCGCGGTCGTCGCCGACCAGCTTGGCCGCCTCTTCGTCGGTGAGGTTCTTGATGCCCTGCTGCGTGCGGAAGTGGAACTTCACCCAGTAGCGCTCGCCGGCGTCGTTGTAGAAGCTGAAGGTGTGCGAGCCGAAGCCGTGCATGTGGCGATAGCTGGCGGGGATGCCGCGGTCGGACATGACGATGGTGACCTGGTGCAGGGCCTCAGGCAGGTTGGTCCAGAAGTCCCAGTTGTTCTCGGCGCTGCGCAGGTTGGTGCGCGGGTCGCGCTTGACGGCGTGGTTGAGGTCCGGGAACTTCAGCGGGTCGCGGAAGAAGAAGACCGGCGTGTTGTTGCCGACGACGTCCCAGTTGCCCTCTTCGGTGTAGAAGCGGAGGGCGAAACCGCGGATGTCGCGCTCGGCGTCGGCTGCGCCGCGCTCGCCGGCCACCGTGGAGAAGCGGGCGAACATCTCGGTCTTCTTGCCGATTTCGGAGAAGATCTTGGCGCTGGTGTACTTCGTGATGTCCTGGGTCACCGTGAAGGTGCCGAAGGCGCCGGAGCCCTTGGCGTGCATACGGCGCTCCGGGATGACCTCGCGGTCGAAGTGCGCCATCTTCTCCAGGAACCAGACGTCCTGGAGCAGCATGGGGCCGCGGGGGCCAGCGGTCAGGCTGTCCTGGTTGTCCGCAACGGGGGCGCCCGCTACGGTTGTCAGCGGCTTGGTGTTGTCAGCCATCTATCTATTCGCTCCTTGTCGGATCTTCCAATTGAAGGTCTTTTTGGGCAGTGCAGGCAGGGCAAAGGCCCCAGTAGATAACCTCGGCTTCATCGATCGTGAACCCGTGGTCATCTGACGCATGGAGGCATGGCGCTGCGCCCACGGCGCAGTCCACGTCTTCGATCCCACCGCATGACCGGCAGACCACGTGGTGGTGGTTGTCGCCGACGCGGGCCTCGTAGCGGGCCGGCGAACCCGAGGGCTCGATCCGGCGCAGCAGCCTGGCATCGGTCAACGCGGCAAGGACGTCGTAGACGGCCTGCTTCGAGACTCCGCCAAGTTCGGCCCTCACCACACCGGTAATGGTGTCGGCATCGGCATGCGGGTGGTTGCGGACAGCCTCAAGCACCGCAATCCGTGGACGGGTTACGCGCAGCGTTGCTTCGCGCAGCAAGTCCTCCGGCTCCCTCATTTCGACCATGCTTCGATCCTTGCACGTTTTCTGGACCGAGTCCAGAAAATTTTTTGGACTGGTTCCAGAAAGCGTAACGACGGCGTTGCGGGGCTAACATTCCGCCTTTCCGCCCACCCGGATGCCTGGTCGCCTACGATCACTGTTCATGGAGGTGGTGGCCGGCAGATGAACACAGGGCAACAACTCATGGTCGAAATTAACGGCTGTGAGCTCAAGGTCGCTACCCGGGGAAGCGGCGTCAATACTTACGTGCTGATTCCCGGCATCGGTGTTTCGCCCCGCTACTTCCAGCCGCTGGCCGATGTTCTGGCTACGGTGGGGATTGTGCATGAGGTGGAGCTTCCCGGGTTCGGCAGCACCAAGGCACCCCGCCGCCGCGTTCCGATCCACGAATTCGGGCTGCTGGTCCGGCAGGCGCTGGCGGAAGCGGGCGCCGGGCCGGCTGTATTGGTCGGCCACTCCATGGGGTGCCAGATCGCGGCGGAAATGACTGCCGCGGTGCCTGCACTGACGAAGGGACTTGTCCTGCTTGGGCCGACGGTCAACTGCGCGGAGCGGGGGGCCTTGCTGCAGGGCTTCCGGCTGCTCCAGGACACTCTGCGCGAACCTCCACGGGTCAATGCCATCGTCTTTAGCGACTACGTCAGGTCCGGTCCGCGCTGGTACTTGCGCACCCTGCCCGAAATGCTGCGGCATCGGGTGGAAGACGTCCTGGCCCGGATCGACGTGCCGACGATCATCCTCCGGGGTGAGCGGGATCCGATTGTGCCGCGAAGCTGGGTCCAGACGTTGGCGGCAGCTTCCCCGGCGGTGCGCATCGCCGACATCGCGGGGGAAGCCCACGTGCTTATGTACCGGCGGCCGCGGACCGTGGCAGCGTATTGCGAGGAGGTAGCGGCGCGGGGATGACGGTGGACTGGATGTTGACGGCCCGGAAGGCGGCCGGGCGGGCCTGGGGCTGGGTGCTGGACTACGCCTACGTGGCGTACTGGCAGGTCCACGGCTTCCTGTTCCGGCATGATCCGCTGCCTTACCTTGAGGCTACTGGCCGGGCGGACGCTCCCGTCCTGCTGATCCCGGGTGTCTACGAGAACTGGCAGTTCCTCAAGCCGATCGCCGACGCGCTTCACCGCGACGGGCATCCGGTCCACGTCGTCCGGACCCTGGGCTACAACCGAGGGACCGTAGCCAAGATGGCAGCACTGGTCGCCGCCTATCTGGACACCACGGACGTCACCAACCTGACGATCGTGGCGCACAGCAAGGGCGGCCTGATCGGAAAGCAGCTGATGTCCCGGCCGGAATCCGCGGGCCGGATCCGCCATATGGTGGCCGTCAATACGCCGTTCTCCGGTTCCCACTACGCTTGGTTCTTCCTGGCTCCGAGCATCCGTGCCTTCGCGCCGGACAATCCGGCTCTGCTGGCGCTCGCCCGGGAGCACGCGGCTCATACGCGGATCACCTCCGTGTACAGCGAATTCGACCCGCATATTCCTGGTGGCAGCCACCTCGCCGACGCCGAAAACATCGTGCTGGCCACCCACGGCCACTTCCGCATCGTTGCCGATCCGCAGCTGCTGCGGATCATCCGCGACCGCCTGCCCAGGACCGGTGCCTGACCAAACTAGAATCTGGCTCATGCCGAAACTCCTCGCCGACACCGCGCCGCTCAAAGAGAGCCCCGATTTCCGGCGGATGTGGGTCGGCACGTCGCTCTCGTCGATCGGCGCGCAGTTGACGCTGGTGGCGGTGAGCCTGGAAGTCTACGAGCTGACCCGATCCACTTTCGCGGTGGGCGCCCTCGGCATCGTCGGCCTCGTGCCGCTGGTGCTGGCCGGCCTGTACGGCGGCGCGATCGTCGACGCGCACGACCGGCGCAAGGTCGCCCTGTACTCGGGCCTGGTGCTCTGGTCCTGCGCCGGGCTCTTCGCCGTGCATGCGTGGTCCGGCATTGGCCAGGTCTGGCTGCTCTATGTGCTGATTGCCATCCACTCCGCGGCGGCGGGCGTCAACCAGCCCGCCCGCAACGCGATCATTCCCCGGCTGGTCCGGCTGGAAATGCTGCCGGCAGCCAACGCCCTGAACATGATGACCTTCGGACTGGGGATGACCATCGGACCCTTGCTGGCCGGCGTCCTGGTAGCCAACGTAGGATTCGGCTGGACCTACACCGTTGACGTCGTGACGTTCACAGCGGCGATCTGGGCGCTGTTCCGGCTGCCGCCGGTCCCGCCCGAGGGGGACGTCCGGAAAGCCGGCCTCCATTCCGTGCTTGAAGGGTTGAAGTTCCTGCGGACCAAGCCCAACATCCGCATGACGTTCCTGGTGGACCTCGCGGCGATGGTGCTGGCCCAGCCGCGGGCGCTGATGCCGGCAATCGGTGCCGTGGTGCTCGGGGGAGGGGAAGCGACGGCGGGCCTCCTGCTCGCGTCCGTCGCCGCCGGAGCGTTCCTCGCGGCACTGTTCTCCGGTCCGCTGGGCCAAGTACGCCGGCAGGGCCTGGCCGTGCTCTGGTGCGTGGCACTGTGGGGAACGGCCATCGCGGTCTTTGGCACCGTCGTCGTACTGGCCCGGAACACCGGCCCGGCGCTGGATGGCGACGTCAGCCCCTGGCTGCTGCCTGCGGCCGCGGCGCTGATGGCGGCGGGCGCCGCCGACACCGTCAGCGGCGTGTTCCGCAACACCATCCTCCAGTCGGCGACGCCGGACGCCATGCGCGGACGCCTGCAGGGGATCTTCATCGTGGTGGTCGCTGGCGGTCCGCGGCTGGGCGATGCGGTGGCTGGCGGCAACGGCGAGTGGCTGGGCGAGGGCATGGCCGCGCTCGCCGGCGGGCTGGCCTGCGTGCTCGTGGTGGGGCTGCTGCACCGGCTGCAGCCCCGGTTTGCCCGCTACGATGACCGGCACCCTGAGCCCTGACGGAACATGGCACGGGGCCGGCGCGTTATAGCAAGTGTCCGGCCCTATAGTGAAGACGGACGGTACGACGGCGGCCGCGCGGCTGCCGTAGAAGGGAACCTGAAGAGGTGCACAATCATTTCAACGGTTTGAAAACGGCCGGCCTGTTCGGTGTGCTGTTCGCGATCCTGCTCGGCATCGGCGCGCTGCTGGCCAGCGGGACCGGCAGCAGCAGCTGGATCTGGATCATGGCGCTGATCGGCGTGGCCACCACGGCCTACAGCTACTGGAACAGCGACAAGCTGGCGATCCGGGCCATGCACGCTTATCCGGTGACCGAGCAGCAGGCACCGGAAATGTACCGGATTGTGCGTGAACTCTCCGCCCGTGCCAACCAGCCGATGCCCCGGCTCTACGTGTCGCCGACCCAGGCTCCGAACGCGTTCGCCACCGGGCGGGATCCGCAGCACGCGGCCGTTTGCTGCACCGAGGGCATCCTGCGCCTGCTCAATGAACGGGAGCTGCGCGGGGTGCTGGGCCACGAGCTGATGCACGTCTACAACCGCGACATCCTGACGTCGTCGATCGCCGCCGCTGTTGCGGGTGTCATCACGTCGGTGGCACAGTTCCTGATGTTCTTCGGCGGCCGAGACCGCAATGCGAATCCGATCGCGCTGCTGGCGATGTCGCTGCTCGCGCCGATCGCGGCCATGCTGATCCAGATGTCGATTAGCCGGACGCGCGAATACGATGCGGACGAGGACGGCGCGAAACTGACCGACGATCCGCTGGCCTTGGCCTCGGCGCTGCGCAAACTGGAAATGGGAACCCAGGCGGCTCCGCTGCCGCAGGACCAGAAGATCGTCAACACCAGCCACCTCATGATCGCCAACCCGTTCCGCGGCGCCGGCGTCCAGAAACTGTTCAGCACCCATCCGCCGATGGCCGAACGGGTCGCCAGGCTCGAGCGGATGGCCGGCCGTCCGCTGGGATACTGAGGTCCGACGCATGAGGTTGCTGCTCATCCGCCACGGCCAAACGCCGTCGAACATCAAGGGCCTGCTGGACACGGACATTCCGGGGCCGGAACTGACATCCCTCGGGCATGACCAGGCCCGGGCCTTGCCGCAGGCCCTCGCCGGAGAACCTATTGAGCGGCTGTACGCCTCAACGGCCATCCGGACGCAGCTGACCGCCTCGCCCTTGGCCGAGGCGACACGGCTGGAGGTCGGGGTGCGCGACGGACTGCGGGAGATTTCCGCCGGCGCCTACGAAATGCTCGGCGACGTCGACTCCGTCCGTGCCTACCTGGAGACGGTGTTCGCCTGGACTGCAGGAGAGCTGGACGGGCGGATGCCCGGCGGCCCGGACGGCCATGAGACGTTCGGGCGGTTCGATGATGTAGTGGCCGAGGCCGAAGCCGAGGGGCTGGGCACCGTGGCGTTGTTCAGCCACGGTGCAATGATCCGCAGCTGGGCCGGGGCTCGCGCGGAGAACCTCGATGCCGGGTTCGTTGCCAGCAATGTCCTGAGCAACACCGGGGTGGTCGTCCTGGAAGGATCGGGCGGCAACTGGGAAGCCCGCACGTGGATGGGTGAAGCAGTCGGTGGCCGCGCCCTTGCCGATCCTTTGACCGACGGACCGGCAGGCGACGCCGTGCCGGGGCCAGGCAGCCCCGGCATCTGAAGCCGCCGGCAGTGCAGTACGGGCGCACCGCCGGCGGGAGTGTCAGCGGTAGTTGATGAACTGGAGGTCCACGTCCAGGTCGGAGGACTTCAGCAGGGAAATGACTTCCTGGAGATCGTCGCGCGACTTCGAACTGACCCGGAGCTCGTCGCCCTGGATCTGGGACTTCACGCCCTTGGGACCCTCGTCCCGGATGATCTTGTTGATCTTCTTCGCCTGGTCCTGGGCGATGCCTTCCTTGATGCCCGCCTCGATCCGGTACTCCTTGCCGGAGGCGAACGGCTCGCCTGCGTCGAGGGACTTCAGCGAGATGCCCCGCTTGACCAGCTTGGACTGCAGGACGTCCAGGACGGCCTTGACCCGCTCCTCGGAGTTCGCTTTCATCAGGATCTTCTCGCCGCTGAAATCGACTTCGGCGCCGACGCCCTTGAAATCGTAGCGCTGGGCGAGTTCCTTCTGCGCCTGGTTCAGGGCATTCGCAACTTCCTGCTTGTCCACCTTGCTGACGACGTCGAACGATGATTCGCTGGCCATGCTTCCTCCTCTTGCTTGGGGGTGTTTCTGCCGTCTAGCCTACTGGCAACGATGCGCGAATACCGGGCTTGTGTTCCCAGCTTTCCTTCAGCTAGCGGCCAGTGTTCGTTCAAAGTCGCCGGAAAGACTGGGCATGTTGTTTGAACGACCAAACTATTGAAGGAGCATCCTCCATGGCCAGCCGCCGGCGGTATTTTGTCCGATCGATGCGAATAGCGGCAGGCTCATTCCTCGCCGCGGCGGCGGTAACCACGATGGGTGCTCTAGGTTCCGCCTCTGCTGTAGCGGCGGTGCCGGCGTTCGAATCCGTCCACACCAAGGTGTCAGCGGCGGGCGCTGCCCTATACGTCCGCCGGGAGTCCGAGCTCTTGGAGAGGCAACTGCTGCGGCAGCGTGGCGACGAGCGGGAACGCACCGACAGGGTGGCCGGTATTAGGGCTGAAATGGATCAGGCCGTCGACTGGGGCCTGGTGACCCCAGCACAAGCGGAGCGCTTCGCTGCCCAGCTCGAATCGCGGATCATGAACGGCCGTTGAGGCCGCCGATCGCGTGCCCAAAAAGGGGCGTTCTGCCGCGGAATCACGCGGATCTTGTGCCCGATTCGATTCTTCGGCCGATCTTCTGTAAAGTTGTCTTGCTTCCACTTACGGAAGCGGTCTTCGATGAAGACACTCGGCAGATTACCCGAGCGGCCAAAGGGGGCTGACTGTAAATCAGCTGGCACTGCCTACGGGGGTTCGAATCCCTCATCTGCCACGGGAATGGGAAGACCCCGTCTGACTAGGAGAAACACTAGACAGACGGGGTTTTTTCATGCCCGGGATGACCCACCTGGACTGTTAGAACGGACTGTTTGTTAGAACTGCTTAGCTAGGGGAAGGGTCGATGGTTCCAGTGCGGGAGCAACGGGGGCCGTCGACTTTCCCGTTTTTAAAGCGTTCCGACTAATGCATGAGGACTTGCTCGTGGTGAGTGAAGGAAGGAACGCCATCGATGTGCGGAATCAAGGTTAAATGCGGCAGTCCCCGCGACCGTGGTCACGGGAACTGCCGCCAACTCAGGTTCAGATGCCGGGGCAGCCTTCATACCACCAGCCGTGCCAGGCAAAGGTGGTGATGCTCTCGGCCCTCAGTGTGTTCGACTGCCGCTCGGTCAAGTTTCCGGCGGCTTGCCATTCGGGTTCGTGCCAAAAACCGGCCATGGTTTTTGCTCCTTCTGTTCCGGACGAGGCTAGTTGCGCTTGAGGAAGATGCTGACGTCGTCGTTGTTGATGAGGTCGGGTGCGGTCCAGCCGTCGAGGTCGTATTCGCTCATGCAGGTTTCGGCGAAGCCGGTCATCATGTCGGTATGGCCCTGGGCCTGGGCGGCGAAGAGGAGTTCCGCCTTCACGTTTTCGTGGTTGCCGGAGTAGTTGCGCTCGTAGAGCTCGTGCCGGCCGCCGAACTCGGTGCCGATGGCGTCCCAGAGCAGCTTCATCAGCTTCACCCGGTCTACGGCCTGGATGCCATCGGAGCCGCGCACATACTTGTCCAGGTACGGACGGATCTCCGGCGTCTTGAAGTCCAGCGCCGAGGAGTTCAGGTAGATCAGGCCGGAAGCTACGTCCTGCTCGATGATTTCCTTGATCCGCGGGTAGCCGGTGGCCATGAACATCCGGTACGCCAGGCCGTAGTCGAGCTTGGGCAGCACGGTGCCGTCGGGGCCGGCATCGGGGTTCAGGGCCATGGCGTCGGCGAGGGCGTAGAACATATTGCGCCAGCCGATGACCTCGCCGGCGCGGGCCTGGACACCGCGGAAGTCCTTGGTGCCGGCGATTTCGAGGGCCTTGAGCAGCAGGCCGGCGATGAAGTCGAGTTTCACGGCCAGCCGGATGACGCCCTGGAACGTGAACCGGTTCAGGAACCCGGTCTGCGGGAAGAAGTTGTTGATCTTCTCGATGTCCCCGTACGCAAAGACGTTCTCCCAGGGGATGAGGACCTTGTCGAAGACGAAGACTGAGTCGTTCTCGTCCAGACGGGAGGACAGCGGGTAGTCGAATGGGGTGCCCATGACCGCGGCCTGGTGCGAGTACGAGGCGCGGGAGATCAGTTTCACGCCGGGTGCGTCCATCGGCACGGTGCAGATCAGCGCGAATTCCTTCTTCTTGATCGGCAGGCCGTAGTGGGCGATGAAGTTGTACTGGGTGATGGCCGAGCCGGTGGCAACGACCTTCGCTCCGGAGACAACGAGGCCGGCGTCGGTCTCCTTTTCGACCTTCATAAACACGTCGCCGACCTGGTCCGGCGGCAGGTGCCGGTCGACCGGGGGGTTGATGATGGCGTGATTCCAGTAGAGAACTTTTTCCTGGGACTCGTTGTACCAGCGGATCGCGTTGTCCTTGAACGGTTCGTAGAAGTCCGGCATCCCGCCGAGCGTGCCGAGGAAGGCTCCCTTGTAGTCCGGGGAGCGGCCCATCCAGCCGTAGGACATCCGTGCCCAGGTTTCGATGGCGGTGCGCGAGGCCTTGAGGTCGTCAATGGACCGGGCGGCCTTGAAGAACGGGTGGGTCTGGCCGCCGGAGCCGGTGTCGGTGGGGACCAGCAGCTTGGAGGCCGTGTCCGGGTTGTGGAAGCCGTCGTAGAGGCGGGCTGCCATGCGGACGGAGTTGCGGAAGGCCGGGTGCGTGGTGACGTCTTGGACCCGTTCGCCGTAGATCCAGA
Organism: Arthrobacter crystallopoietes BAB-32; assembly: GCF_000328305.2. Lineage (GTDB taxonomy): Bacteria > Actinomycetota > Actinomycetes > Actinomycetales > Micrococcaceae > Crystallibacter > Crystallibacter crystallopoietes_A. Next base: position 8,651 of record NZ_ANPE02000062.1, on the reverse strand, counting down.
CCTCGCGGTCATCCCGGAGCGATTCGATGTATTCGGCGCCGGTCTGCGGCAGCAGCGGATTGGCAGGTGTAGTCCGGGTGCTCATGTCCGTGGTGCCGGCATCGGCGGTGGTCGTGGGGTGAAGTGTTTCAGTCATGATCTTTCTTCCTTCAGGTCGGGCTGTCGGTCAGGCGTTGAGGAGGGGTTTGAAGGATTCGGCGCCGGAGAACCAGCCGGCCTCCAGCGAGTCGCCGCAGTGGTGCCAGTGGCTGGAGCCGGAGAGCGGGCCGATTTCGCGGAACTTGCCGCCGAAGAACAGCAGCGGGTCCCGGTCGGAGATTTCGAGTTTGTGGACTGTGCCGATCACAATGACGTGGTCGCCGCCGTCGTACACTTGCCAGGGCCGGCACTCCAGGGTGGCCTTGTTCTCCAACAGCACCGGGACCTCGCCGTCCAGGGTCCAGGCCGGTTCCTCCGGCAGGGGTTTGCCTGCGAAGTGCCAGGCCGTGTCCAGCTGTCCCTGGGACAGGATATTGATCGCGAACGGAGCATCCTGCAGGTACTGCGCCGCCTTGGAGCTGCGGGTCAGGGTGACCTGCGCCAGGGGCGGATCGAGCGAGACAGCTGTGAACGCGTTCACGGTGGCCCCGTGCGGGGTGCCGTCCGCGGAGCGGCAGGTCACCACGGTAACGCCGGTGGCGAACTGGCCGAACGTGTTGCGCAGTTCGCGGGGGTCGACTGCTGTTGTCTCGGTCATGGCTGTGTCCTTCACTCGGGGTCCAGCACAAAGTCGTAGGAGACTTCGCGGCCGCGGTTGTCGGTGCGCGGTGTAGGGTCGAGGATCAGTTCGGGTTTCACTGCCGAAGCGATGTCGTCGCCCACGTGTTCGTCGCCCTTGAAGTAGAGCTGTGAGGTAATCAGTTGGTAGCCGGGCGCGGAGATCTTCAGGTGCAGGTGGGCGGGGCGCCAGGCGTGCCAACCGGCCGCGGCGATGAGCCTGCCGCAGGAGCCGTCCGTCGGGATCTGGTACGGCGCGGGCTGCATGGTGTTGATCATGTAGCGTCCCTCGGCGTCCGCGGCGACGGTGGCCCGCAGGTTCCACTCGGGCAGTCCCGGCGCGAACTGGGAGTAGAAGCCCTCGTCGTCGGCGTGCCAGATCTCGACCGTGGCCCCGGGCAGCGGTTCGCCTGCGAGGTTGGTGATGCTGCCTTGTAAGAGCAGGGGCGTGCCCTGCTCGTTTTCGCGCATCGGCAGCGTGGCCGGTGACTCGAGCCGCGGGGAGTTCGGCACGTAGTACGGCCCTTCGATGGAGCCCTTCGTGCCTGCGCGGTTCTCGTTGGCGACCTGTTCGACGGAGTGCTCCACCCAGACGTCGAGGAACAAAGGCCATTCGCCGTCCTCGCCGACCTGGATCAGCCACGCCTTGAAAGCGTTGTACTCGTCATACGTGACCTTTTCTTCAAGCACCGTATCGTTGATGGCCTTGATCACCCGGGAGGCCAACAGATTTACCCGTTCCTGGCTGGACGACGCGGCGGTCTTTTTGTTCTCGCGGAAGCGTTCGGTGGCATTCGCCCCGGAAGCCGCCGCTGTGGCTTGGATTTCCGTAGTCATTGCAATCTCCTGGGTGGGCTGCTAGTTGTTTGTGAGCTTCTTGATGGGTAAGGCAGTGATGGGCCCGTGCTGAGGGAACGGGCGCGAGGCGGAGGGGGGAGCGGCGCAGCGCCCGGGCTAAACGGCGGCAGCGAGGGGGCGGAAAGCCGCGGAATCGGTGATCCAACCGGCGTGACCGTCGCCGCACTGCACCCATGGCGTGCCGCCGACGAGATCGCCGAGGTGGTGGAACTTGCCGCCGAAGAACAACAAGGGCTCGAGGGGGGTGATCTCAAGGTGCTCGACCTCGCCGACGACGATCAGGTGGTCCCCGCCGTCGTACACGCGCCATGGCCGGCATTCAAGGGTGGCCGCGTTGCCTGCCAGCACGGGAACGCCCGTGGCGCTTTGGCCCCACTCGGGGCCCCCCTTCATCGGCTTGCCGGCGAAGTGCAGGCACGTGCAAGCTGCTCCAAGGACATGACATTGATCGCGAACGGCCGATCCTCCACGAGGGTGGAGAGCTTGGAACTGCGCATCAGCGTGACTTGAGCCAGCGGCGGGTCCAGAGACACCGACGTGAACGCGCTGACCGTCGCGCCGTGCGCGCCGCCGTCGTCGGACGTCGTAGTGACCACGGTGACGCCGGTGCCGAACCGGCCGAACGCGTGGCGCAGGTCCCGCGGATCGATCGTGGATGGTGCGGACATCATGTGCTCCTGGGGGCTGTCGGGTTATGTGGTTCCCTGTCAGCGTGGCGCGGATCACGAGCCCATGGATGCCGGACGTCACAAGACGTCCGCTGAGTGCACGAAGATGTCCGATCAGTGCAAAATCAGGCCCTCAGCGCTTTCGACGGCGAGGGCAGCCTTGCGCTCCATCGATGGCGTGATGGCGTAGCGCGCCCTGTAGGCGCGGGCGAAGTAGGCCTGCGATGCGAATCCGCAACGGCTGGCAACCGCCGCAACGGAGGACCGAGCCTCGACTTGATCCGTCAGCAGGCGTCGGGCGAGCTGGAGCCGGAGCTCGAGGATGTACGCACGAGGCGAGGTGCCAGCCTCGTTGAAGAGGCGGGCGAGGTGTCTTTCGCTGACGCCGACGACGGAGGCCACCTTGGCGACGCTGAGTTCGATGTCGCCCAGGTGATCGGCGATGTAGCAGCGGGCGGCGGCGAGGTGGCCGGCGCCGGTGCCACTGCGGTCACCTAGGAGGATCGTGGACAGCAATTCGAGCGCCGTGGCCTCGGTACTCTCCGCCTCCCCTGGACGGGACAGCGCGTCCGACACCAGCCGGGCCAGGGCGAATGCCCGCCGATTGGCCGGCTGCTCCTCCCGGAAGTCAAAGACGATCGGTTTGGTCAGCGGTCGCCCGCCGGTGATTTCGAAGTAGTCCTCATGCGGGATCGTCAAGACCATTTCCCGCAGCCCGCGGCTGAAGCCGCGCATGAAGGGGCGGTCCACGTCGTAGATAACCGCTTGCCCGGGCCTGAGCGTTTCGAAGCCGCCTTGGTGATAGAAGAACGCCTCACCTTCGAGGGCGAAGAACACCGCCACGGAGTTCATCGGGTGGCGCCGGATGAACGCTTCGTTGCGCTCCACCACTTGGGCGCTGCCCTTAACGGAGGCGAACTTAAGCGAGGGGAAGTGGAGATTGATCTCGGCTGCCTGCAGCGGTTGTTCGTCCATGGTGCGGATGTCGAGCGCGATAAGGGCCTTGGCGTTGTGGTGTTCCCACAATTGCACCCGGTTCACCGAAGGGATGCCGTCGGTGGAGAATCTCAGCGACTTGGCACCGCGGGGCTGCTCGAGAGTCATGGATAGCCAGTGTAATCCAAATCACACGGAGGCACTTGTCTCAGCACAATCCAGACAAGCTGGACGACGAGGACAAAAGCGGTGCGGCAGCGAAGGCCCGGGAACGCCTATGCCCTCGTTGGGGACCTTCCCAGATTTCCCAAACCAGTTCGTTCGACACTTCTCCTACGTCATGTGACGGCCTTGGGTCACGTGACGGCAACACTTCGCTGCTTCCCTTGAGCACACTCGGTATCGACGTACCCTGTACGTACCGATACCGGTGACACAGCGAAGTGGCTGGTGCCAGAAGTACGTTCTGACTTGTCAGGAGATCTGAATGGGGCGAAAGAACAGGGCATCGACGAGTCTGCGTGAACTCATGGAGTCGGCTCCGGCCGGCTACTCGGAGAAGGAACGGAGCTGGCCGGGACGGCTGGCGGTGTGGGCTGGGGCAGTGGCTGTGGTGGCGATCAGCGCCGGAACGCTGGTGGCGCCGGGAGCGGTGGCGCTTTCTGCCGGAGCCAATTCCCTCGTCAACCTTTGGGAGGAACTGCCTGCCGATCTCCCGTTGGACAGGGCCCTGCCGCAACACACCGTCCTGCTCGACAACGAGGGCAAGGAGTTCGCCCGCTTCTACAGCGAAAACCGGATCGATGTCGACCTGGACCGGGTGTCGCAGACGTTCCTGGACACCTTGATCTCCACCGAGGATGTGCGCTTTTACGACCATCACGGCGTCGACCCCTACGGAATCACCAGGGCTGCCGTCAGCAACGCACTCAGTTCCGACCTCCAGGGCGCGTCGACGATCACCCAGCAGCTGGTCCAGAACATCATGGTCAACAACGCCCGGGACGAGACCGAACAGCTGGTCGCTGTCGGTGATACCTACAACGCCAAGATCCGCGAATCCAAATACGCAGTCCATCTCGAGCAGAAGCTGGGCAAGGACGAAATCCTCAGGATGTACGTCAACGCGGTCTACTTCGGCAACCGCGCCTACGGTGTTGAAGCGGCCGCCCGCATCTACTTCAACACGAGCGCAGCGAAACTCAACCTGCCGCAGTCGGCCCTGCTGGTCGGCCTCCTCAAGGGCCCCGGAGTCTACGATCCGTTCACGAAGGCCGATGCCGCTACGGCGCGCCGGAACACCGTGCTGACAGTGATGGAAAACAACGGTGCCATCACGGCGGAAGAAGCTCATGCCGCCCGGAAGGCCCCGCTGGGCTTGGAGCGGGGCAGCGTGCCCTCCAGCTGCGGCGACTCGGAATTTCCGTTCTACTGCGAGCTGGTGCGCGAAGAGATCCTGGAGAACCAGGCCTTCGGCGCCACGCCTGAGGAACGGGCCGACCGGCTCTCGCGCGGAGGCATGACGCTGACCACGGGCCTGGACCGCCAGGCGATGGCCGCGGGCCGCAAGGCCGTTACCGAAGCCCTCGGGGACAAGAACCGCGCCGCCTTGGGGGTCGCCGTCGTCGAACCCGGAACCGGACATATCGCGGCCGTGACCCAGAACCGCAGTTGGGGCAAAGGCAAAGGCAAGACCGAAGTCGTCTATGCCAAGAGCGAGTTCCAGGTTGGCTCATCGATGAAGCCGCTCGTGCTCGGTACGGCCTTGAGCGAGGGCGTACCGGCTTCGCAGCGCTACGTGTCCAACGGGCCGTACTACTCGCCCGAGCTCGACGATCCGGCCGAGGGCTTCCACAATTACGGATTCATCAACCATGGCAGCATCGACGCCTATGAAGCTGTCCGCAAGTCCGTCAACGTCTACTTCGTCAAGCTGATCGAACGCACCGGCGTAGTCGACGTGGCCAAGTTCGCCGAGTCGCTGGGCATCACGTCCATTCCCACGGACAAGCTGAGCGGCCGGGAGGCGTCGCTGGCACTGGGCGCCTACGAAGTGTCGCCGCTGGAAATGGCCAACGCCTATGCCTCGTTCGTCAGCGGCGGGGTGGTCTGCAAGCCGGTGACGATTACGAAGGCCGTGCGCAGCGGCACGGATGAAGAATTGCCGGTTCCGGACGCGGACTGCCACCAGGCGATCGACCCCGGCGTGGCCGACACCGTGGCCGACGCGCTGAAGGAACCGTTCAAGTCCGGCGGCACGCTGGGGGCGATGGGCAAGCCGAAGGGCCGCGAAGCCGGCGCCAAGACCGGCACCACGAATGATTTCTCCGCGAACTGGATCGTCGGGGTGACGCCGCAGTATTCCACCGCTGTCTGGCTGGGGGACCCGCGGGGCGGCGGCCAGTATCCGCTGGACCGGGTCGAAGCCTACGACACGACCTACTATGACCTGACCGGGTCGGAAGTCGCCGGGCCGGTCTGGAAGGCCACCATGGAGGGCGCGCACAAGGGCCTGCCCGCGGAGCCGCTTCCCGATGCCGCCCCGGTCGGCCTCGGCATGGCGACGGACAAATCGATCCCGGATGTGCGCGGCATGAAGGTCGACGAGGCCATCACCGTCCTGCTGCGCAACAACCTGGTACCAGTGGTCAACCAGGAAACGGCCAAGGCTGATCCGCTGCAGCAACCGGGGACGGTCGTAGCCCAGACTCCGGCGGCCGGCGGGACGCTCCGCTACCGCCAGGAAGTCGCGATCACGCTGAGCGCTGGAAGCGAAACGTCAATCACCATTCCGGACAACGGATAGGCAGGTAGCGCATGTCTGTTTTCGAGAAGCGGCCCGGCATGGCGCTCGCGGCCGGTGCCCTGACCTTGTCGGCGGTGGCGGGAACGGGCCTCTTCGCCCTGCACCTGTCCGGTACAACGACGGTGGCCACGAGCCCGGCGTCGGCCGAACAGACCGCGGTGCCGGTGGCGAAGCCGGAACCGGTCGCGGCCAAGATCCGCGACGTTCCGGCCGAAGCGGCCCTTACCGAGGCGTTGGAGAAGGCACCGAAGGACTGGAAGACCGCGGGCAGCGTCCAGCGGTCGGCCACTCCGCCGCTGCCGTTCTCCTGTACGGCCGGCGGTTCGGCCCCTGCCGTTGCGCTGTCTCGACAGTTCAGGGTGGACAGCGAACGGGTCCAGGTCGTGGCCACGGCCTACACCGCGGGCCTGGGCGCCGAGGCCATGGCCAGGTTAATGGACGACGCCGATTCCTGCGCGGGCGGCGGCGTTGCGGTCCGCGTGGGGGACTTTGACGGCAAGAAGCCGGGCGTGGAGGCGCACCGGGTCTTTACCTACGAAGGGTTCAGCTCGGCGCAGGTTGTCGCCTTCCGGCGCGGGGACGTCGTGGTCTTCATCGCCGGTTCGGAGGGCGCTCCGCTGTCCCGCCTTGCCCGGGAATTAAACGGCCATCTGGCCGGTCGGCTCGAAGGCGTCTGTGCCGACCAGAAGTCCACCGTCGAGGACGCCAGACGGTCGCCGTGGTCCGCCGCAGGCTACCGCCCCTACACGGTCAACGACACTGTGTCCGTGCGTGACCTGCCGTTGCCCCGGCTGGCCAAGGGGTCCGAGGTCGAAGCCGTGGGGCTGCCAGGGCCGAAGATCAAGATCGAGCGGGCCAAGCCGGCGGAGGAGCCGATTTATCCCGTCTGGCCGCCCATGCCGGACAAGAAGGCAGTGCCGAAGCCGCCGGCTAGCCCCGACAAAGCCCCCGTGACCCAGGCCAAAGTCGCAGTGCTGGCCGAGGACGAAACCGGCCCGGGCTGCGGCTGGGCCTTCACCGGCATGAGCCCTGTAGCCTTCGATGCCAAGGCCGCCGGGCAAGACAACGAGGAGCGCCGTGCAAAGGCAACGGAGCAACTCGCCGCCGGAACGGTTCGGTGGCAGCGGGATGTCCTGGAGTACTGGGAGGCCTACGACGGCTATGTGGACGATGCGGCGGAGTACAAGGACTACGCGGCGGACGTGCGCAAGGTCAACAAGGCCTGGGATGCCATCGGCGAGAAGTGGGACGAGTACTGGGTCGCCTACGACGCCTATCAAGCAGCGCTCGGCACCCGGTCGCAGTTCTTCGTCGACCAGGACAATGCCCGCGCGCGCTACCAGAATGCGCTCGACCAGTGTGAGGCAGACAACCGGGAAGCCGCCGAAGAGGCACGCAAGCAGGCCGAGGAACGGGAGAAGGAGCGCGACGAGGACGAGAAGGACGAAGGGGAAGGGGAGGACAGCGAGGAGCAGCAGGAGCCGGCACCTGCACCGGCGCCGGTCGACTGCGAGGCGGCGGTGGCAGTGCCGGCCATCCTGTCCTATGCCCCGCCTCCCGCGCCGTCCGAACCGGCCCAGCCCAAGGATCCGCGCCCTGCCAACCGGCGCTGACCGGTCGAACCAAGGGCCGTCTGCGCGGACGTCAGGCCGCCCCCGCGGCTTCGAGCGGAAAGATCTCCCACAGGAGGCATACCGCCGACGGTTCCGCATCGTGCAGGACGTTGTAATGCAGCCACTGCCAAGCGGTTGCTCCGTTGGCATCGATTGGCGGAGGCGGAGAGGTCTCGGGCTGGAACCAGGATCCGGCCGCCCAGATGAAATGCAGCGGGCCGCTGGCTGTTTCATAGGGGCCGGCACGCGCCAGGTCCCGGGGCAGCGGCAGCTTGGTGCGCAGGCTGCCCGCCATGCCGACGGCGTAGAGTCCGTCGCCCGGCGGCTGGCAGGCGTACGGCAGTTCCGCCACCAGGCCGTCGACGAGCTTCCTGCTCCTGTGGATGGCTGCGTCGAGGAACCGTCCTTCAATGACGATCAGCGCAGTTTGGCGTTCCATCTGTCCCTCCTCTGCCCGAACAGCTTGCCTGTGTCCGACTGTAGGAACAGGCGGCGCTGGCCGGCAGAGCGCATGGCGCAGTTGTGGACAACTTCTCATGCGTTCAGCGAACAGGGGAGACAGCAGCGGCACCGGCCGATAACGTGGCACCATGGCAACGATCAATATCACCGAGGCCCAGTTCCCGCAGACCATCGAGGAAAACGACATCGTCTTCGTCGATTTCTGGGCTGACTGGTGCGGCCCCTGCAAGCAGTTTGCCCCCGTCTACGATTCCGTTTCCGAGCAGCATGAGGACGTTGTGTTCGCGAAGGTGGACACCGAAGCCGAGCAGGGCCTGGCCGCTGCCGCCGGTATCACTTCCATCCCCACGCTGATGGCTTTCCGCGAGAAGGTCCTGGTCTTCTCGCAGCCCGGCGCCCTCAACTCCAGCCAGTTCACCGAGCTGGTGCAGGCCGTCAAGGGCCTGGACATGAAGGAAGTGCACGCCCAGGTCGCCGCCCAGCAGCAGGCTGCCCAAGGCGAGTAAGCGAAGGCTGATCCAAGGCGCCCGCCGCCCCGGTCCGAAGCTTCCG
>NZ_ANPE02000063.1 GCF_000328305.2 Arthrobacter crystallopoietes BAB-32 | reverse complement strand
ACGGCGGCCGCCGGCCCCCGGACTGCAGGGCGATGGAGATCCCGGCGATCAGCGCGAAGAGGGCCGCCGCCCGGCCCCCGGTCAACGTCCACACGGCGTCGGCCGCACCTCCCGACGGCAGCATGTTGATGACCACGATCCCGATGAGGGCCACGCAACGGGCGACGTCCACGCCGACCATCCGTGGCGAGCCCCCTGGCCCAGCTGTCCGTGATTCATGGACCAGGGACGGTTCCTGGACTGTACGAATGGACATAGCGGATTCCTTCCTGAATGCTCGGACCCGGCAGGCACGGGAGCCACGACGGAACCCGCCCCTTGGTGGTAGCGCCGCCGGAACAAGCCAACGTGCTGACCCGTTATTCATGCGTTACTGGCAGGACCGACGCGGAACTCGCTGCGTACGCACAGCGAGTAGGGGCCCTGGACAACAGGACGGAGCAGCCGTGATTTCCCGGTTGCCAGGGGTGCGTCCAAGGCAGGATGCAGCGGGCTTTCGCTCCAGGAGCTCAGGTCCAGCGTGCACTCGGCCTGTTCGCCAACCTTCAGGAAGTCCTCGGCGAGGTGCTCCAGGCCGACGAACCGCAGGCACCCGTCTTCGACGAGACCCGGCGGTGGCTGGAAAACAAGCAGGCGCGGAACGTGCTCGCACTGGCCTCCAAGAAAACAGACACGAAGACCGGCGGTAGCGTTTCCTCTCGTGTCGCAGCCGCCGTGCTCAACGACGAGCAATACAGCGATGACGAGTTGGTGGTTGAGCATCTAAGCGGGGCGCTACGTTCTAAGACGCGAAGGCCTGCTGGATAATCTCGCGCACGGAACCGCCGACTTTCTGGTTAGCTACCCGTTCGGGAAGTACGCCATTCCGAACATGTGGGATGTGCTCCTCCTGAATACGACGATGCAAGGCGCTCAACTGTTCTTGCAGGGCCGTGGTCACAGCGGCGTTTGGGCCGATGCCATCGCGGACGCCGGCAGATCCTTCGATACAGCCGGGGATATAGACATGGCATTGTCGGAAGTCCCGGGTGTCTGGCTCGAAAAGCTTCCGCCTCGGAAAGCTGATTCCGCTCAGAAAAGTTGAGCGCCGGAGGGTTTTGGAGGCGATGCCGCTGTGTAGGCAAAAAGAGAACGCCCAAGAGCAAGATGCTAACCAGTGTTTGAGCCGTTCTACTGGAGCCCCCTGCCGGATTCGAACCGGCGACCCCCTGTTTACAAGTGCTCTTAGGCAACAATACGCGCAGCAGCGCAATCCTACGAATCTCTACGCTTTGAGCCGGAATTGAGCGGGTTCCAGGGCTTTGCAGCAGCGGGAATTCGTCCCGCTTCGTAGCTGTCCGAACCTCTCCGCCCAGCAGGGTCGGAGGGGTTTTTGGAGGGGACAGGAGGGGTCCCAATCCCGGATAGCGGCTTGGGGCCGGATTAGTTATAGTTCAAGTTGTCCGGTTCGCCGGACACCTAGATTCAGAGTCTAAGTTTGGCCGCGAAACGCGGATAGCACCGGTAACGGGCCGGGTCCATGCACCGAAGCGGGTGAGGTCGAACCACTGAATCGAACTGTTGACACCTAGCCGAGGAACGGCTTTCAGGCGTAGCAGAGGTTGAAATCATGTCCACTTTTGTGGGCTGGTTCTCCCTGTGCTGCGCCTTTTCTGTTGCCAAGGGGAGAATCAGCTCGCTATTTTCCTGGAGCTGCAAATGGCAACCCAACTCCCCCGTAACGCCAATCCGCCGGTGTTTACACCGCAGACCGCCGCCGAATATCTCGGTGCAACGGAGCGTCAGATCTACGACGCCGTGCGCAAGAAGCGCATCACCCACGTCAAAGTGGGCCAGTACGTCCGGTTCCGGGAGTCCGACCTGCAGGAGTACATCCAGCGTCAGACCGTCCTGGCTGAACCGTTGTCTCAAGGAGCGCGCTGATGACCGAACCAAATTTCGTCACCGACAGAAACCGTCCTGAGCCTCGCTACGGGCGTCCAGATAAGCCTTGGACACCGCCCAAACGGCCGAAGGACGTGGAAGCCGCCTCCGAATACACCGGGGAGAGGCTGCGTCCCACTCCACAAGAGAAGGATCGGGCATGACCACGATAACCAAACCGGGAACGCCGACCGTCGCAGGCATGCGCGAAATGCGCGTTGCACTGCCCGACGAATACTTCGCGGCGCTCAACTTCGTCGGGGACCAGACCGGCGAATCCCAGCGGTCGATTGTTCGGCGCGCTGTCGGGACGTACCTGCGCGAGGCCGGATTCCCTCATCTCATCGATGTCCCGGCGACCCACACAACCCGTACCAACAAGAAGGGGACCAAGAAGTGAGCACAGAATCCGTTATCCACTCCATCGGTAACGCCAAGCTCGGCCCCAATCTGGCCGCGTTGGGAGCTGCGAACCGGCTAGCCAAGCTCGACCCGCTGGCCGTCATCAAGCGCCTGGATGAGACGTTGGCCCGAGCCGAGGAAGTCATGGCAGAGAAGGCCATGGCCCGTCAGGAAACCCAGAACATCGTTGACCAGCTGCGTTCCAAGTCGAAGCAGCGCCGCAGCACGAAAGGACTCTAAGCCATGCGGAACTACACACCCGTTGAAGTCATCGATGCGCTGGAGAACGATCAGGAGCTATACCTGCTCAAGAACAGCCCCAACGGCCGGGACGCCCTACGCGAGACCGTCGCGCACCTGACCCAAGACATCGAATCAGAATCCAACCGGCAGGCGGAGGCGGCCAACGAATTTCACGACGAGCTGGCCCCGGAAGTTGCGCAGCTGGAGGAATTCGAAGGCCGCGTGCAGGAGCTGATTACGGCTCTCCACAACACCAGCGGCTCACAGCTCGAACTGCAGGATGCCTACTTCGCGCTAGAGGAGCAGTCGAAGGTTCTGATAAGCCGCGTGCTCAACAAGGAAGCCCGCATCGAGGGAATTCTGGCGAATCTGCATGACCCCGTGGGGTCACTCAGCCGCTTGCAGAGCAAGTTTCCTATTCTGCGGCGTCCGTATCTAGAGCCCTTCGGCAAGTAAGCGTTCAATCAGCAGGAATGCCCCGTTGTCTCATCCGGAAACGACGGGGCACCTGCCAACCACGAAAGCTCCTGGAACCATGGTCAACGAAATCGTAGCTGTCCTCCCCACGTGCTCACTACTGCCTCCGGACTACGTCCGTTGGACGGAAGCGGAGATATCCGGCGACCCGCTCGCCCATAAATGGCCCATACACCGGCTAACGGCCACAGAGCTGGCTACCCTCAGGGTCCGCATCGAAGGTCCGGCAAAACCCACAGAGAACCACGACGGCACGGTAGCGGGCTGGGTCGCCCATCGGCTACGCGTCCACGCCGAGCGCGGAAAGCTGCTGGGGCGGTCCTCCAGCGACCTTGCGCGCGAAATGTGGGACATGTTTTTCAGCGGTCCCCGTCCCAAATACCCGTACCGGGGATTCGACGTGCTCCGGTGCGTGGACGAAGCCGCCGAGGCCACCGGCGTTTCTGTCTGGATAGACGCAGCGCCGACCAAGGACGACCCCTACAGCTACCGGCCAATGCGCTTCAGCGACAGACTGGCAGAGCTGGAGGGACGGTGACCGCGCAGAACGAGGAGTGGCCGGAACCCTCCGACACAGTTTCGGTTGTGCTGGACGTCCTCGACAACGTACGGCAGACCGACGCCAACCAGTGGCAGGCGAGCTGCCCCGCGCACGAGGACGATTCACCTAGCCTCGCAGTCCGTGAAGGCGATAGCCAGCCGCTGACGGTCTACTGCCACGCCGGGTGCGACTACAAGGACGTTGTAGCGGCCCTGGGAGAACTCGGTGTGGACAAGAACGTGGCGCTGGGCCGGGGCGCAGTGCTCAACAGCGGCAGGTTGCGCCGTCGGAAGCTCAAGGCCGTACCCACCAAACCGGACCTGCCGCAGCATATGTCCGAACTGCAGGACAAGTATCTGGAGTGGCACGACAGATTCTTGGCGAAGGCCGACCAGCCAGGCACGAAGGAAGCGGAGCTGCTGGAGTTCCTTACCGGCGAGCGCGGTTTGTCGCAGGAGACTATCGAGCGGTACAAGCTCGGCTACTACGACGGTCGGGTGACACTCCCGGTTCGGGTCCGCAGCAAGTTGTACAACGTACGCCGGTATCTGCCCCGCGCCAAGCAGTCCAAGATGATCTCGTGGGAAGGGCAGGGCTCCCCCGCGCTGTTGTATCCGTGGGCTGTCTTGCAGGAGCAGAAGGCAACGCTGCCGGTGCTGTTCTGCGAAGGCGAGCTGGACGCGCTACTGGCCAATCAGGAGAGCCAGGGACTTTTTGTCGCCATCACCGGGACAGGTGGCGCACAGACGCCTCCCCGCGACCTCTCCGCGCTGAGCAACCGCCGCGTGTTTATCGCCTACGACGCCGACGAAGCCGGGCGCACCGGCGCTGAGAAGCTCCAGCAACGGCTAACGGCTGTGGGCGCTCGGGCTTTCATAGTGGACCTCACCCGTCTAGGGCTGGGTCCGGACAGTCACCAAGACATCTCCGACTACTTCCTGAGCTATGGCGGGACAGCTGCCGCGTTGGTGGAGGAAATGGAGCGGGTGGCTGGGGCTACCCGGCAGCGGTTCCAGCCGGTAACGGCGGCGGAGCTGGCCCGGCCCGTTCCTGCTATGAGGTGGCTGGTGCAGGGTGTTTGGCCGGAAGGGTCCTACGGCACGCTGGCGGGAGAAAAGAAGACCCTCAAGACGTACACGAGTCTGTCTCTGGCGCTGGCCGTGGCTAGCGGCGAGCCGTTCCTCGGGCGGTTCCCGGTGCCGGAGCCGCGCCCGGTGCTCATGTATCTGGGCGAAGGCGGGCAGAACCCCACCGCCTTACGGCTGCAACGGATCGCGGACGCTATGGGCGTGGACCTCGGCGCGCTGCCGCTGCGGATGGTGTTCGACGCCGGAGACATAACCGGCGACGAATTCCTCCACCAGTTCCAGCGCGCTGTCCGCGAGCAGAAGCCGGGGCTGGTGATTGTGGACCCGCTGTACGCCTACCACCCCACCGGCATCGAAGCGCAGAACCTGTACGACCGTGGACAGATGCTGGCGCAGATACAGCAGCTCGCGCCGGAAGGCTGCGCGCTGATCATCGCGGACCACTTCCGCAAGACCGGCGGCAAGGACCTGGACCTGGATTCCATTGCACAATCCGGCGTTGCGCAATGGGCGGACAGCTGGATTCTGCAAAACCACGACGCGGCTCCCCGCGTGGACGAAGGCCAGTTTTCCATCGGTATGCAATTCGGGTCCCGGCAGTGGGGCGGGCAGCAGTACCTCGCGGAGTGGTCGCTGGGGCGCTTCGACGAAACTACCGGGGAACACGTTGGGGACCTGCGGTGCTCGGTGTCGGCGGCGGACTGGGGCTCCAGCTCGTCGCGGAAGAACCGGGAGAACGCGGCGACCTCCGCACTGATCCAGGTCTTGCAGGAGTTCCCGCTGCAGCTTACCCGTAACAAGGTCCGTGAAGAGTTCTACGCCCGGCACAAGAAGAGCCAGAAGGCGTTCGACGCGGCGTGGGACGAGCTGCTGAGCGCCGGGCGGCTGGTTAGCGAAACCGGGCAGGTGCTAGAAGGGCGACGGCAGGTGGCCCGGGAAGTGTGGCAGATGAACCCCGAACCGCCGCCGAAACTGCGCCTGATTTCAGGGACGGCGGATTCGAGTTGAAATTCGAGTTGCCCAGGACAATCCAACTCGAACTGCGGCCGATTCGAGTTGCCGGCGTCGATTGCCAGAATTCCCCGAGAACCCGCAGATTTCAACTCGAATTCTTGCCGATTCGAGTTCAGTTCGACTTGGCCAGCCGGGACCGGTCGAGGGCGGGTATCGGGCAACTCGAACCCGATCCCCCGTCCCTTAAGGGATTCGAGTTGAGTTGCCCGGCACCTTTGACGACCTAAACCTTTCAAACCATCCACAAGGAGAATGCCATGGCCAGGAACCCCTTGCCATCGAAAAAATGCAGCCGAATCAAGAACAACGGTGACCCCTGCGGTCTGTACGCCATCCAAGGCGGTAGCGTCTGCCACAAGCACGGCGGGTCCGCGCCACAGGTAAAGAAGAAGGCAGCAGAACGAATTGCCGAAGCTGCAGACGACGCTGCCGCTCTGCTGGTGCAGTTCATGGAAGACCCCAAGAACGACGTCAAGGTACGGACGCAGATAGCCCAGGATCTCCTGAACCGCGCCGGGTACAACAGCAGGCAGGCTGTGGACCTAACGGTGAGCAAGTTCGACGAAGCCGTAGCCAACGGCGAGTTCCTTATTGATCTGGGAGAGTCGGACGCCAACGAGATAGCTGCGCTGGAGGTCTTGGCTGAGCCGGAACACAAGGTGCAGCTCCGCAAACGGCGGACGCAACGATGATGGAGAACCTGCTCCGGTTCCGACGCGCCACCCCTGAGCGGCAACGTCAGGTCTGCGTTGCTCTGGCTACTGCCTTTGTGTTGGCCGACGACGAGGCCGCATGGCTGGAGCTAGTGGAGGCTGTGGGCATACCGCTCGCTGCGCCCTTCGAGCTGGCGCGGCAGGTTCGACAGAGCCCGACGGAGACGCGCCAATATCTCGCCGAGATATCCGTCCTCGCCTGTCTGTCCAACCGCAACGACCGTCCCGGCCTGCAGTGCCTAACGGCCTACCGGCGAGCGCTGGCAGTCGCTGACATGAGGACGCACCCAGTGTGGGACGAGCTGGGATAACCCCGCCAGCCACGCGAAAACCCACTTTTGCCGGGAGAACGGCGCGGTCGAGGGGAACCGCCCAGCTCAGAGAAAAATCGGTCCGCAAATCGGCGAGTAGTGAAATTCCAGAATCTGGCGTTCGATTCGACTTCGAGGCGGAAAGCGCAACCGGACGTTTTCGCCTCGAAGAACGAAGGAGCTACCCCATGAAGCCAGAAGTTGGAGCCAAGGCAACCGTGGAAGTCCTCGGCCAGTCTGTGATCGGCGAAGTCGTACGAGTCAGTGAAACCAGCGTGTGGATTCGCCTGCACCACCCGTCGGGTACAACGCCCACCTTCCGCTACACGCGGCGAACCAACGGCGAGTACCGGAAGGCCGGGGCAGGCCAGTATGCCGCACCCGTCCTCTTCCACTAGGGAGAACGAGCAATGACAGAACCACGGAAACGCGCCATCGGCTATGTGCGGGTCAGCACGGAGGAACAGGCGACATCCGGCCTCGGGGTGGAAGCGCAGATCAACGCGATCAAGACCGAGTGCATCAACCGGGGCTGGGACTTCGAAATCGTGATGGACCTTGGCTGCTCGGGTAAGCACATCAATCCCGAACTACGGCGAGCGCTGGACCTCTTGCGCACTGGACGGGCAGACGCGCTGGTGGTAACGAAGATGGACCGGCTGGCGCGGTCTGTGCAGCACGCCGTGACCACGATGAACACGGCGATGCAACAGGGCTGGAACCTGATCTTCATTGACCAGGCCTTGGACCTTACCACGCCGCAAGGCCGGATGGTGGCCACGATCCTGGCCGGGTTCGCCGAGTTCGAACGCGAAATGATCTCCACACGAACCAAGGAAGCGCTGGCAGAGCGGAAGCGCAACAACCTACCCAACGGCAGGAAGTCCGCGATCCCCGCCGCTATCCGTGACTACATCTGGACCCGGCGCGAGGACGGCGCTTCTTTCAGCGTTATCGCTAGCGAACTGGAAGCCGAAGGTCACCTCTCCCCTACAGGGCTGGCGAGCTGGTCAGAGAGCACCGTCCGCCGCGCCTACATGAGCATGCAGCGCAGGCAGGCGACACCGATAGCGTAGCGGCCCACCTCCAAACAAAAGGACAAGCACCATGGCACACATCAAGACTCTGACCAGAGCCAACGGCAAGGCAGCGTACGAAGTCCGCTGGCGGGACGGCTCCCGCTTCCGGCAACGCACCTTCACCGCCAAGCGGGAGGCCGAACGCTTTGCCCTGAAGGTGGAAAACGAGCTAGCGGAAGGCACGAGCACCGAACCGCTGGTCAAGAACTCCAAGACTTTCCATGAGGTGGCCGAAAGCTGTTTGGACGCCGATCGGCCAAGGCTCAAGCAGAAGACGTTGGAAGGGTACGAAACGACCTTCCGCGTTCATATCTATCCGGTTTTCGGCCACCGGCGCATAGCATCCATCACGAGCCAGGAAGTGGAGAGGTTCATTGCAGAGCTGCGGGACAAGCCCACGCCGGGAGGTAAGCAGCGGTCGGAAAGCTCGGTGCGCGGGACGTTCCTGGCGTTGCAGAAGGTGTTCAGCTACGCGGTACGACACCGGCTGATTTCCTACAGCCCGATGGAAGCGCTGAACAAGCCGCGTTTAGCTCAGTACAACGCCAACTTCCTAACGCTGGACGAGGCCAACGCCCTCGCCGCCGAGCTGGACAGCTTCGAACCCTACGGGTTGATTGTGCGGTTCGCGGTGTGGACCGGGCTGCGGTCGGGTGAACTTGGAGCGCTGCGTATTCGGGATATCGACATGATGCACAAGGAGGTCCGCGTTGAAAGGACCATGTCGTGGGTAAAGGAAGGGTGGATCTTCACAACCCCGAAGTCCGAACGCTCCCGGCGCGCCGTGCCGCTGCTGGACGAACGGCTCATTGCCGAACTGCGCGAGTATCTGGCCCAGCACCCGTACCGGACCAACCCCGACGCCGGGCTGTGGCCGGGGAAGGTCAAGGGCCACCCGCTAGCCACGTACGACCGTGCCTTCGATCCCAAGGGCTTCTACCGCTACAGCTTCAAGCCAGCCGCCAAGGCCACCGGCCACCCAACGCTGAAATTCCACGAGCTGCGGCACACCTTCGCGTCCCTGATGGTGAGCTTCGGGGTGTCCATGTTCGAGCTAAGCCGCCTGATGGGCCACAGCTCCATTACTGTCACGGACAGCATCTACGCCCACATGTACAAGAAGGACTATAGCGACCTAAGACGGCGCATTGCGGTCGTACTTGAACAGACTATCCATCATAGTGCCTGATTTAACGGCCCCTGCGAGACGAGTCGAGGTCGCTCAAACAAACTGCTACGACCTCGACCCATCCAATCTCGAATGCGGTGGTTCTACTCCGCCTCCGCCAGCACTGTCGACGGGTTCGGTTCGCTGGACCTCTCGGCAAGCAGTCCAAATTCGGCGTCTCGAAGAGAGTCCAGGAGCTCTTCAAGTTGCTGCACAAGGTCAAGCCGAGCATTTCGAACTGCGCTCAATTGTGGCAGCACTTCCGCCACTATGCTCTCCTGTTCCTCCAGCGGAACGTAGGGAATACGCAGCCTCTTCACGTGCTCCAACTTGAGTGCTGGATAGTGTGCTCCCTTCATCACGGTGATGCTCTGCTGGGCAATCGAAGGTGACATAAGCATCAGTAGCAAATAGTACGGATTGACGCCCACAGGTGGTCGAAGCACCGCGAATCCCGTCGAAGCGATTGCCTCGTTCCATTCTTCGGTCACGACAGCATGGCCCCGCAAGTAGGGCCTCACTGTCGCGAACAGAACATCACCGGTGCGTACCAGACGACGCGCACGACTTGGCGCTTTCGAACCCGAGATGGGCTTTTCAACTGATATCTCTCCGCGATCGACCGCAGACAGATCAATGTAGTTGAATTCGACTTGGGGTGTCCGCGAAGGATCCCGGTTCTCGGGGTTGATCACGACACCGAGCTCGTTGAGGGACTTTAGTTCGGCGCTTGAGAAGAGGTCGGCTACCGCTGTCCTTTCTGCAGCTTCCAGCAAAGCTCCGGCAAACTGCGTTGCCGACTCCACAACTACCTGTATCTCGCCCGCTGCCGCCGTTGGACTCACCACATCTAGTTGAGGCGGACGCTCGGGATGATGCATATCAAGATCGAGTCGTTCCTCATCAAGTGAACGTACATCTACTTTCCACGCCCACTCATCTTCCTGGCGGTCACCCCACCACGCTCGCAGACCGTCAAAGTCCGCCGCTGTGAGAGGTTGCGTCTTAGTAAAACGGGGATGTTTGAGGTGACGACGGTTCTCTGGCACAGGTAGCTCGTAGTACCAGATTTCGCGTGTCGGACCAGAACGGTCGAAGAAGAGCAAGTTCAACTTCTGATGCGGCGTGTGTGGGAAACAGCCAGCAGGCAGACGGACTATGGTGTGCAGGTTGCAGTCCTTTAGAAGTTTTCGTCGAACTGCACGGAATGCAGAGTCGTCGTCGAACAGAATCCCGCCGGGGACAACAACCCCACACCTCCCATCGTTCTTTAGAGACGCGACGATGTGCTGAAGAGCCAGAACCTCTGTGGCAGAACTTTTCGTGGGGAAATTCTGTTGGACCTGAGGATTCTCTTTACCTCCAAAAGGAGGATTTGTCAGGACGATGTCGAACTTTTCGTTCGGACTGATCGTGCGTATGTCCTTGCTCAAGGTGTTCGTTCGAACCAAATTGGGGGACGGGATCCGTGAAGGATCATGTTCATAGTGCCGAGCAGGAACGGAAGCTCCCCGGATTCCTGACCAAAAAGCGTTTCGTGCTGCAACCGTTCGAGGTCCGCAACCGTGATTTCGTTGTCCTTGAGGAATTCATAGGGAGAGATCAGGAAGCCGCTGCTGCCAGCAAACGGGTCGTAGACCGTCTCGCCGAGCTTCGGATCGACGGCCCATGTCATGAAATCCACAATGGGACGAGGAGTGTAGAACTCCCCGGACCATCCTGCTTCTGTGCCCATCTCAGCCAACAACGTCTCATAAATGACGCTCATAGCGTGGTAGTCCTCTGAGCCGTGGAAATCAACCTTGTTGATGACGTCCACCACTTCGGCCAGTACATAGCCGGACTTCATCACCGTGGTTACTCCCGTGAAGATCTGGGCGATCTTGTCGGCCGTGGGAGATCCGGCCAGTTCCTGAAGGTAAGGGAGCAATTCCCCTTGGATGTACTGGATAAGGGCACTTCCAGTATTCCCTGCCCTCGTCCATGTGCTCCAGGAGTGCTCCTGGTCAATCACTCGCTGGAATGGCTTCCCATCGATTAGGGCTTCTTCCTCGCGTTCGTTCTCGAGCTCCTCGAACACACGAAGGAACAGGAGCCACGAGAAATGCTCCAAGTACTTGGTCGTGCCC
>NZ_ANPE02000064.1 GCF_000328305.2 Arthrobacter crystallopoietes BAB-32 | reverse complement strand
CTGGTGCCCGGTCGCGGCCGACGCCCTTGCGCAGAACGCGGCGGCCGGGCAGGCCTGTGTCTCGGCGGAAGCGGATGCGGCCAGCCGGCTGCGCACCAAGGAGACGGTGGAGTCCATGGGCGCGGCGCAGGACGGCGCCCGCGAATGGCTGCTCGGCGGCGCGTCCGGCCGCTAGCGGGGCCGGGCCGCCGAGGATTCGCGGGCCTCGGCCTCATAGGGCACGTCCAGCCGGACATCGTTGAAGCTGCCGTGCCGGCGGAGCGCCGCATGGCGGACCAGGAAGTCGGCAACCGCCGGGTTCTTCGGCAGCAGCGATCCGTGCAGGTAGCTGGCCACGACATTCCGGTAGCGTGCGCCCTCCGTGCCGTCCTGGCCGTTGTTTCCCTCGCCCTTGGTCACCGTGCCGAACGGCTGGACGCCCTCCTTGAGGAAGGTCTGGCCACTGTGGTTCTCGTAGCCGATCACGGTTCCGAACTCGCTGCTGTCCAGGACCGTGTTGCCGATCATCCGGGTCGGCCCGCCGACGGTGTCCACGTTGAGCAGCCCGATGCCCTTGATGACGTCGCCGGTGTGCGTCTTGAAGAAGTTCCCGAAGAGCTGGTACAGGCCGCAGATGGCCAGCATGGGGACGCCGTCGTCGGCAAGTTCCTTCAGCCGGCCGCCCAGCGCGTGCAGGTCCGCCTGGATTTTGTTCTGGCCCGAGTCCTGCCCGCCGCCGCCGACAATCAGGTCCACCTGGCCGGGAAATTCGTCGCCCGGGTTGTACTCGTGCAGCCGCACGTCGTAGCCGCGCAGCTGGAGCCGCTTGCGCAGCACCAGGACATTGCCCCAGTCGCCGTAGATGTTCATGTCCCGCGGGTAGAGCTGCAGCAGGTCGATCACCGGTGCATCCATCAGGAAACCACCTCCACATCGGTCAGTTTGCCCAGCTCGCGGCGCAGCGCAAGCATGGCGGTGTAGGTGCAGTAGATCCGCTTGGGCTTGTCCGGGTCCAGCTCGATGAAGCGGCGCAGCGAGGCGGTCAGCTCGGTATCGACCCGGCCCACGGGCACGTCCTCGTAGAACAGCCGCAGCGCCATGTCGTGCGCACGGACCCCGCTGACCTCGTCCACGCCGGCGGCGGCGAGCGAGTCGAAATCGACGTCCCACAGCCAGGACATGTCGCGGCCGTCCGCGTAATTGTCGTTGATGGCGATCATCGTGCGGAAGCCCTCGGCGGGGAAGGACCGCAGCGCCAGCCGGAAGCCGGCGGGGTTCTTGACCAGCACCAGATCCAGCGGCTGCCCGTTGACCGTCAGAGATTCGCCGCGGCCGAAGGCGGGGGTGACGGCTTCCAGCGAGCGCAGCAGCGCCTCCTCGTCTGCGTCCGCGCCCAGCACGGTCCGGGCCAGCGCGAGCGCGGCGGCGGAGTTGTAGACGTTGTAGACGCCGGTCAGCTTCAGCCGGGCATCGATGTCCCGTCCATCCACGGTGAAGGTCGCCTCGGGCCCGTCGCAGGAGGAAAGTATGACGTCGGCATCCGGCAATGCGGCTGCCTCGCCGGTGGTGCCGGAGCGCATATCGTCGTCACTGGGGAACATATGGCGCAGGCCGGAGGCCAGTCCGAAGTAGCGGACCTCCCTGGCCGTCACGGCTTCGGCGAGCCCCGCAATCCGGGGATCCTCGCGGTTCAGCACCACGGCTTCGGTGGTGGCCTGTGCGATCTGGCGCAGGAAGCCGGCGGTTGTCTCGATTTCGCCGAAGCGGTCCAGCTGGTCGCGCATGACATTGAGGAGCAGGCTGTAGCGCGGGGCCACCAGCTTGACGAAGTGCACGGCGTGGGCTTCGTCCAGCTCGAGCACGGCAATATCGGCGGTGAGCTTTCCCGCGGTGGTAGATTCGCCCAGCACCGCGGCGACGACGCCGCGGGTGAAGTTGCTGCCGGTGCGATTGGTGAAGACCCTTAGGCCTTGGCCCTGCAGCAGCTCGACGACCATTTTCGTCGTCGTCGTTTTTCCGTTGGTCCCGCTGATGACCACGACCCCGTGGGGCAAAGTGCCCAAGGTGCGTGGCAGGAAGTTCGGATCGATCTTTTCGGCGACCAGGCCGGGGAGGGCGGAACCCCCTCCCCGTAGCTTCGCCACCACCCGGACGGTCTTTCCGACAACGGTCGCTAGGAGGTGTCGCATGACTAGAAACTATACAAGCTCAGACGGCGCCGGTCTGAACGGTCCGGCTGGATCCGGCTCGCGCCCCGGTGCTGGATGCCGCTAGTGTTTTTCCTTGGCCGGAACCCGGCCCGGTCCCTGCGGAAGTCGAAAAGGAATCCACGTGGTCAAAATCGGTGTGCTCGCCCTGCAAGGCGACGTCCGGGAACATCTTGCCGCCCTGGCCCACAGCGGGGCCGAGGCAGTGCCGGTCCGCCGGGAGGCGGAACTGGCAGCCGTAGACGGACTGGTCATCCCAGGCGGCGAATCGACGACGATTGACAAGCTCACCCGGATTTTCGACCTCGCCGAGCCGCTGAAAGCGCGCATCTCCGCAGGCCTGCCGGTCTACGGCTCCTGCGCCGGCATGATCATGCTCGCCAATGAGATTGCCGATCCGGCAACCGACCGCCAGGGCAATCCGCAGCAGACTCTAGGCGGCCTGGACATTACCGTCCGGCGTAACGCCTTCGGCCGCCAGCGCGAGTCCTTCGAGACCGACTTGGCCTTCCGTGGGCTGGAGTTCAGTGCCGCGGTCCCGGGCGCCGAGCCGGAGCCGGTGCACGCCGTCTTCATCCGGGCACCGTGGGTGGAACGGGTAGGCGACGGCGTCGAGGTGCTCGCGCAGGTGCAGCCGGAGGAAGCGTCGCACACCGAGACTTTGCACGGGACAGCTAGAATTGTCGCAGTGCGTTCACGGAATCTGCTGGCCACCTCGTTCCATCCGGAAGTCACGGGGGAGCGCCGCATCCACGAACTGTTTATCCGCATCGTCAGAGGAGAGGCGTAAGCATGGCTGGACACTCTAAATGGGCAACGACCAAGCACAAGAAGGCCGTCATAGATGCCCGCCGTGCCAAGTCGTTCGCCAAGCTGATCAAGAACATCGAAGTGGCAGCCCGCGCAGGCGGCGCCGACGTATCCGGCAACCCGGCACTCGAACTGGCGGTCCAGAAGGCCAAGAAGACCTCGGTGCCCAATGACAACATCGACCGGGCCATCAAGCGCGGCGCGGGCCTGACCGGTGAGAGCATCGACTACCAGGAAATCATCTACGAAGCGCGCGGCCCCCAGGGGTCGGCGCTGCTGGTTGAATGCCTCACCGACAATAAGAACCGCGCTGCTTCCGAAGTCCGCGTTGCCATCACGCGGAACGGCGGAACCGTGGCGGACCCCGGATCGGTCAGCTACATGTTCAGCCGCAAGGGCGTGGTGAACCTGCCGAAGAAGGATCTGACCGAGGACGACGTCCTGATGGCCGTGCTCGACGCTGGTGCCGAGGAAGTCAAGGAGTCCGGCGAAAACTTCGAAATCCACTGCGAGCCGACCGACCTGCGTGCCGTGGTTGGCGCGCTGGAAGAAGCGGGCATCGACTACGACACGGACGAGGTCGAGTTCGTTCCCTCCATGGACGTCGAACTGGACCTGGACGCGGCGCGGAAGTTCATGAAGCTGGCGGACGCGCTGGAAGACCTGGATGACGTCCAGAACGTCTACTCCAACGCCGACCTTTCCGATGAGGTTGTCGCCGCGCTGGAAGCTGAAGACTGAACCGGAGCCAGGCCGGATGACGCTGCGTGTCCTGGGCGTTGACCCGGGCCTCACCCGCTGCGGCTTCGGCGTCGTCGACGTCGAACCCAACCGGAGAGCCACGCTGGCGGCAGTGACCGTTGTGGGAACCGGTGCAGACGTCCCGCTCGAGCAGCGTCTGCTGACCATTGCGACGTCGATCGAGGACTGGCTGGACCGGTACCAGCCCGATGTGCTGGCGGTGGAGCGTGTTTTCAGCCAGCTCAATGTCAGTACGGTGATGGGGACAGCGCAGGCTTCCGGCGTCGTTATTACGGCCGCTGCCCGGCGGGGCATCACGGTCGCCCTGCACACTCCGACGGAAGTGAAAGCGGCGGTGACCGGCAACGGTCAGGCCGACAAGGCAGCGGTCACCAAGATGGTGACCCGCATTCTGCGGCTCGACGCTTCACCGCGTCCTGCGGATGCAGCCGATGCGCTGGCACTGGCCATTACCCATGCTTGGCGGGGGAGCGCAGCGTCGCCACGGCAGGAAGCCGGAGCACGGTCCCTGACACCGGCGCAGCAGATTTGGGCGGAGGCGCAAGCCAAGGCCCGGCGCAAGGGCTGAGGCCGCAGTTGCCACACCCCGGTGCGGCAATCGGCTGAATGTCGCCGGGAACGCGTAGGGTGTTCGTAGATATATTCGGAGAAGCGGCGCGGGACATCTGCACCGGGGCTCCGTCCCTGCGGTTATGGAGTGGAACAAATGATCAGCTCGCTGCGCGGCGTTGTCAGCCATGTTGGCTTGAACTCGGCCGTGATCGACGTGAATGGCTTCGGCATGCTCGTACAGGCAACCCCGCAGACCTTGGCCACCCTGCGAGTCGGCCGCGAAGCCGAAGTAGCAACGACCATGATCGTGCGCGAGGATTCGATGACGCTGTATGCGTTCGAGGATTCCACCCAGCGCGAGGTTTTCGAAACCCTGATCTCCGTCAGTGGCGTGGGACCCCGCCTCGGGCTGGCTGCCCTCGCTGTTCATCCCCCCGAAGCACTGCGGCAGGCCGTTGCGGACGGAGACAGCAAGGCCATCAGCAAGGTCCCCGGTATTGGGCCAAAGCTGGCCGGCCGGATCGTGCTGGAGCTGGCCGGCAAGCTCGTGCCGGTCGAAGGCCCTGCGGCTCCCGTGGCACCGGCCTGGGAGGACCAGGTGCTGCAGGCACTGACCGGACTGGGCTGGTCGGAGAAGGACGCGGGGATCGCCTTGGAAAAGACGGCTGAGGAGAACCCGGAGGCTGCATCCGGTGCCGATGTCGGCCACATGCTCCGCCTGACCCTGCGCCGGCTGGGCCAGGATGCCGGCCGGGCCGGCAGCAGCCGCCGCGCTGCGGCAGGTGTGAACTGATGCCTGCTGAAACGGGACGTGATTCCATCGTCTCGGCGGTGGGCGAAGCGGAGGAGCGGGCGCTGGAGTCGGCGCTGCGGCCAAAGAACCTTGCCGATTTTGTCGGACAGGCCCGGGTGCGGCAGCAGTTGTCGCTGGTCCTGGAAGCCTCCCGGATCCGGGAGCGCACCGCGGATCACGTATTGCTGTCGGGCCCGCCGGGCCTGGGCAAGACAACCTTGGCAATGATCATTGCTGCGGAAATGAACGCACCGCTGCGCATCAGCTCCGGCCCGGCGATCCAGCACGCCGGGGATCTCGCTGCCATCCTGTCGTCGTTGACGGAGGGCGAAATCCTCTTCCTGGACGAAATCCACCGAATGTCCAGGCCGGCGGAGGAGATGCTCTATATGGCCATGGAGGACTTCCGCGTCGACATCGTCGTCGGCAAGGGCCCGGGCGCCACCGCCATTCCCCTGGACCTGCCGCCGTTCACGCTGGTTGGCGCCACTACCCGCGCCGGCCTGCTGCCAGGTCCGCTGCGGGACCGGTTCGGTTTTACCGGTCACCTTGAGTTCTACTCCACGCAGGAGCTCGAGCTGGTGCTGCGCCGCTCGGCCATGCTGCTGGACCTGAAGATCAGTTCCGCCGGCTTTGCAGAGATCGCCGGACGTTCTCGCGGTACGCCCCGTATCGCCAACCGGTTGCTGCGCCGGGTGCGGGACTGGGCCCTGGTCCATGGAATCGAAGAAATCGACGTCAGGTCGGCGGCCTCGGCTTTGGACATGTATGAGGTGGACGAACGGGGGCTGGACCGACTGGACCGTTCGGTTCTCACCGCTCTGGTCACCAAGTTCGGGGGCGGGCCTGTCGGGCTTTCCACTCTGGCGATCGCGGTGGGTGAAGAGACAGAGACGGTTGAAACCGTCGCCGAGCCGTACCTCGTGCGCGAGGGACTCCTCGGCCGCACTCCGCGGGGGCGGATTGCCACGCCGGCGGCTTGGGAGCACCTTGGCCTGGAGATGCCGCAGTCCGCTGCTGCTCCGGCCCCGGACCTGCTGTCGGTCCTGGCAGAGGAGGAAAACGGCTATTCTGATAGCTGACCGTGACGTGTCCTTGGCGCCCCGCGCGTAGAATGGGGGACAGCCAGGCATGCTCTGCGCCCACTGTGGCCATGCCCTGTCCGGCGCAGACCATCCGCGTGCGGCCTTGCCGCTGCCCGCGTCCCAATGAAGGAACGGAATCCCTCTGTGTTCGTAAACGTCTTTGCCAACAACACCACGCAGCCCCAAGGCGGTGGATTCGACTTCATGACCCTCGCGCTGTTCGTGATCTTCGGTCTGCTGATCTTCATGATGTTCCGGAAGCAGAAGAAGGTTCGGACGCAGATGGAGGAGAAGGCCCAGTCGATGAAGGAGCGGATGCATCCGGGCACCCAGGTCATGACGCAATTCGGCCTCTTCGGCACTGTGGCCTCGGTGGACCGGGACGAGAACAAGGTGGTCCTCGAACTGTCGCCCGGCAACACGGCGACGGTGCATCTGCAGGCAGTCAGCGAAATCATCGAACCGCAGGACGCCGTGGTGCCGCAGGAGACCGTTGTGCCGAATGACGCGTCGGCCCTCACCGGCGATGACCAGCGGTCCGCCTTCCGTGAAGACGAGTCCGCGGACGAAGCACTGAAGCGGCTGAACGAAGAACAGAACAAAGACAACAAGTAGTCCGAACGCCGTTCCACCGGACGCAGTGGGTTGGAGAGCGCACCCCCACCCGCTGCCAGCAGGATCTCCTGCACCGGGGGCCAGCCGACGAGAGAAAGATCATCCATGGCACGTTCCGGCCGCAACACTGCAGCCAAGAGGACCCTCATCTGGCTAGGTGTCCTCATTGCCGTCCTGACCGCTGCCTTGAGCGGCGGCGTCATTTCCAACCAGGCCAGCTGGGCACCCAAGCTGGCACTGGACCTGGAAGGCGGCACCCAGATGATCCTCGCGCCGCAGGTCCAGGGCGGCGGCAATGAAATCACCAGCGAACAGCTGGACCAGGCTGTCGAGATCATCAGGCAGCGCGTGGACGGCTCCGGCGTTGCAGAAGCGGAAATTACCACTCAGTCAGGCCGGAACGTCGTCGTCAGCCTCCCCGGCGTCCCCGATGAGCGTACCCGTGAACTGATCCAGGCGTCCGCAGCTATGGAATTCCGGCCCGTCCTGGCGGGTTCGACCGGTGCCGCCGTGCCCGAGGAAAACAGGACTCCTGCAGAGGAACTGCCGGAACCTACGGGAGAACCGGCCAATGCCAGCGACCTGAACTGGATCACTCCCGAGCTCTACCGGGAATTCGAGGCCAAGGACTGTACCGATCCGGCTACCGTGGCAGCAGCAGCCGAGCAGCCGGCTGATCCGGCCAAGCCGATGATCGCCTGCGAACCTGAGACCGGCATGAAGTACATCCTGGGTCCGGTGGAAGTTCCCGGCACGGACATCGACGATGCAAGCTTCGGCCAGGTTCGCGGCACCCAGGGCCAGTCGCTGAACCAGTGGGCCGTCAACATCGAGTTCAACGAGCAGGGAACCCAGACCTTCAAGGCGGTGACGGAGCGGCTGTTCGGCCTGTCCGGCGCGCAAAACCAGTTCGCGATTGTGCTCGATGGCACCGTCATTTCTGCTCCGACCACCAATGCAGTCATTCCCGACGGCAAGCCGCAGATCACCGGAAACTTCACGGAGGAATCCGCCCGGGCCCTCTCCGAGCAGCTGAAGTACGGTGCCCTGCCCATCAGCTTCGAAATCCAGAGCGAAATGCAGATTTCGGCGACCTTGGGTGATGAACAGCTCAGGATGGGCGTCATCGCGGGCCTGATCGGCTTGGTCCTGGTGGCCGTCTACTCATTCTTCCAGTACCGCATGCTGGGCCTGGTGACGATCGCGTCCCTGGTTGTGGCCGGCGTGCTGACGTACCTGGCCATCGCGCTGCTGGGCTGGACCGAGAACTACCGCCTGTCGCTTGCCGGCGTGGCCGGCCTGATCGTGGCCATCGGCCAGACAGCCGACTCGTTCATCGTCTACTTCGAACGGATCCGCGACGAACTGCGCGACGGTCGGGGACTTGTTTCCGCCGTCGACAACGGCTGGAAGCGGGCCAAGCGGACCGTCCTGGCCTCCAAGGCCGTCAACCTGCTGGCCGCCGTGGTGCTTTACTTCGTCGCAGTCGGCAACGTCCGCGGCTTCGCCTTCACGCTGGGCCTGACGGCCATTGCGGACCTCGCCGTGGTCTTCCTGTTCACCCATCCGATGATGCAGCTGTTGGCCCGCACGAAGTTCTTCGGTGAAGGCCACCGGTTCTCGGGCCTGGATCCGGAGCGGTTGGGCGTGGTACCGCTCTACCGGGGCGCCGGCCGCCTGCGCCAGCCCGGGGAAGGCAAGCCGAAGCCCCGCGGCAAGGCAGCGGGAGCCGCCGCGGAAGCCCAGCGCCGCCAGACCATTGCCGAACGGCGGGCCGCCGCCGAGAAGGAACGTGCCGCCTCGGTCTCCGGCCGCAGCACGGATAAGGAGAG
The DNA here is from genome assembly GCF_000328305.2 of Arthrobacter crystallopoietes BAB-32. GTDB lineage: Bacteria > Actinomycetota > Actinomycetes > Actinomycetales > Micrococcaceae > Crystallibacter > Crystallibacter crystallopoietes_A. Next base: position 22,093 of record NZ_ANPE02000064.1, on the reverse strand, counting down.
CAACTGATGCTTAACTTCGCCAAGTTCGGCAACGAGCTCTACTCCGGCAAACGGTCCTATCCTTTTGTCGCGAAGTACAAGCTGTGGTTCATCATCGCCGGCGCCGCGGTGCTGCTCTCCCTCATCATTCCGGTGGTCAAGGGCGGCTTCAACCTCGGCATCGACTTCCGGGGCGGCTCGGAGTTCACGGTTTCGCAGACGCAGACGACGGAGCTCGACCTCGGCGAGAACGCGGTCACTTCGGTCGAGCCGGGACTGGACCCCGAAGTCACAAACATCGCGCCCAACACCGTGCGCATCCAGACGGAGCAGCTGAGCGATGACCAGACCCTGGCGGTCCGTGACGCCTTGGTGGAGGCATACGGCGTCAATGCCGACCAGGTAACGTCGACCTTTGTCGGCCCGACCTGGGGCGCGGACGTGACCCGCCAGGCGCTATGGGGGCTGGTGGTCTTCGTGGCGCTGGCCGCGGTCCTGATGGCGATCTACTTCCGCACCTGGAAAATGTCGCTTGCCGCGCTGACAGGTATGGCCGTGGTCATGGTTGTGACAGCCGGGCTGTACTCGCTGGTCGACTTCGAGGTCACTCCGTCGGCCATCATCGGTTTCCTCACCGTGCTGAGCTATTCCCTCTATGACACGGTGGTGGTGTTCGACAAGGTCCGCGAGAACACGGAGGACATCGGCACCTCGACCCGGCGGACCTTCGGCGAGGAAGTGAACCTGGCCGTGAACCAGACACTGGTGCGGTCGATCAATACTTCCGTCGTAGGTGTCCTGCCGGTGGCTTCGATCCTCTTCATCGGCGCAATGCTGCTGGGAGCGGGAACGCTGAAGGACCTCTCGCTGTCGCTGTTCATCGGCATCATCATCGGAACAGCGACGACGGTGTTCATCGCGGCGCCGATGTACGCCCGCCTTCGCGAGAAGGAACCCGCGCTCGTAGAGCAGGCCAAGAAGGTCGACGTCCGCCGACGGCAGGAAGCCAAGATGCGCGAGTCAGCCGATGAGGAAGCCAACGCCTGAGCTTCCGCCGTGGGGCTGGTGGCCAGCTGACCGCTGCGGGGCCCCGGCACCGGGCCGGTCAGCTGACAGCTGGCTCCCGCGGGGCTTCGGCGCCGGCCGGATATGGCGCTTTGTGTAATTCCGCCCGGTCAGGTGGCTGCCGGCGGGGCATACACTAGAACGATGGAGCAAAGCGCCGTCCCGGGGAGGCGGCCAACGTCAGGAAGGCTAGCACTTGGCTGAAAATGGCAGGGCGTCAGACCGGACGCCGGGCACCGTCGCGAAACCCGGCCCGGGTCCCGTAGCCGTGCCCAAGCCGCCCATGGATGCGCCGCCCGCTGCCCAAGAATCCGCCTCGCGCCCACCTCTTCCAGGCCGGCGGGAGCGGACCATGTCCCGGCTCGCCCGCTTGACCGGACGCAGTTCTGCCGGGTATTCGCCGATCCTCGAGCCTTTGCTGCGCACTGTCCGCGCCAACAATCCACGCGAAGACTTCGACCTGATCCACCGGGCCTTTGTGATTGCCGAGCGCAGCCACCGCGGCCAGAAGCGCAAGAGCGGGGACCCCTACATCACCCACCCTGTCGCGGTGGCTACGATCCTGGCCGAGCTGGGCATGACCGGAACAACGCTTGCCGCGGCCCTACTGCACGACACGGTCGAAGACACCGAGTACACACTGGACCAGTTGCGCAGCGAGTTCGGGCCCGAAGTGGCCATGCTCGTGGACGGAGTCACCAAGCTGGACAAGGTCCAGTTCGGGGATGCGGCCCAATCGGAAACCGTACGCAAGATGGTCGTGGCCATGGCCAAGGACATCCGCGTGCTGGTGATCAAGCTGGCCGACCGCCTGCACAATGCACGGACCTGGCGCTTCGTTTCCCCGGAGTCTTCGGCGAAGAAAGCGCGCGAAACGCTGGAAATCTTCGCGCCGCTGGCCCATCGGCTCGGCATGAACACGATTAAGTGGGAGCTCGAGGACCTCTCCTTCGCTGCCCTGCATCCGAAGGTGTACGAAGAGATCGTCCGCATGGTCGGGGACCGAACCCCGGAACGGGAAAAATACCTGACCATGCTGCGCACCAAGATCGGCGACGACTTGCGCGCGGTCAAGATCAAGGCGACGATCACCGGCCGGCCGAAGCATTACTACTCGATCTACCAGAAGATGATCGTCCGTGGTAAGGATTTCGACGACATCCACGACCTGATGGGCATCCGGGTGCTCGTGGAGAGCGTCCGGGATTGCTACGCTGCGCTGGGCGCTCTGCATTCGCGCTGGAATCCGCTGCCCGGCCGATTCAAAGACTACATCGCGATGCCCAAGTTCAACATGTACCAGTCGCTGCACACGACGGTCATCGGCCCCGGCGGCAAGCCGGTGGAGATCCAGATCCGGACCTACGAAATGCACCGCCGGGCGGAGTACGGCGTGGCGGCCCACTGGAAGTACAAGGATGCGGCCAAGTCAGGCACCGCGGCGGACAGCGGGGACATGGGCTGGCTGCGCAGCCTGGTCGACTGGCAGCAGGAAACGTCGGATCCGGCCGAGTTCCTGGATTCGCTGCGGTTCGAGATCAACGCCCGCGAGGTCTTCGTGTTCACCCCTAAGGGCGAGGTGATGGCGCTTCCGGCGGGCTCCACTCCGGTGGACTTTGCCTATGCGGTGCATACCGAGGTGGGCCACCGCACCATCGGCGCGCGCGTCAACGGCAAGCTGGTTCCGCTGAACAGCGAGCTCAACCACGGCGACTGGGTGGAAATCTTCACATCGAAGGCCGAGGGGGCCGGACCGAGCCAGGACTGGCAGGGGTTCGTCAAGAGCCCGCGTGCGCGCAACAAGATCCGTCAGTGGTTCACCAAGGAACGCCGCGAAGAGGCGATCGAAAAGGGCAAGGACCTGCTCACGCGCGCCATGCGCAAGCAGAACCTGCCGCTGCAGAAGATGATGACCCACGATGCGCTCCTGGCCGTGGCTCAGGAGATGCATCACCAGGACATTTCGGCGCTGTATGCCGCGGTTGGGGACGGCCACAGTTCAGCGCAGAACGTCATCGAGCACCTCGTCGCATTGCTGGGCGGCCAGGAAGCCGCGGAGGAAATCGAGTCTCCGATTTCGACCGCGCCCAAGCGCCCGAAGACCTCGGACTCCGGTGTGACCGTGGTCGGTGTCGGCGACGTCTGGGTGAAACTCGCCAGGTGCTGCACGCCGGTGCCGCCGGACCCGATCATCGGTTTCGTCACCCGTGGCTCCGGCGTTTCGGTGCACCGCTCCGACTGCCGCAACGTCGACGACCTGCGGGACCAGCCCGGGCGCATCGTCGAAGTGGAGTGGACACCGACCAAGTCCAGTGTCTTCCTGGTGGAAATCCAGGTCGAGGCCTTGGATCGCAAGAGTTTGCTGTCGGACGTCACGAGGGTCCTGGCCGAGAACCACGTCAACATCCTCTCGGCGACCGTGCATACCTCCAGTGACCGGCTGGCGCTCTCACGCTTCTCCTTCGAGATGGGCGACCCGAAATACCTCAGCCATGTCCTGAGCGCGGTGCGCCGGATCGACGGCGTGTTCGACGTCTACCGCACCACGGATTCACGCCGCCGGCTCTAGGCCTCGCCGGCACGTGCCGCCAGGGCAGCGGCAATCCGTTCCAGCGCCCTCGCTTTGCCGGGCAACCGATCCCGTGACTGCAGCGCCTGCCGGACGTAGCCGAGCGGGCATTTCAGCGCCGGTGCCGACGACAGCGCGAGCAACGCTGGTACGGCGTCCTCTTCCGGGGCGTGGACGGCGATGTCCAGGGCGGTCCGCAGCGGCGACGTCACGGCGACTCCTGCCATGCTGACCGTGTCCGAAGGACCCAGCATGACCTCGTGGATGTGAATGGCCCGGCAGCGGCCCTGTGACGTCGCGCGGTAGCGGTGGTCCAGCAGGACGGCGATCTTCTCCGCTGGCTCCGCGCAGCCGTACACCCACGCGGCTGTCATCCTGCCCAAGGCGACTTTGTGGCGGAACCCCTCAGGCACCAAGGCAGCGGCCGCCAGTGCCCGATGAGCCGGGGTAACCGTGTCCATGGCCCCGACGTAGCCGCCTTCCAGCACGTTGACCAGGAGCCCGTCGAGTTCCATGGCCCGCAGTTCGTTGCCGCTGAACGGCCGGCCAGGCAGCAACAGCCCACCGGCTGCGGCACTGGCCGCCCCGAGGACCGGGGGAGGGGCGGGCGATGGACCGGAAAAGGACATGGGACCAGCCTGCCAAATGCGGCCGGAATGGATCAGGGGGCGGAACCGATGTGTGGACATCGGGTTCCGCCCCCTGGCCATGTGTAGGTCCGGTGGATCAGGAGAAGTCCTGGGCCGACTTCTGGAGAGTATCCAGCCACTGGCGGCGGGCTTCGAGAGCCTCCCGGGCTTCCCCGATCTTCCGCTGGTCGCCGGCCTGCTCCGCCTTGGCCAGGTCTTCCTCCAAGCCGGCGATTGCGGTCTCCAGCTGGCTCAAGGCGCTGTTGGTACGCGCCTTGGTTTCCGGGTTGCTGCGCTTCCACTGTTCGTCTTCAGCGGCCTTGAGCGCGTCCTCGACCTTCCGGAGGCCGCCCTCGATGCGGTGCATGTCGCCGCGCGGCACCTTGCCGATCTCCTCCCAGCGGTCGCGAATCGACTGGAGGGCCTTCCGTGCCGCCCCCAGGTCCTCGATCGGCAGCAGGGCCTGTGCTTCGGCGACAAGGACTTCCTTCGCCGCGAGGTTGCCCTCGTATTCCTTATCGATGGCCTGGTTGGCTTCCTGCCGGGCGGCGAAGAACCTGTCCTGCGCAGCGCGGAACCGGGCCCACAAGGCGTCGTCGTCCTTGCGGCTGGCGCGCTTCGACGCCTTCCACTGGTCCATCAGGCGGCGGTACTCGCCCGCGGTCGCGCCCCAGTCGGTCGAATCGGCCAGGGCTTCGGCCCGGGCGATCAGCTCTTCCTTGGCGGCCTTTGCCGCGGCGTTGTCGCTGTCCAGCTGGCTGAAGTATGCGCGGCGGTGCCGGTCGAATACGGTGCGGGCGGAACGGAAGCGCTTCCACAGTGCGTCCTCGGTTGACCGGCCCAGCCGCACGCCGTTCTTCTGCGCTGCCTTCCAGTTCTCGAAGAGTTCGTTCATCCGCGCACTGCTGGTTTTCCACTGCACCGAAGCAGGGTCCTTGGCCGCAATCGCTTCGGCTTCCGCGACGATGGCTTCGCGGGCAGCCAGCTCGGCGGCGCGCTGGGCCTCATGGGCCTCCTTCTCCGCGCGCTGCAGTCCGGCAATCGCCTCGCCCAGGCCGGCCAAACGGGCTTCCAGGGCCGGGACGTCTCCGACCATATGCCGCTCGGCGACCTGGGCCTTCAGATGCTCCAGGGTCTTGTGCATGTCAGCGGACGGGGCCTTGGCCTCCACGCGCTGCTCCAGCAGCGCGGCCTGCGCCGCAACGTCGTCGTACTTCCGCGCGAAGTACGCCAGCGCTTCCTCGGCCGAAGCATCCGGGTACTGGCCCACCGGGTGTTCCTCGCCGTCGAGAAGGAGGAATACGTGGCCGTCGTCGGCTACACGGCCCCATTTGGCCGCTTCAGCCAACGGAGTCGAGTGGACCGCGGGAGCCGGAGCCGGGGCAGCTGGTGCCGGCGAGCCAGGCGAGGCAGGCTTGGCGGCCAGGGCGGACGGCGTGGGCCGGGGCATCATCGAGGGCTTGATGCTGCCCGGAGTCGGGCGAGCGGGGGTTTCGGCCTCAGGGGTCTGGACCGTTTCGTCGGATTTCTGACTGTCTGTCACCGCTAAAACTCTTTCATTGGTTCGGTGGTGGCTAACCGTGGCACACCAGGTATTTCTCAGGTCAATCCAGGTTAAGTGTGTCGATCGTTACGGATATATTAGGCGCTCCGTCCTGACTGCCGGCTTCCGTGACACCACCTTCTGCGATCCGCCGGACGACATTGAGCCCTTGGGTTACCTTACCCATAATGGTGTAGCCGCCGGTATCCTGCGGAATGGTGCTGTCTTTGTAGGCAATGAAGAACTGCGTGCCGTTGCTGAAGGTGCTCTGTCCGCGTGCGACGGCGATAGTTCCGGCCGGGTACAAGCCATCCTCCGGCGTGTTCTCGACGGGGCCCCATTGGTACTCGGGATCTCCGCCGCCCTTGCCGTCGGCGGATCCGCACTGCAGCACGCCCATGCTCGGCGCCGTTGTCAGCCGATGGCAGTTCTTGCCTTCGAAGTACCCGTCGTCCGCGAGCGACTTGAAGACCGAAACGGCCTGCGGCGCTGCGTTTCCGTCCAGCTCGATGGCTATGTCGCCCTGGTTGGTGGACAACGTGCCGGAGAGCACCTGGCCGGCGGCGAGGTCGGGGGAGGGAATGTGGGCCGCGTTGGTGGCCTGCGGCGATGCGGAGGTGCCCGGCTCCGGGATGGTTTCCTCCAGGCCGCTGCGCAGCTGCGCGACTTCCTCCGGGGTGGGATTGGTGCTGAAGACCGTCAGCTGGACCAGGACGCCGGCCACAACGGCAACTGCGATGGCCGCGGCGCCGATGACGTTGTCCCGCTTGCGCCGCTGGAGCTGGTCGCTGCGCAGCGCGCGCTTGGCTTCCATCTGCGCGATCCTGCGCTTCATCTCACGGTTCGGGCCTTTGGCAGCCAACGTTGTCCTCCTTCTGCCGGCAACCGGGCCTACCCCTGGTTCGGGCACCGGTGCCGTAAAATGGTCCGGCAGCCAGTTTAGGCATTCACCCGGGACATTTCGCCGACCAAAGGCGCGTCGGCTGCCTCCCATGAGCATCAGGAGATATCCACGCATGGCACGCAAGGCCTCCCTGTCAGGTTTTCCGGAATGGCTTCCGCAGGAGAGGCTCGTGGAGCTGCACGTGCTGGACAGCCTGCGCCGCACCTTCGAGCTGCACGGGTTTTCCTCGATCGAGACCCGTGCCGTGGAAACCATCGGCCAACTGCTGCGCAAGGGCGAGATCGACAAGGAGGTCTACGGCCTGCACCGGCTGCAGGCCGATGAGGATCCGGGTGCACCGGACCAGGACAAGCTGGCGCTGCACTTCGACCTGACTGTTCCCTTCGCGCGGTATGTGGTGGAGAACGCCGGGCACCTGGCGTTCCCGTTCCGCCGCTACCAGATCCAGAAGGTGTGGCGCGGCGAGCGTCCGCAGGAAGGCCGCGCCCGGGAGTTCACGCAGGCGGATATCGACGTCGTGGGCGACGGCGAACTTCCCTTCCGGTACGACGTCGAACTGGCCCTGGTCATCGTTGAGGCCTTGGCCGCCCTGCCGATTCCCGAATTCCGGCTGCGCGTGAACAACCGCAAGCTCGCCGAAGGGTTCTACCGCGGCATCGGGCTGGACGATACGGCGGGCGTGCTGCGCAGCATCGACAAGCTGGAGAAAATCGGCCCCGAGAAGGTGTCGGCGCTGCTGCAGGAAGAGCTCGGGGCTACCCTCGAGCAGGCCGAGGCCGCGCTGAAGCTCGCTTCCATCCGTACCGAGGACACGTCGTTCGTCGAGCAGGTCCGGGCCCTCGGCGTGAGCAACGAGCTGCTGGACACCGGCCTGGACGAGCTGGAGCAGGTGATCGCCGAAGCGTCCCGCCGCGCTCCGGGCCGGGTGCTGGCGGACCTGAGCATCGCCCGCGGCCTCGACTACTACACCGGCACGGTCTACGAAACCGTCCTGGTGGGCCATGAGCAGCTCGGCTCCATCTGCTCGGGCGGCCGCTACGACGCGCTGGCCTCCAAGGGCAACCGGAAGTTCCCCGGAGTCGGCCTGTCCATCGGCGTCACCCGCCTCGTCACACGCATCCTCAGCCAGGAGTTCGCGGCGGCCTCGCGCCAGGTACCGACGGCGGTACTGGTCACGTTGGCCAACGATGACAGCTGGTCCCAGGCCCAGGACGTCGCGGAACAGCTGCGCCTCCGCGGCATCAGCGTGGAGGTCGCGGCCAAGGCGGAGAAGTTCGGCAAGCAGATCAAGTACGCCGACCGCCGCGGCATCCCGTTTGTCTGGTTCACCACGGACAACGGCGACGGCACACTGCTCCACGAGGTGAAGGACATCCGCTCCGGCGACCAGGTAGCGGCGGATCCGGAACTCTGGTCGCCTCCGGCCGAGGACCTGCAGCCTCAGGTCACCGCCGTCGGCCGGCAGGACTGAACAAGGCGGGCCGCCTCACCGGCCCGCCTTCGTCTTTTGCTGTCGCTGTTTTCCGTGACGCCCGTCGACTGTTCAGCTAATGCCCCTTTTCCACCCGAGGAAGGGCATCAGCTGAACACTCGACCAGGGTGGGGCAGGGGGAGGGCAGCTTGGGGAGCTAGGTCCCGGCTCAGGCGTGGTTCCGGGTGCGCCCGCCGGGCTTGAGCACGGCGCGGCCGATCAGGCCGACGGCCAGCACCGCGGCCATGGTCAGCACCGAGGCCAGCGGCAGCGTGAACGCCAGCAGCAGGCAGCCGGCCAGCCCGATGACGTTCAGGGCCTTCGGCGCGAACCACGGCCGGTCCTTCAGGGTCAGTGCCGAAGCATTGGTCACCGCGTAGTAGATCAGCACGCCGAAGCTGGAGAACCCGACCACGGCCAGCACATCCTGGGTCAGCAGCAGGAAAATCACGACGGCGGCCACCACCAGGTCCGCGAGGTACGGCACCTTGAACCGCTGCCAGACCGTCGCGAGGCCGCGCGGCAGGTCGCCCTCGCGCGCCATGGCGAACATCGTGCGGCTCACGCCGGCGATCAGCGCGAGCAGCGCGCCGAGGCAGCCGAGCGTGGCAGCCAGCGTCACGGCCCCGGTTCCCACGCCGCCGCCCACGGCCTCGCCCACGGCCAGCAGCGGAGCCGGGGTCGCGGCGAGCAGGCCCGCGCCCATGAAGTCCAGCAGGGCGAGGCCCAGCACCGCGTACAGCACCAGCGTGAAGGCCAGCGCCCCGAGGATCGCCCGCGGGATCAGCTTCGCCGGCTCGCGGACCTCCTCGCCCATGGTCGCGATCCGCGCGTAGCCGGCGAATGCGAAGAAGAAAAGACCCGCCGCCTGGAGGACACCGTAGGCACTCGTCTCGACTGCCGCCGTCGTACCTCCGATTTGCGGCGCGTCAAAGGCGACGATGATGAGAAAGACCAGGATCGCCACCACGATCGAGACGAACCAGCGGGTCATCCACGCGGTGCGGGTGATGCCCATCAGGTTGATCCCGGTCAAAAGCACGACGGCGGCCACTGCGGCTGCGGTGGCATAGTCCGGGAAGGCGTACAGGCCGAACGCCAGGGCCATCGCCGCGCAGGAGGACGTCTTGCCGGTGATGTAGCCCCAGCCGGCGAGGAAGCCCGGCCATTCGCCCAGCTGCCGGCGGCCGTAGATGTAGGTGCCGCCGCTCGTGGGATGCACCGCCGCGAGCTGCGCCGAGGCCATCGCATTGCAGTACGCGACGATGGCGGCAGCGGCCAGCGACAGCAGCAGCCAGTTGCCCGCCACGGCGGCGGCCGGCGAAAAGACCACGAAGACGCCGGCTCCCACCATGGAGCCCACCCCAACTGTGGTGGCGTCGAAGCCGCCCAGTCTGCGTTCCAATGCCGATTCACTGCTCACAGGATCCATCCGCCCATCACTTGCCGGGGAAAATGGCAGCCGGTGCTGCCCAGGTTAGAGCCGCGCGCTGTCGGGACAGCAGGCCGATCAACGGTAAACTCGTTCACGACTCATCTCGAGAACTACTCTAATCACTTGCCGCCGGGACCGGGTTTTCCGCAGCCGGCGCCGGAAGTGAGGCAACTGAAAGGAATGCTGTGCTGCGCACACACGACCTCGGCTCGCTGAGGGCCGAGCACATCGGACAGACCGTCACCCTCGCAGGCTGGGTGGCCCGGCGGCGCGATCACGGCGGCGTGGCATTCCTGGACCTGCGTGACGCTTCGGGCGTGGCCCAAGTCGTGGTCCGCGAAGAGGACGTCTTCCACTCCCTGCGCAACGAGTACGTGCTGCAGATCAAGGGGTCGGTGGAGAAGCGTCCGGAGGGCAACGAAAACCCGGCACTCGCCACCGGTGAGGTCGAAGTGATCGCCGAGGACGTCGTCGTACTCAGCATCTCCGATCCGCTGCCGTTCCAGATCGACGAGCACGTGGAGGTGGGCGAGGAAGCGCGCCTGAAGCACCGCTACCTGGACCTGCGCCGTCCCGGCCCCGCCGCCGCGCTGCGCCTGCGCTCCGAGGCCAACCGCGTGGCCCGCGAGCTGCTGCACCGGGACGGCTTCGTGGAGATCGAGACCCCGACGCTGACCCGCTCCACCCCGGAGGGCGCCCGCGACTTCCTGGTGCCGGCCCGGCTGGCGCCCGGCTCCTGGTACGCGCTGCCGCAGTCCCCGCAGCTGTTCAAGCAGTTGCTGCAGGTGGGCGGCTTCGAGAAGTACTACCAGATTGCCCGCTGCTACCGGGACGAGGACTTCCGCGCCGACCGCCAGCCGGAATTCACGCAGCTGGACATCGAAGCCAGCTTCGTGGAGCAGGACGACATCATCTCCCTGGGTGAGCGGATCGTGAAGGCGCTCTGGCAGCTGATCGGCGTCGAGATCCCCACGCCGATCCGCCGCATGACCTACGCGGAGGCGATGGACAAGTACGGCACGGACAAGCCGGACCTGCGCTTCGGCCTCGAGCTGACCGAGCTGACCGACTTCTTCAAGGACACCACCTTCCGCGTCTTCCAGGCGCCGTACGTGGGCGCCGTGGTGATGCCCGGCGGCGCCTCGCAGGCCCGCCGTACGCTGGATGCCTGGCAGGAATGGGCCAAGCAGCGCGGCGCGAAGGGCCTGGCCTACGTGCTGGTGCAGGAGTCCGGCGAACTGACCGGGCCGGTGGCCAAGAACCTCACCGACTACGAGCGGGAGAACCTTGCCGGCACGGTCGGCGCGAAGCCGGGCGACTGCATCTTCTTCGCCGCCGGCGACCGGTCCTCCGCCCGGGCCCTGCTGGGCGCCGCGCGCGTGGAGATCGGCCACCGCACCGGCCTCATCAACGACGGCGACTGGGCGTTTGTCTGGGTCGTGGACGCACCGCTGTTCGAGCCGGCGATGAACGCTACCGCCTCCGGCGACGTTGCCCTGGGCTACTCCGCCTGGACCGCTGTGCACCACGCCTTCACCTCGCCCAAGCCCGAGTTCATGGACACGTTCGACCAGGACCCGGAGAACGCCCTCGCCTACGCGTACGACATCGTCTGCAACGGCAACGAGATCGGCGGCGGCTCCATCCGTATCCACCAGCGGGACGTGCAGGAGCGTGTGTTCAAGGTGATGGGCATCGACCACCAGGAGGCCGAGGAGAAGTTCGGCTTCCTGCTGGAGGGCTTCAAGTACGGCGCGCCCCCGCACGGCGGCATCGCCTTCGGCTGGGACCGCGTGGTCGCGCTGCTGGCCGGCGAGGACTCCATCCGCGAAGTCATCGCGTTCCCGAAGACGGGCGGCGGCTTTGATCCGCTGACGGCGGCGCCCGCGCCGATCACCCAGCAGCAGCGGAAGGAAGCCGGCGTGGATGCCAAGCCGCAGTCGAAGGAACCCAAGCCGGCCGAGGCCGCGGTCGCGAAGTAAGGCAGCGCGAAGCAGCCCCGTCTGCAGGAGTGCGAAGGGAGGCAAGCCGGGGTGCTTGCCTCCCTTTCCCGTCCCTGGCACCCGGCCTGCTCGTTCCCACTAGCTGCCGCGGCCAGCGGCGGTCCCAGGGAGCGCGCGGGAACGTACTAGCCTTGGGATGTGAGTGATTTGTTCAGTGCCGCTGCGGGCGATGAGGATGAGTACGACGGCGGTACCGAGGACTTTGGGGGCAAAGGTGCCGGATCCGGCCGTCCCCGCAGCCCGCTGGCGGTCCGGATGCGGCCGCGCAGCCTGGACGAGATAGTCGGCCAGCAGCACCTGCTGCAGCCCGGCTCGCCGCTGCGGCTCCTGGCTGCCGGCGGCGGTGCCACCGGCCCTGCAGGTCCGTCGTCGGTCATGCTGTGGGGACCGCCCGGGACCGGCAAGACCACGCTGGCGCATGTGATCGCCCGCGGGCCGGGCCGGAAGTTCGTGGAGCTCTCGGCGATCACCGCGGGCGTGAAGGACGTCCGCCGCGTCATGGACGAGGCGCTGACCGCCCGCGATCTGCATGGGACCACCACGGTCCTGTTCCTGGACGAGATCCACCGCTTCAACAAGGCCCAGCAGGACGCCCTACTGCCCGGCGTGGAGAACCGCTGGGTCGTGCTCGTGGCGGCGACCACCGAGAACCCGTCCTTCTCGGTGGTCTCGCCGCTGCTCTCGCGCTCCCTGCTGCTGACCCTGAAGCCGCTGACAGCCGAGGACATCGAACAGCTGCTGCTGCGCGCCGTCGAGGACGAACGTGGCCTGGCGAGGACCGTCGAACTGGCGCCGGAGGCGCTGGAGCATCTGGTCCGGCTGGCGGCCGGGGATGCGCGCCGCGGGTTGACTGCGCTGGAAGCCGCGGCCGGCGTGGCCTGGAGCGAAGCCGGTGACGATGACGAACGGGCCGGCCCCGTGATCGTGGAGCTGGGCCACGCCGAGCAAGCTGTCGACCGGGCGGCGCTGCGGTACGACCGCGCCGGGGACCAGCACTACGACGTCGCGAGCGCCTTCATCAAGTCGATGCGCGGCTCGGACGTGGACGCAGCCCTGCACTACCTCGCCCGGATGCTGGAGGCGGGGGAGGACCCGCGGTTCGTGGCCCGCCGGATCGTGATCTCGGCTGCCGAAGACGTCGGCATGGCTGACCCAACCGCACTGCAGACCGCCGTCGCCGCAGCCCAGGCAGTGCAGCTGATCGGCATGCCCGAGGGGCGGATCGTGCTGGCAGAAGCCGTGGTGCACATCGCCACCGCGCCGAAGTCCAACGCCGCCTACAACGGCATCAACGCCGCCACCGCCGATGTCCGGGCCGGCCGCGGGCAGGGCATTCCCGCGCACCTGCGGGACGCCCACTATCCCGGTGCCAAGCAGTTGGGACACGGGAAGGGCTACGTTTATTCGCATGACGAGCCGCACGCCATCGCCCGGCAGCAGTATCCGCCGGACGACCTGGTCGGCCGTGACTATTACGAGCCGACGGCGAACGGTGCCGAGCGCGAAATCAGCGCCCGGGTGGAGCGGCTGCGGAAGATCATCCGCGGAAAGTAATCCGCCGCCGGAGCCTGTTGCATTGGCACCTTGTCGGCACGGCTCCGGCGGGCCGCCGCTCAGCCGCGGCGTGGCTTCGCGAAGTCCTCGGTATCAAGACTGATCGTGAACGGCCCCGAGTTGACCAGCTCGACCTCCATCATGGCACCGAAGATGCCGGTCTCGACCCGGGCTCCCAGCTCCCTCAAGCTGTCGACCAGACTCTCGATGAGGGGCTCGCTCACCTCACCCGGCGCGGCAGCAGACCAGGATGGCCGGCGGCCGCGCCGGGTGTCCGCGTACAGCGTGAATTGGCTGACGACCAGCAGGGGAGCGGCAACGTCGGAGCACGATTTTTCGCCCTCGAGGATGCGCAGGTTCCAAATCTTCTGCGCGAGCAACGCCGCTTCGACCTCGCCGTCGGTATGGGTCGCCCCGGCGAGCACGAGGAGGCCGGGCTCGTCGATGGCTCCTACGGTTCTTCCTTCGACCGTGACGCTGGCGCGGCTGACCCGCTGCAGTATGGCTCGCATCCGTCCAGCCTAATGCCACACCAGAGCGCTCACGCGTAACCGAAATGTGCAAGCTATAGAGGTGGGCCTCCTGAGTGGTGTCAGTTTTGGCTGTTCCCCCGCAGCGGTCCCTTTGCCTTTGCGATCCGCATCCTTCACGGGTTCGGGAGCGGATCAGGTCGGTTTCGAACTCCGCGATCATTGCCAGGACATTGAAGAGCAGTTTTTCCATCGGGTCGCTGGGGTCATGGATCGAGCCCCCGATGTTCAGCTTGACTTCGCGCCGTGCCAGATCATCTGCGATCTCGTGCGCGTCTCGAACGGAACGCGCTAAACGGTGCCTTTACGGACTTGCATCCTTGCCTTGGAACGACTGCCGGGCCATGCGGGAGTTATCGCCGTCGGCTGCTGATATACCGACCGCAACTGTTTCTGACTGGGTGACCTGAAGATCAGCTTTGCTGTGATTTTTGGTGATGAGTAGCGGTCTTTTCGCAGCGTTACGTGGCACCATGCTGGTTTGTGAGTGCTCGCGACCGCCTGTAGAACGTTGCGCGAGACATGCCGAGATCGCGGGCGACCTGGGCCGCGGGCTCGCCGCCTTCGACCAACCGGACGGCGCTTCGAATCTGACTCTCCGTGACCCTGCGGGGCCGGCCGCCAAGGTCCTTGCCGGCTTCCCTTCGCTTGTTGATCGAATCCATGACGCGTTCGCGTTTGATCTCATGTTCCATCTGCGCAAGGGCGGCCATGATCGTGAACAACATGGACCCCATGGGTGTCGCCGTGTCGACGTCGCCTCCGCCGAGGTTCAGGACCCGGAGGCCCGCGCCTCGGCTGCGGAGTTCGTCGGCGAGGGCGAGCATGTTCTGGGTGGATCGCCCGAGCTATCCAGAGTTGTAATGACGAGGGTGTCGCCCTCGATTAGCGCGTCGAGTGCTCGATCGAACTGTGGCCGCGAAGCTCGTGCCCCAGAGACACCATGGTCGATGTAGAGGTCATCGCGTCGGACGCCGGCGGCCAATAGGTCGGCCTGCTGCCGGTCAGTGGACTGCAGCCGGGTCGAAACACGTGCGTAACCAATTAGTTTCGGCAAGGGTTCCTCCGATGTGTCTCATAACCAATGGTTGATTTGCCAGTCTAACCAGGAGGTTTCGAGACGTAGTTACGAGAATCTCAGGGCATACATAATTATCCGGAAATAGGACCGCATTGGTCGTCGGCGCTGTGTAGCCGGTGAGGAGTTTCATATTCCAAGGGAATTGGCACACACCGGTTATGAGACACACAACGGTAGCGACCTTCCCCATTAATGGGACCGTCGCAGAATATATGAACACTCCGCTCTGAGCTTTTTTAAAAGCGGTCGGGTTGGATGTGAGAAGCGGCGGAGGTTGTCCTGCCTTGCGCCGTCAGGTTATTTTCGGACTGTAGGAGCTCTTCATGAAGCGTTTTCCCCGACTTGAGGCATTTCTGGTGCTTACTGTGGCCATTTCCGGATGCGCTGACACCTCAGCCGACCAGCCTGGGAATGCAAATATCGCCACTGGCCCCGGTGGCGAAATGCTTCTCGTCAATCCCGAGAGTGCCGGCGAGAACTATGCGATGGAAGCCGCGTTCGAGGGCAGCTTGATCCTGAACGAAGAGAACTGCATCATCGGCAAGACCGCCGAAGGGCAGGAAATGGCACTCGTGTTCCCCTCGGGCACAAGGTTTGCCGCCAGCGACCCGCTGAGTATTGAAGTGGAAGGGCAATCGATCGAGGTCGGGAAACCCATGCCGGTCACGCTGGGCGGAGGCGTGATCTCACAAGGCCAACTCGAAAAGCTCCTGGAAGGGGCACCTCAACAATGCCGCCACGAGGAGACGTTCTACGTTCAGACCATCTCCTCGCCCCAACCGGAGAATCGGACGTGATTCGGTGAGAAATCCCTTACGGACAGCCGCTCTCTGCCCTCGACACGATGTGTTTCATAACCTAGTGACTCGAAACGCTAGGCTTACAAGACATCGAAGCCGCCAAACGCAGCTGTGAAAGCCACCCCGTTGGCTTCGTGCAATGGCATATCTCTGGGTTTTTGAAAGGCCGCCCGCATAGCCTGCCGGCATGAGGGACTGGGTGCGCCAGCATCCCAAGCTGGCTATCGCTTTGTTCGTGCTGGCCGAGGGGTTGCTGCTGACCGCCGTCTATGTCGCCTTTGGCGGGCCCTTGCTTGACGCGGTCTTTCAGGCAGCCGTCAATGCCGTGATGTCCGGCGTCATTCTGTTCTTCATCGTGGCGGGAATGCGCAAGACAGCGGCCCGCTTAGAGGCGAACGGCCAGATCCTCGCCTACGTTCGTTACCCCGACGCACGTCCTGGGTCTCTGAGCAGTATTTGGAACATGGGTATCGCGACGCCTCATGCCGAATGGATCGAGTCTCAGCCGGCTGTGTATGAGTCGTTGGTGCCTTCCGGGCGTCCCACGAAGATTTGCGTGTTGGAGGTCTTCCCGGAGCGTCGGCTGATTCGAGGCAGCGAACGCAATTACATTGCGGGCCTGGGAAACCAGGCGATGACGATAAGAACGGAGCAGGGCAGGGTAGAAATTGCAGCTAGTCCGAAGGCGTTAGACGAACTCGTTGACGCTTTCACTAGGGGGCCCGGCTCCTGAAAGCTCCGATAGGTGTTGTGGGGACCATGCAAGGAATGGAACATTGAGCGGAATCGACGAACTGATGGCGGAGTCCAACGAACGTTGGACTAAAGCAGCCAAGAGAGCCCAGGGGTTGGCGGACCATGGACTGGGTACCGCCGTAAAGCTCTACTACACGCGTTTCTGGCTAGCGGGCGTGATCGTGCTGGTCGCGGTTGGTTCCGTGCTGACGGCTCTGGCATTTGGGGACTCTTATGGCGACTGGCCGTCGTACCTGCCGTTCGGCTTCATGCTCGCCGGGCTGGGCACCATGATCGGAGGCCTGATCTTCATCTCCAAGAAGGTCGTCCCGGCAGCCGAATATGGAAACGTCGACGTGACCCTCTCGCTAACGAGCGACGAACGAAAGCATGTCCGCCGGCAGGTGGCAGGAAAGGCGGCTGTCGTTCCCGAGCACCTCACGGTCACCCGCGGGGCCGCTGTGCAAATGCGAAAGGCGCTTGCAACGCAGCTGCTGATAATGCCTTTTTACCCCTTGATCTTCATTCCCCAAGCCATCAACAGCGCTGGACGGAATGATCCATTCGGCTGGGGCTACCTAGGCATGGTAGTCCTCCTCGTGATCGCAGCCCTATTCCTGATACGAGATTTCCGCCGCACGGGTCATTTCCTGAAATGCACCGCTAATCGGTCTTCAGGAGTGCGATAGCCGATCCCTCAACGCGACTCCCAACAGCCACGAAATTTTGGGCGCCGATCCCGCACCGCTCCGAGGCCGGGCATTCAGCGTCTGGTCTCGTACCTGGTTAAGAGCACGCCGTCGGGAAAAGTGCGGGTCTCCAGCAGGTTCAGGTTTACCCAGTTGTCCAAGGCCGTGAAGAACGGCGTACCGCCGCCCACCAGGACAGGGTGAGTGACGATCGTGTACTCGTCTATCAGCCCGGCCCGCATGGCCGCAGCGGCGAGGGTTGCGCCGCCGATGTCCATGGGGCCACCATCCTCAGTCTTGAGCCGGGCGATTTCGGTGACGGCGTCGCCGGAGACCAGGCGGGCGTTCCAGTGGACAGCGCTGGTCGTCGAGGAGAACACAACCTTCGGCATGTTCCGCCAGCGGCGGGCGAACTCGATCTGCGCTGGTGTGGCGCCAGGCTGCTGGTCGGCGGTTGGCCAGTGGGAGCTCATCGTCTCCCACAGTTTGCGCCCGTACAGAGCCAGTCCAGTCGCCTCCACCCGGTCGGACCACCACTGGAACAGCTCGTCGCTTGGCACACTCCACCCGAGGTCGTTACCGGGCGCGGCGATGTAGCCGTCCAGGCTCATGTTCATGCTAAAGGCCAGTTTCCGCATGGCGTCAGCCTTCCGTGAATCGGTACTCGGTGTCCAGAACAGCACGGGCACGTAAATCATCGGTCCGGGCAAGGGCCTGTCTCGGTGGAGTGCCCATTTAGGTCGGAACAGGTAGCCAAGCGTCGTTGCCGTGATCCAACAGGCCGTGCCCCGGCGATGGTCCGTGCGAAGCGTCCGGCCGGTTGATGCTAGGATTGTTGGCTGACTGGCAAGCCGTTTGTGCGCCGTCGATCCCCGAATGAATTTTCGTATGGGTGTGACGTGCGCTGTGGGCGGTTGTAGCTGAAGGCAGCGGTTGACCAACGCTCTCCAACCATGGAGGCCAGCACATCACCTCACCGCATGAATTGGAAGGACATCGTGGCTAACAACACACGAGCCCGCCGCAAGGTCCGCATCTCGCGGTCCCTGGGTATTGCCCTGACCCCCAAGGCCGAAAAGTACATGGAGCGCCGTCCGTACGGTCCCGGCCAGCACGGCCGTGCCCGCCGCAAGCAGGACAGCGACTACGCCGTCCGCCTGCGCGAGAAGCAGCGTCTGCGCGCCCAGTACGGTATCCGCGAAGCACAGATGACCCGTGTCTTCGAGGAGGCCCGCAACACCGCCGGTCTGACCGGTGAGAACCTGATCGAGCTGCTGGAAATGCGTCTTGACGCCCTGGTCCTGCGTGCCGGCTTCGCCCGCACCATCGCCCAGGCCCGCCAGCTGGTTGTGCACCGCCACATCATGGTTGACGGCAAGCGCGTGGACCGCCCGTCCTTCCGCGTTTCCGAAGGCCAGCTCGTCCACGTTCACGAGCGTTCCGAGAAGATGCCGCCGTTCCAGGTTGCAGCTGCCGGTGCCCACCGCGACGTCCTGCCGACCGTTCCGGCTTACCTGGATGTCCAGCTGGAGAAGCTGCAGGCCCGCCTGGTGCGCCGCCCGAAGCGCTCCGAGGTTCCGGTCACCTGCGAAGAGCAGCTGGTCGTCGAATACTACGCACGCTGATTCGGTTCCGGCAGCCGGCCTTTAGCTGACGCGAAGCCGCCGCCGGACCACCGGATTCCGCAGCAGCGGAACACCTCAATGAACAGCCCGTGGCAAGCGCCGCGGGCTGTTCAGTAGGTAAGGTAAATATCGGGTGCGGATGCACCAGGACGCAAGCACCGACGTCGCAAGCCGAATCCACGCCGGGAACGGCAGGAAAGGCCGCGCGCAAAACTGCAAAAGGAGATCCATGTCAGGTGGAGATATTGCCGGTCTGATTGCCGCAGGCGTATTCGCGGTGCTGGTGGCACTGCTGGCTGTCCCGATCTGGAAGCTGGGCAAAGTCTTCGACGAGCTCCGCACGAGCATCCGCTCCATCAGCGACGGAACCACTCCGTTGATCGATGAAGTGACGACGACGGTCAACACCACCAACCAGCAGCTGCAGAAGGTGGATGGCATCTCGTCCAATGTCTCCGACGCGACCGCCAATGTTTCGGCGCTGTCCTCGCTGGTGGCCGCCACCATCGGATCCCCGCTGATCAAGGTCGCCGCGTTCTCCTACGGCGTGCGCACTGCATTCTCTGCCCGATCCAAGACCACCGGCCGCGGCCGGCGCAGCCGCTGACGGCTGAGGGAGGAACCAATTCATGAAGCGGTTTATCTGGATGGGCGCCGGCATCGCGATCGGTGTCCTGGCCATGCGTAAGTTCCAGACCACCAAGCAGGCACTCGGCCCGGAAAGCCTCAACCGCGCCGTCGCCGGCGTGGCCGACAGCATTGCGGAATTCGCCCATGCGCTGCGGGAGGGCATGACGGAAAGGGAAGCGGACCTGCGTGCCGCCCTCGGCATCGATTCCGCAGACGACGTCAAGACCCGCTAGATTTTTTTCGGCGCTGTTTTCCATGCGCCGCGTTTGTACCACCGGAAGGGTAATTAGGCACCATGAAGTCCCATGAGATCGTCCGCCGCTGGCTCGACTTCTTCGAGAAGAACGGACACACCGTGGTGCCGTCGGCGTCGCTGGTCTCTCCCGACCCGTCGCTGCTCTTCACGGTCGCCGGCATGGTGCCGTTCATCCCGTACCTGACGGCCCGCGAAACCCCGCCGTACAACCGGGCCACGAGCGTCCAGAAGTGCATTCGGACCGCCGACATCGAAGAGGTCGGCAAGACCGTCCGGCACGGCACGTTCTTCCAGATGTGCGGCAACTTCTCCTTCGGCGACTACTTCAAGGAAAAGGCCATCCCGATGGCCTGGGAACTGCTGACCACCCCGGTGGAACAGGGCGGCTACGGCCTGCCGGCGGACCGTCTGTGGATCACGGTCTACGAAGAGGACGACGAAGCCCTGGCCATCTGGCGGGACCAGGTGGGCGTTCCGGCCGAGCGCATCCAGAAGTCCGGGAAGAAGGACAACTACTGGTCCACCGGGCAGCCCGGCCCGGCCGGACCCTGCTCCGAGATCTTCTACGACCGCGGGCCGGAATACGGCATCGAGGGCGGCCCGATCGCCGACGAGACCCGCTACATCGAGATCTGGAACCTGGTTTTCATGCAGTTCCAGCGCGGCGAAGGCATCGGCAAGGAGGATTTCGAGATCCTCGGCGAACTGCCGAAGAAGAACATCGACACCGGCCTGGGCATGGAACGTCTCGCCATGATCCTCCAGGGCGTGGAGAACATGTACGAAACGGACCAGGTGCGTCCGGTGCTGGACAAGGCAGCGGAGCTGTCCGGCAAGGAGTACACCAGCGCCGAGTCCGACGACGATCCCCACCACGCGGACGATGTGCGCCTCCGCGTCGTGGCGGACCATGTCCGCTCCGCCCTGATGCTGATTTCCGACGGCGTGACGCCGTCCAACGAGGGCCGCGGCTATGTGCTGCGCCGCCTGATCCGCCGCGCCGTGCGGGCGATGCGCCTGCTGGGCGTCGAACAGGCCTGCCTGCCCGAGCTGCTGCCGGTCTCCCGGGACGCCATGAAGGGCACGTACCCCGTCGTCGAATCCGACTTCGAGCGGATCAGCCGCATCGCCTACGCCGAAGAGAAGGCCTTCCTGCGCACCATCGCCTCGGGCACCGCCCGGCTGGAGGATGCGGTCAAGGAGTCGAAGGCTGCGGGCAAGCCGCTCTCCGGCGAGGACGCCTTCACCCTGCACGACACCTACGGTTTCCCCATCGACCTCACCCTGGAGATGGCTGAAGAGGCCGGCCTGCAGGTGGACGAGGCGGGCTTCCGGTCGCTGATGGCCGAACAGCGCCAGCGGGCGCAGGCCGATGCCCGGGGCAAGAAGGCCGGCCATGCGGATGTGCGGGTCTTCCGCGACATGCTGGCTGCCGGCGAGACGGTCTTCACCGGCTATGACGAGCTGTCCACCGAATCCACTGTCCGCGGGATCGTCCGCGACGGCGCCACCGTTGGCTATGCCGGCCAGGGCGAGGAAATCGAGCTGGTCCTGAACGAAACGCCGTTCTACGCCGAGGCCGGCGGCCAGGCCGCGGACGTTGGGCTCATCACCGGTGACGGGTTCGTGGTTGAGGTCCTGGACGTCCAGCGTCCGGTCAAGGGGCTCAGCGTGCACAAGGCCGTGGTCCGCGAGGGCGAATTGCCCGCCGACGCCAAGGTGCTGGCCGCCGTCGACGAGCAGCGCCGCCAGGCGGGGGAGCAGGCCCACACCGGCACGCACATCGTCCACGCCGCCCTGCACCAGATCCTGGGCCCGGAGGCGCTGCAGCGCGGTTCCTTCAACAAGGCCGGCTACCTGCGCTTCGACTTCGCCTGGGGCGAGGGCATCAGCGCGGCAGCCAAGTCCGAAATCGAGGAAGTCTCCAACCTGGCGATCCGGAACAACTTCGGCGTCCAGACCAGGATCATGCCGCTGGCCGAGGCCAAGGCGCTGGGCGCCACCGCCCTGTTCGGCGAGGCCTA
The DNA here is from genome assembly GCF_000328305.2 of Arthrobacter crystallopoietes BAB-32. Classification (GTDB taxonomy): domain Bacteria; phylum Actinomycetota; class Actinomycetes; order Actinomycetales; family Micrococcaceae; genus Crystallibacter; species Crystallibacter crystallopoietes_A. The sequence continues at coordinate 571 of NZ_ANPE02000064.1, read as the reverse complement.
CGGCGACACGGTCCGGGTCGTGGAGATCGACGGCGCCTGGTCGCGTGAGCTGTGCGGCGGCACGCATGTGGACAGCACCTCCGAGATCGGCAGCCTGACGCTGCTGGGCGAACAGTCCGTCGGGTCGGGCAACCGCCGCGTGGAGGCGTTTGTCGGCATGGAGGCCTTCCGCCACCTGGCGGCCGAGCGCGCGCTGGTCACCGAGCTGTCCGAGATGCTCAAGGTGCCCGGTGCACAGCTGCCTGAGCGCATTGCAGCGACCCTGGCGAAGCTGAAGGCCGCTGAAAAGGAGCTGGACAAGCTGCGCAAGGAACAGCTGGCGGCTTCGGCCGCGAAGCTGGTGGACAAGGCCCAGGACGTTGCCGGCATCCGCCTGCTGGCGCACAACGCCGGAACCATCGGTGGCGCAGACGACCTGCGGTCGCTGGCGCTGGACCTGCGCTCCCGGCTGGGAAGCGAAGCTGCCGCGGTGGCAGTCACCGCCGTCGCAAACGGCCGCCCGCTGGTGCTGGTCGCCACGAACGAGGCCGCCCGCGAGGCCGGGGTCAAGGCCGGCGCACTGGTCAAGACC
>NZ_ANPE02000065.1 GCF_000328305.2 Arthrobacter crystallopoietes BAB-32 | reverse complement strand
GGATGGCGAAACGGACAGCACCGATCATTCCCTGCTCGGCTCGGTTTCCTCTCGGCTCATTCCGGAGAAATGGGACAACCAGCATAACGCTCTGACCGATGTCGTTCTGTCCCGCGCGCTTGCGGAGCTGCGAACCGAAATTCTGGTGACCTCCACTCCTGCATTAACGGCCATGGCGGCCCAACTGGCTCCGCAGAATGTAGTCATTGTCGAGGAAGAACACCGCTCGACAGGCACAAGGGGCGTCACGGCAGAGCCGATCCTGCTGTACGGTCCGCGCGTCGATTGCATCGTCTCCCTGACGGACGAGTCGTCGGAGTGGCTTCAAGCCGAGTTGCAGGATGCGGCTCCCAGACTCGTCACGATTCCGAACGCCATTCCCAATGTCTTCCGGCCCGAGACGTCGGGACGCCGGCCACTCATCGTTGCTGCAGGCAGGTTTGTCCCAGGAAAACGGTTCGACCATCTAATAAAAGCTTTCGCCCAGATTGCCCCAGACTATCCTGACTGGCGCCTTCGGCTGTACGGTGCCGGCCCCCAGGAAGAAGTCTATCGGCGACTGGCAAAGCGCTTGGGCATTGAATCCCGACTGGAGATCATACCGCCCGTCACGGACATGTTGGCTGAGTGGTCGAAGGCATCGATCGCGGCGTTGAGTTCGCGCAGCGAGGGACTGCCTTTGGTCCTTCTTGAAGCCATCGCCGCGGGGGTCCCGGTAGTATCCTATGACTGCCCCACAGGCCCCTCGGAAATAATCGAGGATGGCGTGAACGGGCGCCTCGTTCCGACAGGCGACGTCACCATCCTCGCCCAAGCTCTGGGAGAGCTCATGGGTGACCAATCCAAGTGGCTGAGGATGAGCATCGCGGCGAAGGAATCAGCTCGCCGTTACTCACCGGAGCAGATCCAGAAGAATTGGACTGAACTCTTCGAATCCCTGCTTTTGGAAGCGAAGGAAGCAGGTACTCGCCAAGAGCGGATCTCGAAACGAGCAAGTGAAGCGGCCCATAAGGTGCCATTGGAAGAGGAGAAGTCAGTCCAGCCACCCTCGGCCAGGGATGTTGGCGAGGAGAAGGCTTCATGGTGTGTGCTGGAACTGCCCGAGCTAATTGGGGAGCGGGTACAGCGGCGCAATTTGGAGTTCGGTCTCCGTTTCCTGGAGACCAGCGGCATTAATCATCTCCCGCTGAAGGGCTATGACGCCAGTCGTTCCGTCATCGCGATTTCCAGTCGTGACAAAGACAGGCTCCTAAAGCAATTGAGCATGGGGGAGAGCCAAGGCCTGCGGGCGGAAGCACTGTTGGGTACCAGGAAGTTGACGCCCGGCTCTTGGGACCCGCACAGGTCACCAGCAGTACCAGCAGCATTTGCTTCAGCCACTGTTGTCCGCATCTATCACGAATATGCTGATCCGCAGATGACCGTTCGGCGGGGCGATGGCTATGCATGCGACATCGAACTTTGGCAGGACGTCCCAGATGAGCCGGGTATGCTGGCGCCACCGCGGCATAATCGCGAACTCGACAGAATCGCCGCGTCCACCTTTAACTCCGTGTCACATTCCGGCAACTGCGTGAACTTGCCGCAGGCATCCGACGCTTCCGGTGTTCCCCTATGGTCAGAAGTCAGCTTCCCCATCGACGCGGTCTACACTTGGGTAGATGATACTGATCCCGAATGGCGCAAATCCCGCGATCAGTACACCATCGATTCCGGGCGGCTACATGCAGAGTCGTCAAGTGCCGCCAGATTTACGAACCGTAACGAACTGAAGTATTCGATTCGGTCGCTAAGAATGTTTGCCCCTTGGATCCGCAAGATATTCATTGTTACTGCCGGGCAGACGCCCGACTGGTTCGTTCAAGCAGATGACGCGGTGGAGTTCGTTTCTCACGAATCGCTGTTCCCCCGGAAGAGCGTCCTTCCCACGTTTAACTCCCACGCAATCGAGACCGTCCTCCACCGGATCGAAGGACTCTCAGAACATTTCCTCTACTTTAACGACGACACTATTCTTACGCGGCCGCAGCGTCCGGAAACTTACTTCCTCGCCAACGGGATAGCGAAATTCTTTACGTCGCCCACGAAAATCAACTATTTGGGTGAGGATGCCCCGCCGCATCTCACCGCCGGCTCCAACAATCGGGACATTATTCGCCGCGAATTTGGGATCGAAATCTCACAGGGCCTTCTCCATACCCCTCACCCGCACAGGAAGAGTGTGCTCGCGGAAATGGAGACAAAGTATCAGGAACACTTTGATAGGACACGCTCTGCGCGTTTCCGATCGACTGACGACATTTCGTTGCTGTCATCATTGGCGCAGTACTATGGCTTTGCAACTGGCCGGGCTGTGCCGGCGAGTATCGCCTACACATTTGTTGGTCTTGGCCGGGAGGGTACAGAAGACCTGATGACCCGGTTGCTTCGTGGAGCCAAACCGGACGTACTGACACTTGGAGAACCGAATCATGACGATCCGGATCCGGCGCACACCATTGTCCTCACCGATTATTTTCTCCGGGAACTCGTTCCGATACCCACAAGCTATGAGTCCGATACCGAGTCGTGAGCCGAATTCGCCTGTTGTGCGACACCTTGGAGCGAAGGGCCATTTCAAAGCAAACCCGGCAAGCGACGGGGCCGATACCGGCGGCCATCCCAATATGGCGGATGGTCGCTAAAGCTCGAAAGAGCCCTTGACTGGATAAAGGCGGCTGAGGGCGTCCCTAAGGTAACGGTCAGTTTCTTCGCGTTGGTCAAGAGACTGGTGGGTGGCACCATCATTGATGCAAATCACGTCCAAATGCCTACGTCGAATCACATTCTCTAAACGATTCCTGCCATCCTCGCTGGCTGGATCAATGTAGTCATAACGGATCGAACCGGGTACGGCTTGGCCCACGGCATATGCATAGTTGAAGTACATAGACCCGGAGGCGGCAATGTCTGTGGCTTGGCGAAAAGAAGCCTCGCGCGTACGCTGAAAGGCTTCGGGGAATTGTTCTTCAGCCCGGTTCATGATTTCACGGGAGATCGGTGCAGGTGCATGATAGAACTTTCGGCTAAAAGTCACACCGAAACGACGTTCGATCAGCTGCCGTGCGTTTTTGGCAGCCGAGGTAGAGGCATTCTCCCCTGGAACGATGGGGCCGAAATCGACCATGGCCCTTGAAGGAAAGAACTTTGTTAATCGGTTAGGGTGGAAAAACAGGTCTGCCGTGATCGGTCTCCCCAAGAAGACATCATCGTTAAAATACAAATAGTGCGAAGCCAATCCGGGAATGCGATGAAGGTTGGCTTCGATTGCATGTGAATTAAACGTCGGAAGCCCGTCTTTGGAGGGCCATATTTCCTTGTGATCAACAACTGTAATCCGTTCATTGGACGTGTCCAGCCAGGACGGAGTCTGCCCCGCGGTTACAAGCCAGATCCTGTGTACCCATGGAGCGAATTGTTCTATGCTTCGCAGGCTGAACCGCAGTTCGTCATGGTCTGCAAAACGCGCGGCGTCGATTGCTCTATCCGTGAACAGATTCGGATCATGCAGCTGAAGGGCTGAAGCCTTCTGCTCCAACCATTTCGGGTCTGCGCCGTCAACCCAGGTGTAAACGACATCGATGGGAAAAGTTATGTCTTGCGTGGCCGGTGAGATTGCTGCTGTCATCTGGCTATCAGACGGCGTATTCGCCTCCGTGGCAGCAATTTCAACCACCCGGTCGTTCCAAACAGCCGATTTCAGGACGCCTTCTTCTCGCTTCCAAAAATGGATCTCGACTCCCTGGCTCGGTGTTGAGCTGAATGAGGATCCTTCTTGAGCCTGGACAAACTCGTAGATACGGACACCTGCGGCTTCGGAAATAGGCTTTAGGAATTTGTCGATGATTCGAACCGTTCCATACGCCGTGCCCCGAGGTCGTAGTTCCTGGAGATACCAACAGTGGAAATGCCTCTCGCGAGCCAGGGCCCCGAAAACAGTGTCGCGGTGGCACGTGCTGACGCCGATGACATTCGGTCTATCGGACCGGCTGGGCAGAACCCAGTACGGTACTTCCGCAGTGGCTAAGGCCGCTTCAACGAGCTCCAGTGCCCGTTTTCGTTGCGAAGGTATGTGGAGGTTCGGGTCGATTCGCGCGAGTCGGGGCAAAAAGAATGAGCCGGATCTAAGGTAACTCTTACTCTCAAGGCGCAGTGCCCGGTAGAAACTGGCGTTCGTGGAGACCAATCTGAGGGCGTTGTTCCGGAGCCTGGCTAGACGTCTCTTAATGGCAGCCACGACTTGCGTTGCCCTCCAATAGAAGTATGTGACTCGATTGAATCGCGCACGGATAAGGACAAGGACTAAAGGTCCAGCACCCATTCTAACCGCCGCCACCGCCGGGACTGTCCCACTTGCTGTCGATGCGTTGACTTCAGCGCTTGCCGTGGATGGCGGCCCGATTCCTGCTGCACGCTTTGACCGTTCAAATGGCGATTACCAGCGTGCTGGTCGCCAGCTGCCTCTGACATGGGCCGGTGATCTAGACAACGGAAAGCGGCCCTTGAACCGCGGTATGTGAAGCTTGCTTTAGACTGGCCTACAGAAAAAACGCAAAGGTGAACGTCAAGCTTGAGGATTATGTGCACTGCTGCCCCGCTCCCAGAGCCGAAGGGCTCTGTGCGGGACGCGGCCACTGTGTGAGGTCTTTAGCGGATCGCCGGCCAGGCGCAACAGTACGGATTGGGCTCCTGCCTCCAATCGCTATGTTGGCTTGGAAGATGCCCACATCAATCAGCCGGACGGCACAGCGACCAAACCGGGTGATCGGTTTGTTCGGCCGCGCACAATGGGAGCGGCAGACTTAATCCGCAGTCGAGCTGAAAGAAGACAGCCGACCAGCGGACGCCGGGTCTGCTGGATTGGATGAAAGAGGACCTGTTCCTCGGAGGAAGCATTGAACAAAAAAGCCATCATGGAAAATCTCGTTGTCAAAGCCAAGAAGGCCGTGGCTACTGAACTCAGCGCCCGGGCACGGCGGCAGCCGATCCGGAGGGGCACCGTACTGTACGAGTCTTTTTCCGGAAATGGGATGCTGTGCAATCCCGAGGCTGTCTTCCAATCGCTGCTGGACAATCCCGAGTATGCGCACCTTCAACACATCTGGGTTCTTTCCTCGCTCCAGGATTACGAAGGTACGATCAAGCGCTACGCTGGGAACCGAAACGTCCGGTTCGTCCGCTATGGGTCCACCGAGTACTACGACGCATTAGCAACGTCCGAATATCTCTTCAATAACGCTACCTTCCCCTGGCAATTCTCTAAGCGGCGGGGTCAGACATACATCAACACATGGCATGGAACTCCGTTGAAGAAGATGGGGTATCACATTGAAGGTGGCGGCCCTGATACCAGGAATATCATCCGGAACTTTGTCCAGGCCGATTACCTCGTATCGGCTAATTCGTTCATGACCGAGCAGATGTATCTCGACGGCTATAAGCTGAGGAACCTGTACCGTGGAAAAATCCTTGAGACAGGATATCCCCGGATTGATCGACAGAACTTGTCCGAAACCCAGAAGGTCGGCCTCTACGAAGTTCTTTCCCAGCACGGTATCCATGATGACGGCCGTGAAGTCATTCTGTACGCGCCGACTTGGAAGGGCGACTCATTTTACGAGCCTTCCAATGATGCTGCGATCCTCCATCGCACTATTGTCGATCTTGAAAAGAAAATTGACACCACCCGGTACCGGATCCTGCTGAAGATCCATCAGGTCGTCTACAAAGCGGCTTCGAAGAACCGTGATCTTGCAGGCTATCTGGTGCCCAACGATATTCCCACCAACACCATTCTCGGCATCACAGATATCCTCGTCACTGATTACTCCAGCATTTTCTATGATTTCCTAGCAACGGGCCGACCGGTTCTGTTCCACATACCTGACCTCAACCGCTACTCAGCGAATCGGGGACTGTATGTGCAGCCCGAGCAGTTGCCTGGACCACTCTCAACCGATTCGGATGAGTTGGCATCTTCCATCAGTAGGCTAGGAGCCGGGGAGGCGTCAGGCGACGAAGGTCACGTTGATGAAAAGTACGAGAAAGCACGCCGGGACTATACATCGCTGGAGGACGGGTCTTCGACCGAACGTCTAATCAACGCCGTCTTCAAAAATGACCGGAGCATGCCCGGCATTCGTTCCGACCATGGCGACGGGCGTGAGCGGATCCTCCTGTACTTGGGCGGTATGGCGTCTAATGGCATAACGACATCCGCTCTGAATCTCTTGGACAATATCGACTACTCCCGTTTCGACGTCTCGGTCCTGTACTCCTATAGCCGTAATGCGGCCAAAATGGCTAACGCAGACAGGATTAACAGGAACGTCAGGCTTTTTCCCAGGCAAGGGTATCCGAATGTCGGCCTCAAGGATCGGCAAAAGTACCGTGCGATGCTCAAAGGCGGCCTTCCTGATGGCGTGGACTTCACCTCTTCTGCGCAACCTATCTGGGATGACGAATGGTACCGCTGTTTTGGCGACAGCGAGTTTGACTACATCGTGGACTTCAGCGGCTATGGACCGTTCTGGACTTATCTGCTTCTTCGGGGGAATGCCAAACAGCATTCGATTTGGCTCCACAATGACTTGAAGAAGGATGCGGAACGTCAGGTTAATGGGGCTAAGCCGCTGAAGGCTAACCTTGAAGCCGTTTTCTCAACCTATAAGTATTTTGACAAGCTCGTGTCTGTCTCAGAGGAACTGAGCAGGCTAAACGAGGAGCATTTGTCGGAGTTTGCATCTGCCGGGAAGTTCACTTCAGCGGTTAATACAGTCAACGAATTCAAGATCAAGGCCCTGACATCGCCGAAATATACTCGCGTGGCTGATTTGCCTGGTCGTGCCGCTTGCACCGCGGACGCATTACCGGAAATGCTTGCGTTCCTTCGCTCCGCCTATAGTGCTGAGGATATCGCTGCAGAGGCGACGCGGCAGGCGTGGCTCGAAGAATTTTTCCCAGCGGGCACCGCGGCGCAAACTTTCGTGAGCGTGGGCCGGCTGTCGCCGGAGAAGAACCATGCTCGCCTGATAGAGGCCTTCAGTACTGTTCATCTGGCTAATCCCGCTACACGGCTGCTCATCATTGGTAATGGTCCCCTGAAGAGGCAGCTGGAATCAACAGCCGCAGAATTCGGGGTATCCGACGCTGTCGTATTTGCCGGCGAACAGGACAATCCGTATGCGCTTATGGACGCCTCGGATTGTTTCGTCCTCTCCAGTGACTATGAAGGACAACCCATGGTCTTGCTTGAGGCGAAGGTCCTTGGCCTTCCCATTGTGACCACCGCTTTTGGCTCCGTGGCTAGTGCCGTACCGCCAGGCACAGGGCTTGTGGTCGAAAGGTCAACCAAAGCACTGGCACGAGGAATGCAGGATTTCCTGGAAGGCAAAGTACCGGCGTCGGAGTTTGACATCACTTCGTACAACAACCGTGCCATGCAAAGCTTCTATGAAGCCATCGGCGCATCCGCACGGACGGAACCATTGGCTCAGGCGCAGGAACCTGAAGCTGCTGTCGGTGTTCTTTCGTAGGGACAGAATCGGCATTACACATCCCGGCCACTTGTGATCAGCTGGCTTGAAGAGACGAGAAACGGATAACACATTGAACGATTTTTCCGTGCCGCGCCAAGCCGGCAGGCTGTTGAAGTGGCTCCGGACGGGGGAAGACGGGCAGCCCGAACCAACCACTCGTTCCGGCCGATTTGCTTCGGGTGAGAAGGCTGTTTCAGTCGTGATCCCGGTCTACAACGCCGAGCGTTACATCGAAGAGACCGTTCGTTCCGCGCTTGGTCAGTCCTTTGCCGCTGGTCAATTGGAGGTTATCGCTGTCGACGATGGTTCAACCGACGATACGGCCGCGGTCCTTGAGCGATTGGGCGGCGAGGACGACAGGCTGGTCGTCGTGCGGCAGGAAAATTCTGGAGGGCCCAGCAAACCCAGGAACACTGGCCTGGAGCGCGCCCGCGGCAGATATGTCTTTTTCCTGGATTCCGACGACGTCTTGGCCACCGACAGCCTCCATCGGATGGTGGAGATCGCTGACCGTGAGGGTTCCGATGTAGTCCTCGGACGTTTCGGAAGCTTGAATGGCCGGCATGTACCGGAGCATATGTTCCGCGAAACCGTCCTCGACGCCGATATTATTGCCACCAATGCTTGGGACAGCCTGGGCCCTATCAAGCTGTTCAGGCGAGCCCTGATCCAATCCTTGGGCCTCCGCTTTGCCGAGGACCAATGGATCGGTGAGGACCAGCCGTTCACCGCATCGATGTACCTGAACGCCGCGAAAGTCAGTGTCTTGGCTGACCGGGTCTATTGCCATATCCGCAAGCGTGATGACGGGCAAAACGTCACGTCGCGCCAGCAGACCCTTGCGGACAAGGCGAAGACAACGACAAGGTTGGCGGCAGTCGTCGCCCGCTACACGGATCCCGGAGCGAGGCGGGACAGGCTGATCCGGCGCGTTTTCACATCGACCTTGCCTGCAGCTTTGGGAAAATTGTGGCTGACGGCTTCCGAGGAAGACCGGAGGGCGTTTGTACAGTCGGCCAAGGCAGGCTTGGAGCCCTATTACACATCAGGTGTCGAGAACTACTGCACGACTGTTGGCCGAATCAAAAACCATCTCCTGATGCAGGGCGAAACCGAAGCACTGCGCCGACTGGCCGAGCAGGAGGAGGCGGGCCGGCGCATTTGCTCGTCCATCTTTGACGGCAGGGTCGTCGTCGACCTGCCCGCCGATGTCGCGAATTTGGTGCCTGAGCGCCTGCGGCAGGGCCTGGAAGTCCCTGGCGTTACGCACAAGCTCACTGACATTCAAAGCGTTAATGACAAGTATCTCGTGACTGGCTTCGCTGGCTTCGCCGGCATCGAAGACGCGCCGTCGGCTATACGTGCTGTTCTCGTCAACAGGGATACCGACGAGGAAGTCATTCTGCCGACGCAGCTGATCGGGCAACGGTCTGCGGGCAGTACGCGAGTTCGCGAATTTTCTATCCTGACTAATGTGCTGGACGAAGTCGAGGGGCCCATGTCTCCCGACGGCGCCTGGGGCATTTTCCTGGACGTGGAACTCGAAGGGGTAGCACGGCGGGTACGGTTCGGCAAGAAAACCGATGCCATCCATGGCGACAAAGTGGCGGTGTCTGCTCAGCGCTCCGATGGGATGCGGCGGACGATCATTGCATACTTCAATGCCGGTTACAAGAACCTGACATTCGACGTCGGCGGCGTCGTCCATAAAGGGGCAGTTGCCGTCGCAGTCCTCGGCCTGCAGCATAATCAATACCAGGACAGTCACTGGTTGAGCGCCTTCACACGCGTTGTGCCGGCGCCCGCCAAAGCGCCTAAGTTCCATAGGCAGAGCGGGGCCGCTCTTGCTCATCGCCAGGTAGGTGTCGGGCTTTTCGAGGTCATTTACCCCTTGGAGGAAGGTTCGTCCGAAATTGCCGTGCGGATGTCGTTGGATGATCTCGACCACCAGGTCACCTTTCCGGATCCTGCATGGATAACGGATGAAAGGCTGCAATTCTCACGCGACGTACAGGGAACGTTGTCTGTGAAGCTGCTGGATTCGCCTGGCAACGGGCATTTTGCCGCCGGTACGGGAGAGGTGGCAGAGCCCGTCAACGTGTACTGGTGGGATGGCAAGCCCAATTTCGGCGACACCATTGGGCCCTGGCTGGTGGAGATGATTACTGGACGCCCGGCAATCAACACCAAGGGCAAGCGCCATATCGGAAACACCTTGGTGACTGTAGGGTCGCTGCTTAATTATCTGGATCGCGGCGGTTTAGAGATTTGGGGGACGGGCCTTATTGCCCCGATGGGGGAGGATACCGTCCGCCGCCTGCAGCAGCGGAAGCCCCGTCGTATCCATGCCGTTCGAGGCCGGAAGACCCACGAAGAACTGACACGGAAACTCGGATGGGATGTACCGGCTGTTTTCGGCGATCCGGCACTGCTGCTGCCGCGTTTCTACTCACCTTCTACCGAGGGAGGCCGTGGACACATTGCGCTCGTCCCGCACTATGCGCACAAGGCCTACTTCGGAGAGCAGGAGAGCGACGACGTGAAAGTTGTCAACGTTGCACGCGCCCCTGCGGAGGTTATTGATGACATCGCCTCGGCGTCGGCTTGCATATCCACTTCGCTACACGGCGTAATCATCGCGCAGGCGTACGGTATCCCTTGGGTCTGGCTGCATATTGCCGACAAACCCTTGATGGGCGACGAGTTCAAGTTTGAGGACTTCTTCTCGATTCTCGATACGTCGAAGGTGTCCAAAACGTCTGTCAATTCGGCTGACGTCATAACGCTCGACTGGAAACTCGTATCCGCGCG
>NZ_ANPE02000066.1 GCF_000328305.2 Arthrobacter crystallopoietes BAB-32 | reverse complement strand
ATAAGTATCACAGACAGATTCCTGAAGTATATTTCTTGAGACACCTCGCACGCACTCTGGTAAGGAATGGCTGTGGCATCAGCGACCGACCGTCTGGAAGAAGTCCTCAGGAACCGCGTGTGGCTGGGGACCCTGAAGCCCGGGTCGGTCGTGGTCGAGCCGGAACTGGCGAAGGAATTCGGCGTATCGAAAACACCTGTGCGGGAGGCGCTGCAGCGGCTGGTCGCGCAGGGGCAGGTTACGGTGCTGCCGAAGAAGGGCTACCTGATCCGCACAATGGGCCTGTCCGATGTCCTTGAGCTGGTCGAGATGCGCACCGTGATCGAACCGCACATCGCGGCCAAGGCGGCCCGCCGGCGGCACGGCCTGGAAGTGCTGCGGCGCGAGCTTGACCTGCAGCATGAGCTGCTGGCGCCGGATCCGGCCGCGTCGCTGGAACACGGCAGGGCGTTCCATGAGACGCTGGCCAGCGCGGCCGGCAACGCGCGGATGCTGGAGGCGCTGGAGCGGTCGCTGGAAGAGATGGGCCGTGCCTACAACATCGTGCCCGGAGCGCAGGCCCACCTGCACAGCGAAGAGGAGCTGGTCGAGCACGAGGCCATTTATGCGGCCGTGGCGGCCGGGGATCCTGATGCCGCACGACAGGCCATGCTGGACCATCTGCAGTCCATCCGCCAGGCACTGGTCTCGCAGTTCACCGAGTAGTCCGCGGGCTTCCCCCGGCTACATCTTCGCGTAACGGGCCCGCGCGCCCAGATAGAGCCCGTAGCAGATCAGGCCGAGCGCGACCAGGATGAGCGCGGCGTCGCCGAACGGCTGCTCCTTCAGCGCCTTCAGTGCGCCGTCCAGGCCCTTGGCCTCCTCCGGATCCTGATGGAACGCGGCGACAGCGAACAGGACTCCGAGCACCAGCAGGGCGGCTCCCTTGCCGACGTAGCCGAAGGTGCCCAGCCAGCTCACCGCGATGTGCTGGCCGCCGGGCGGGACGGTTTTCAGGTCGTCGAAGAACTTCTGCACGATGCCCTTGTAGATGTAGAACGCCCCGGCCGCGGCGATGCCTGCGCCGATCAGGAACAGCACCAAGGCGCCGCCGGGGAACTGCAGCAGCCTGGCGCTGGCGTCCTGCGAGGCCTCGCTGCTGTCGCTGCTCCCGCCGAACGCGAAGATGCCGAAGAGGGCGCTGATCGCCGCGAAGACGATGGCCAGACCCAGCGCTTTGGCCCGCTTGCCCCACTTTTTCTTGTCTTCGTACTGCCGGTAGCCGAAGGCCGCGTCGGACAGCTGCCAGAGCGCCAGCGCGGCACAGGCGATCATGCCGGCCCAGACCAGCACCGTGCCGCCGGGCCTGGCGGCGAGCTGGGACAGCGCGCCGGCCTGGTCCGCTTCGCCCGAGGCGCCGAGACCCAGCCGCAGGGCGATCAGGCCGATCAGCACGTGCAGCAGCCCGTTGGCGGCCCAGCCGAAACGGGCCACCACTTCCAGGCTCTTCGACTCCGAGGCTTCCTCGGCGGTGTCCCTGGCCTTGCGGGCCTGCCGTTTCGCCTTCTGCACTTCGCCGCTCACGAGAACCTCCGCCTGCTATTGGACTGCCCAAAGGGGACAGACCGGCACCCGCCCCCGCGCCGTCGTCGTTCTCTAAGTATGGCCCTGCAGGCCGACAATCACCCGCCTCCGGCAGATATCCACAGGAGCCGGTGCCTGCCTTTCGGGCGCCGGCGGGCGGCGGTAGGCTGGCGGGGTGGATGGAGCCGGGCTGCGCGGGATTTGCCTGGGCCTGCCGGGAACCTTCGAGGACTTCCCGTTCGGCCCGGAGACGTCGGTGTTCAAAGTACGCGCGCGGGCCGGGCAGGCCAAAATGTTCGCGCTCGCCAACCTGGACGCTGACCCGCTGCACATCAGCCTCAAGTGCGAGCCCGAGCTGGCGCTGCAGCTGCGCGCGGCCCATCCGGAGATCACCGGCGCCTACCACCTGAACAAGACGCACTGGAACGGCGTGCTCTGCGGCAGCGGGCTGCCGGACGGAATGATCCGGGACATGATTGAGGACTCGTACGATCTGGTCGTCGCCGGACTGCCGCGGCGGGACCAGGAGGCGCTGGGCTGGGCCGGGCTCAGCCGGGAGGGTGCATGATCAGGCAGGAAACCTTGGACGAGCTGTGGGATTTTTCGGACCCGAAGGGCTCGGAGCAGCGGCTGCGGGCGGCGGACACCAACCGCTTTGCGCTGCCGGCCGACCGCAGCGAGCTGGCCACGCAGATCGCGCGGGCGCTCGGGATGCAGGGCCGGCATGAGGAGGCGCTTGACCTGCTGGGGCGGATTGACGACGGCGGGGAGCCGGTAGTGCTGGTCCGCCTCCTAGTGGAGCGGGGCCGGGTCCTGCTCGCGGCCGGCCGGGCCGAGGAGGCGATGCCGCTGTTCGAGGACGCCGCACATCTGGCCGCCGAGTCCGGCCTCGACTACCTGGCGGCCGACGCGATGCAGATGGCCGCGGCGTCGGATCCGTACGCGGCCGCGGAGTGGGCCGAGAGCGGGCTGGCGGTGGTGGCGCGGAGCAGCGATCCGCTGGTGCAGCGGTGGGCTCCCGGGTTCCACCTGCTGCTGGGCCGGGCGATGGAAGATGTCGGAGAGGACGAGGCGGCCGCCGAGCAGTTCCGGCTGGCCGGGGAAGCGGACGGCGGTTCCGGCCGGTGAGCCGGCGGAAGCCCCTCGCGGAGCGGGCGCTGACCTACCCGGAGCAGGGCCTGACCCGGCTCGGCCAGGCGCCGGCAGGGTACCGCGTCGCCCGGCACCGGCAGGCAGTCGGTTCGGGCGCTGACGCGTTTGCCCGGCTGGGCGAAGGCATCATGGCCTGGAACCTGCACCGTGCCGCCGGGCTGCGGGTGGAGCCGAGGACCCCGCGGGCGGCCGAGGGTGTCAATGTGGTCTCGAGCTTCGGAGCCGGGCCGCTCCGGCTGGCAGCACCGTGCCGGGTGGTGTGGACGGTGGAATCGGACGGCCGGACCGGCTTCGGCTACGGGACGCTGCCCGGCACCCGGCCTCCGGCGAGGAGAGTTTCCTGGCGGTGCTCGAACCGGACGGGCAGGTGTACCTGGAGCTGTTCGCGTTCAGCCGGCCGTCCACCTGGTTCTACCGCGCCGGGTCGCCTGTGACGGTCGCCGCCCAGAAGCTGGTGACCCGGCGCTATTTGGCCGCCGCCCGCAAACTCGCCGAGGGCCCGGCCCGTTAGCTCGGCCAGGGCACGGCCAGCCTTGAACGCATCCCTGTGAAAGGATGAACTTTCAGGTTCCACCGGCGTCCCAGCAGAACCAGGGGCCGCCGACAGCAACAGGAAGGCAGCTGAAGTGATCTTCATCGTCGTCAAGTTCAAGGTCAAGCCCGAGCACTCCGACCAGTGGCCCGAACTGGTCCGCGAATTCACCGAGGCGACCCGCGCCGAACCGGGCAACCTCTGGTTCGACTGGTCGCGCAGCATCGACGATCCGGACGAGTACGTGCTGGTCGAGGCCTTCAAGGACGACGGCGCCGAAGCCCATGTCAAGAGCGCCCACTTTGAGAAGGCCATGGCCGAGCAGCCGCAGTACCTGCAGGAGACCCCGCGCATCATCAGCCGCCAGATCGATGGCGAAGGCTGGGACCAGATGGGTGAAATGACCGTCGCCTGACCCCGCCTCCCTCTTATCGACTGAGCAGCTGATGCCCCTTTCAGGGGTGAAATTGGGGCATCAGCTGCGCACTCGAAGCAGGGAGCGGCCGAAATTTCGGTTCGGCGGCTCCTGGTTGGCTGCTCCGGTCTTGACGTTCCTTGTGAGCCGGGACACGCTGAGGCGGTTGAAGGATTAGCCTGACCAGGAGCCGCCATGTCTGCCGCCCGCCCCTCCGCCACCACCCGCTCCCGGCGACGCACGGCACTCCGCCGCGGCGCCGCCGTCGTACTTTCCCTCCTGCTGGCCGTCCCCGCCCTGCCCGCCTCGGCGCAACCGGGGGAGGACCACGCGGAGGCCCGGCCGGAACAGCAGGCCGGGGCCCGGCAGTCGCTGCGCGCCCCGGTGACGGACGAGAACTTCTACTTCGTCATGGCGGACCGCTTCGCCAACGGGGATTCCGCGAACGACGACGGCGGGCTGGGGTCCGATCCGCTGGTGTCCGGTTTCGATCCGGCCCGGAAAGGCTTCTACAACGGCGGCGACCTGGCCGGGCTGCTGGCGCGGCTGGACTACATCCAGGGGCTGGGCACCACGTCCATCTGGCTCACACCGAGCTTCAAGAACAAGGCGGTCCAGCTCGAGGACGGACCGTCGGCGGGCTACCACGGCTACTGGATCACGGATTTCACGCAGATCGACCCGCACCTGGGCACCAACGCGGAGCTGAAGCAGCTGATCGAGGCGGCGCATGAGCGAGGCATGAAGGTCTATTTCGACATCATCACCAACCACACCGCGGACGTGATCGGGTATGAGGAGGGCGCGCGGACTGGGTATGTTTCGAAGGACCGCGAGCCGTACCGGAGCGCGGAGGGCGAGGAGTTCGACGATCGGGACTTCGCCGGCTCCGGGGACTTCCCGCAGCTCGATGCGGCCACATCCTTCCCCTACACCCCGGTGCTGGAGCCGGGCGAGGAGGACCTGAAGGTCCCGGCGTGGCTGAACGACCCGACGCTCTATCACAACCGCGGCAACACCACCTTCACCGGTGAGGACTCCTACTACGGCGACTTCTTCGGCCTGGACGACCTGTTCACCGAGCATCCGCGCGTGGTGGACGGGATGACGGAAATCTACAAGACCTGGATCGCGGACTTCGGCGTGGACGGGTTCCGGATCGACACGATGAAGCACGTCGACGATGCGTTCTGGCAGGACTTCGGCCCGGAGGTGCTGGAGTTCGCCCGGGCGCAGGGCAAGGACGAGTTCTTCATGTTCGGCGAGGTCTACGACACGACCAAGAGTTTCACCTCCCAGTTCACCACGCGCAACAGCATGCAGGCGGTGCTGGACTTCCCGTTCCAGGGAGCCGCACGGGACTTCGCCTCGCGCGGGCAGGGCGCGGCCGACCTCGAAGAGTTCTTCGCCGGCGACGACTGGTACACCGACGCGGATTCCAACGCCTACCAGCTGCTCACGTTCCTGGGTAACCACGACATGGGCCGGATCGGCAGCTTCATCGCCGCGGACAACCCGGGTGCCGACGACGCCGAACTGCTGGCCCGGGACCGGCTGGCGCACGAGCTGATGTACTTCTCGCGCGGGAACCCGGTGGTCTACTACGGCGACGAGCAGGGCTTCACCGGGCCCGGCGGCGACCAGGACGCGCGCCAGAGCCTGTTCGCCAGCCAGGTGCCCGAGTATCTGGACGATGACCTGATCGGCACCGGCTCCACCCATGCACAGGACAATTACGACGCCGGGCATCCCCTGTACCGGGCGATCGGAGACCTTGCGGCACTCACCAGGGAGCATCCCGCGCTGCGCAACGGCGCCCAGCAGCACCGCTACGCCGCCGAGGGTCCGGGCATCTACGCGTTCTCGCGGATCGGCGCGGAGGACCAGCGCGAGTACGTGGTCGCGGTGAACAGCGCCGAGACGGAGCAGACGGCGCAGATCCCGACCTACATCCCCAAGCGCCGGTTCGCCCGAATTTACGGCGGGGACGGCGCGGCCAAAACGGCAGCGGACGGGACGCTGACCGTGACGGTCCCGCCGCTCTCCACCGTGGTGTACCAGTCCGCGGGGAGGATTCCGCACTCGAAGGAAGCCCCCGCCGTCGTACTTTCCGCCCCACGGCCGGCGGATGCGGACAACGGGCGGCTGGAAGTCAGCGCCGAGATGGACGGACAGTCCTTCTACCAGGTCAGCTTCGAGGCCCGCGTTGACGGCGGCGAGTGGCGGCCGGCGGGCACGGACGACAACGCGCCGTACCGGATCTTCCACGACGTCGCCGCACTGGAGCCGGGCACGCGGGTGGAGTACCGCGCCGTGGTGCTCGACAACGGCGGGCACACCCGGGCGGCCAGTGCGGTTGCGGCCGAGGTCCCGCAGCCGAAGCTGGCCATGGTGCTGCCGGCGGAGGGCAGCCAGGTGTCGGGCGAGGTCGAGGTCGGCGCGGTGGCATCGCCGGAGAAGCCGGAGCACGAGGTGACGCTGGAGCGGCGCATCGCTGACGGGAAGTGGGCCGCGATCGGAACGGACGACTCATCGCCGGCCTACACCGCATTCGACGACGTGGCCGCGCTGGAGACTGCCGGACGGAACCCAGCTGCAGTACCGCGCACGGCTGGGCGGTTCGGTCAGCGACGTGCGGACGGTGACGGTCGGGGACCGCATCGAGCAGCCCGCTTCGGTGACCGCGGCCGGAAGCTTCAACTCGGAGCTCGGCTGCGCCGAGGACTGGCAGCCGGCCTGCGAGCAGGCGAAGCTCACGCTGGACCCGGACGGCATCTGGCGGCTGACCGCGGACCTGCCGGCCGGCAGCTACGAGTTCAAGGCCGCCCTCAACGGCAGCTGGGACCTGAACTACGGCGCCGGCGGGCGCGCGACGGGTCCAACATTCTGCTGGAGCACGACGGCGGCGCGGTCACCTTCAGCTACGACCACCGGACCCACGTCATCACGGCGGAATAAGGCAGGGCAGCCTCCAAGGTTATTCCTGAACGGCTACCTGCTCGAGGGTGTGGGGCTCGAAGTGCTCGAGGGTATCGCGGATCCCGGCCAGCCCCTCGCTGAACAACGACGACCCCCGCCACTGCTCGATCTGTTCCACCGACTCCCATGGGCCGGTGCTGATGAAGCGGTTGGGCACGTCCCGGTCGCGCATCAGCAGAGCATGACCGCCGGGAAATGCCTCTTTAGTCCGTCTGGCCAGATCCTCCCATGCGCGCACGAAGTCGTGCTCGCGTCCCGGCTTTACCAGCCAGATTCCGAGTGTGTACACAGTCATGGCAATGCCTCCAAATCACTGACCGAAAAGGTTCTTGATTACCGGCCGTAGATCTCTCCGATGAGCTCGCGGGCGATCGAGGTTGCCGGGTCGCGGCCGTCGGCAGCGGGTGCCAGGTTCGTCCAGACGATGAGCGTCAGGTCGTTGCCCGGGTCGTGGCCCATGAAGGTGTTGAAGCCGGGCAGCTCGCCCGTGTGCCCGTACAGCTCGCCGAACTTCGCGATGGCCAGGCCGTAGAGCGGGGACTCGGGGTTGTCCGGATCCACCGGCTGGAGGCTGTCCATCCGGAGCTGCTGCGTCTCATCGCCAAGCACGCCGCCCTCCGCCAGGGCCTCGGCCCACACCGCCACGTCGCCGGCGGTCGAGGTGCCTTGGCCGGCCGCCCAGGTCCAGGAGGAGTTGGCGTCGGTGACGTCGTTGGGCTCGAGTTCGCCGGACTCAGCCGCCGCAATCAGGTCCGCCGGCAGTTTGGTGGACGCGATGGTCAGCACGTTGTCCATGAACATATAGCCCTGCGGATGCGGCCGCTGAAGTGCGGTGTCCGCCGACGGCGGGAAGGCGGACTCATCCATGCCGAGCGGATCGAGGAGGCGGTCCTGGACGATCTCCTCCAGCGGCTTGTCCTCCAGCTCCTCGGCGATGAGTCCGAGCAGCACGGTGTTGGTGTTCGAGTAGTGGTAGCCCTCGCCCGGCGGGAAGTACGCCGGCAGCGGCAGCGCAATCCCCACCAGCTCCTCCGGCGTCCAGACCCGCTGCGGCGTCTCGTCGAGGGCCAGGCTGAGCTCGTAGGACTCCGAGTAGTTGTAGAGACCGCTGCGCATATTGAGCAGCTGCTCGATCGTGATGTTCTCCCCGTTGGGCACGTCCTCCCGGAATTTCGAGACCGGGTCATCCAGGCTCAGCCGGCCCTCCTCCACGAGCTGCAGGATGATGGTGCCGGTCCAGGTTTTCGTGACGGATCCGATGCGGATGTGGTCCTGCAGGTCCACGGGATCGGAGTCGTCCCGGGCGCGGTCGCCGTAGGTGAACTCAAGCTCCCTCTCCGGCGTGCGCAGCAGCATCGCTGCCCCGGGAACCAGGAGCTCCTCCGCCAGGCGCTCGAACGTCTCCCGCAGCTGCTCCTCGTCGATGGCTGGCGGCCCGGGCGAGCCACTCGCCTCGACGGCCTGGACATTCTCCGCCGCCGGCGGGCTCTCCGCCGTGCAGCCCGAGGCACCGAGCAGCAGTCCCGCCATGCCGAGTGCTGCCAGCCGCCGGACCAGCGGACGCCTGGGGGAACTGGTAACTGCGTTCATGATGGGCTCCGGTCAAACCCCGAATCCAACCACCGGCCGGTTCGGAAGATGCGCCAATGATGCCCTCAACCTACTCCCGCCGAGCGCCCGCCCAACAGCCCCAAAGCGGAGGTGGGCCGTGCCGGCCGTCCCTGATCGAAGAAGCAGCTGATGCCCTTCCCGAGGCTCGGAAAGGGCATCAGCTGCATAGTCGACTAAGGGTCAGGCGAAGTGCTTCGGCAGCGTCGCCTCGTGGGCTTCCTTCAGCTCGTCCAGCGGGAGCGAGAACTGGCTCTGGAAGTCCAGCGCGCCGATCTCGGTGTCCACCACGCCGATCCGGATGTGCGCGAAGCCGCGGGCGGTG
Source organism: Arthrobacter crystallopoietes BAB-32 (assembly GCF_000328305.2). Lineage (GTDB taxonomy): Bacteria > Actinomycetota > Actinomycetes > Actinomycetales > Micrococcaceae > Crystallibacter > Crystallibacter crystallopoietes_A. The sequence goes on along the minus strand of NZ_ANPE02000066.1, from coordinate 18,645 downwards.
CACATGTCCTTGAACCGCACCTCTTCGCTGCGGGCCACGCTAACGACGGCGCGTGCCTGGCTTTCGCTGAAGAGTGCGGTGAACAGGTCCATACCATCGCGTTCGCACAGCTCGCCGAGGCCGATCCTGGCGCCGACGCCGAAGCGCAGGGCCATGTCCGCCAGCGCGGCGGCGAGGCCGCCCTCGGAGAGATCGTGCGCGGCGTCGATCATGCCGTCGCGGGAGGCGTTGACGAGCAGCTCGCCCAGCAGCTTCTCGGCCGCCAGGTCCAGCGCCGGGGGCTGCCCGCCGAGGTGGCCGCGCAGGTTGGCCCACTCGGAGCCGTCCAGCTCGTCACGCGTGGTGCCCAGCAGGTAGATGGCCTGGCCGTCCTCGCGCCAGCCCGACGGCGTGCGGCGGGCAACGTCGTCGAAACGGCCCAGAACGCCCACCACCGGGGTGGGGTGGATGGCCACGCCGCCGGTCTGGTTGTAGAGCGAGACGTTGCCGCCGGTGACCGGAACGCCGAGCTCCATGCAGGCGTCGGAGAGCCCGCGCACGGCCTCGGCGAACTGCCACATGACCTCGGGATCCTCGGGGGAGCCGAAGTTCAGGCAGTCGGTGACCGCCATCGGGACGGCGCCGGTGGTGGCGACGTTGCGGTAGGACTCGGCCAGCGCCAGCCGGGCACCCTCGTACGGGTCCAGGTAGGCGTAGCGGCCGTTGGCGTCCGTGGAGATGGCGACGCCCAGGCCGGTTTCCTCGTCCACGCGGACCACGCCGGCGTCGTCCGGCATCGCCATGGCGGTGTTGCCCTGCACGTAGCGGTCGTACTGGTTGGTCACCCAGTCCTTGGAGCACAGGTTCGGCGACGCCATCAGCTCCAGCACGGCGGCCTTGAGCTCCTCCGGGGAGGACGGCCGGCCGGCGTCCGCGGCGGAGCCGGTGAAGGAGTCGGCCTGCACCTGGTCCAGCCACTCGGGCCGGTGGTAAGGCCGCTCGTAGACCGGGCCCTCGTGCGCCACGGTGCGGGGATCGACGTCGACAATCTTTTCGCCGTCCCATTCGATGATGAGCCGGCCGGTGTCGGTGACCTCGCCCAGCCAGGAGTACTCGACATCCCACTTGGCCATGATCGCCTCGAAGCGGGCCACGTTCTCCGGGGTCACCACGGCCATCATGCGTTCCTGCGACTCGGACATCAGGATCTCGCCCGGCGTCAGGGTCGGGTCGCGCAGCAGCACCGAAGTCAGCTCGATGTGCATGCCGCCGTCGCCGTTGGAGGCCAGCTCGGAGGTGGCGCAGGAGATGCCGGCCGCGCCGAGGTCCTGGATGCCCTCCACGACGGAGGCCTTGAACAGCTCCAGGCAGCACTCGATCAGCACCTTCTCGGCGAACGGGTCGCCCACCTGCACGGCCGGCCGCTTGGACGGCTTGGCGTCGTCGAAGGACTCGGAGGCCAGCACCGAGGCGCCGCCGATGCCGTCGCCGCCGGTGCGGGCGCCGAAGAGCACCACCTTGTTGCCGACGCCGGAGGCGTTGGCCAGGCGGATGTCCTCGTGCCGCATGACGCCCACGGCCAGCGCGTTGACCAGCGGGTTGCCCTGGTAGACCGAGTCGAAGACCACCTCGCCGCCGATGTTCGGCAGGCCGAGGGAGTTGCCGTAGCCGCCGATGCCGGCCACGACGCCGTGCACCAGGCGGGCGGTGTCCGGGTGGTCGATCGCGCCGAAGCGCAGCGGGTCCATCACGGCCACCGGGCGGGCGCCCATCGAGATGATGTCGCGGACGATGCCGCCGACGCCGGTCGCCGCACCCTGGTACGGCTCCACGAAGGACGGGTGGTTGTGGGATTCGACCTTGAAGGTCACGGCCCAGCCGTCGCCGATGTCGACGACGCCGGCGTTCTCTCCGATGCCGACGAGCAGGTGTTCCTTCATGTCCTCGGTGACCTTGTCGCCGAACTGGCGCAGGTGGACCTTCGAGGACTTGTAGGAGCAGTGCTCGCTCCACATCACCGAGTACATGGCCAGCTCGGCCGCGGTCGGGCGGCGGCCGAGGATCTCGACCACGCGCTTGTACTCGTCTTCCTTCAGGCCCAGCTCGGCCCACGGCAGCTCGGTGTCCGGCGTTTCGGCCGCGTGCTCGACGGTGTCGATGTTGAACTTGCGTCCCTCGACGTGCTCCACGGCATCGGCGGGGCCGCCGAAGCTCTGCACATGCTCGTTGCGGAGCTCTTCCACGGTGGCCAGATGGGTCTCGACGGGGACGTTGGTCCGGTTGGTCTCAGTCATTACTTGGCACCTGCCACAATCTTCTTCAGTACGGAGATGAACACGCCGAGTCCGTCCGTGCCGCCGCGCAGGTCCACCGGACCGGCGGCGGAGAAATCCGGGCCGAAGCCGGCTTCCGTCGCGTGTTCGGGATGGGGCATGAGTCCGACGACGTTGCCCGCCGCGTTCGTGATGCCGGCAATGTCGCGGCGGGAACCGTTGGGGTTGACGTCCACGTAGCGGAACACCACGCGGCCTTCGCCCTCCAGTTCGTCCAGCGTCTTCTCGTCCGCCACGTACTGGCCGTCCTGGTTCTTCAGCGGCACCACGATTTCGGAGCCGGCGGCGTATTCGCTGGTCCAGGCGGTGTCGGCGTTCTCGATGCGCAGCCGCTGGTCCCGGCAGATGAAGTGCAGGTGGTTGTTCTTGATCATCGAGCCGGGCAGCAGGTGGGCCTCGGTCAGTACCTGGAAGCCGTTGCAGATGCCCAGTACCGGCAGGCCGCCCTTGGAGGCGTCCACGATCTGCTCCATCAGCGGCGCGAAGCGGGAGATCGCGCCGGCGCGCAGGTAGTCGCCGTAGGAGAAGCCGCCCGGGATGATCACCGCGTCCACGCCCTGCAGGTCATGGTCGCCGTGCCACAGGCTCACCGCCGTGCCGCCGGCCAGGCGCACCGCGCGGGACGCGTCCCGGTCATCCAGCGTGCCGGGGAACGTGATGACGCCGACGCGCGCGCGGACAGTCCGGCGTCGGGGGCCGGCGAGAAGTCGCCGATCAGGGGAGTCTCAGTCATTATTCGCCGGCTCCGATGGTTGCGTCGACGATGACCTCCACCCGGGTGACGTCCTCGATCACCGGGTTGGACAGCAGCGTGGTGGCCGCGTGGCGGGCCTGCTCCAGGATCTCCTGGGTGACTTCGCCCTCGACGGTCAGTTCGAACCGCTTGCCCTGGCGGACCTCGCTGAAGCCGGTCTGGCCCAGCCGCTGCAGCGCTCCGGCAATCGCTTTGCCCTGCGGATCAAGGATTTCGGGCTTGGGCATGACATCGACAACGATCCGGGGCATCCGGTCACTCCTGTGTTGGGAATCGGGCTCTTCAAACGAAGCGAGGCGCGCGGAAACCACTGCACGTGCAGTGCAGGAAAATGCCGTCTCACGCTGATCCAGCGCTCCGCGAGCTTGCACCCTCCATTCTACTGGTTCATGCAAACCGCGAATTCTACGCCAACGCTGCGACGGGAACATGGCATCGGCGCGGCGCCCCGGTAGCATGGGGCAATGGCAGACAAACCTAAATCCGTGCTGCTGCCGATCATGGCCGCAGCCGTCTTCGGCGGCCTCGCCCGCCTGGTCCTCCGCAAGTTCCGCACCGACCGGCAGGCCCAGCGCGCCGCCCAGGAGGACCTGGCCCGCCGGGTCAGCGAAGCCGTCCGCAGGCCCCGCCCCTGAACCTTACGCTAACGACGCCGGTGCGCACCCGCCGTCGTTAGCGTGCGTTGCGTGCGCCGGAGTATGCCGGAGCGCGGCTCATTCCGGCCGCGTGGCCTCGCTGATGGACGGCCGGCGCCGCGCCGAGGCCTGGATGCGGAACCGCCGCCCGGTGGTTTCCGTGGGGACGATCGTGACATAGCGGGACTTGTCGCCCGCCTGCCACGGGAAAATGGGCAGCGAGACGGTTTCGAGGATCTCTTCGATGCTTTCGGCCCGCTCCGCCGTGCCCTTGATCGCGGCGCTCCACGCATAGTTGGTTTCCGGGTCGAACCCGTCCACCTCGAACGCCACCGGGCTCCCGGGGGCGGCGCCGTCCAGTTTCGTGCCCTCGGCGGTGCGGAACACGATGGTCCCGCGGTTCACGGCGTAGTTGACGGGGAAGATCTCCGGATGTCCGTCGATGATCACCCCAAGCCTGCCTATCTCGGCCCCGCGGAACGCCTCCCAGCATTCGTCAGGGGAAAAGTGTCGGATTCCATACAGTGCGTCGTCGGCATGCATGGGCCCATAGTAGGCAGGAACGGGGCGCTGCGCGCTAGACCTCGCCGGCAGGCCCGCCGAGCAGGGCCTGCATCGAGTTCCACTCGGAGATCTTGCAGCCGTCGGTGAGCGAGAAGCGCTTGTCGACCTCGCGGCCGTTGATGGTTCCCGTCACGTGCGCCTGGGCCGGCCCGCCGTATTCCTGCGTGCAGGACCGCTCCGGGTCCGGCAGGCTGAAGAACACGTCCTGGCTGTGCTGCTCCAGGGCGGCGCAGGCGGCTTCCGGTTCGCGGATGGTGGTGCCTTCGACCGGCTGGGAATCTTCGCAGCGGAAGGTCCGCTCCTCCCGGTAGTTGGAGCCGGCGGAGGTCAGGACAATCGTCAGGTCAGCGTCCACTTCGGTTCCTTCCCCGGGTTGCGACGGCGACGGGCTGGCGCCCGGTGAGGCGGGAGGCGAGGTGGCAGGTGGCGAAGCGGGCTGGGAAGTCGGCGGGGACGTCTGCGGCGGCGGCGCCTCGTCGGCCGGCGGCGTGCATCCGCCGATCAGCAGGGCCGCCACGGCCAGCGTGGTCAGGGTTCCAGCGCGCTTGCCAGTCATCATCTCACCTGTCAATCAACTCCAGCGCAGCCAGCAGCCGGCTGCGCAGCCTTTGGGATTCTTCCGCGAAGCCGCGCTGGGCCGCCGCGTACTGCGCACGGCCCTCGGCGGTTTCGATGCGGATCGGCTCATACCCCCAGGCGGCGAGATCGTACGGCGAGGCCTGCATGTCCATTTCGCGGATCCGCCAGGACAGCTCGAAGCAGTCCATGACGAGTTCGCTCGGCAGCGCGGGACTGAGCTTGTAGGCCCATTTGTAGAGGTCCATGTTGGCGTGCAGGCAGCCGGGCTGCTCCATGTGGCGCTGGTTGTCCCGCGTCGGCTGCAGCGTGTTCAGCGGTGCCGCCTGGGGCGTATAGAACCGGAAGGCGTCGAAGTGCGAGCAGTTGATCCGGCTGGCCTCCACGACGCCGTCCGTGCCCTCGGCGCCGAGCCGCAGGTCCAGGTATTCGTGCCGGACGCCGTTGAGCTGCGACTTGTAGGCCATGGCCCACTCGTGCAGGCCGAAGCAGGCGAACCGGGCCGGCCGGGCGGCCGTGCCGGACAGGATGATCCGCGTGAAGGAAACCGTCTCGGCCCGCTCGCGGCGGAACCTTTCAGCATCGAAGGTGACCGCGCCGCCGTCGTCAATTCCCTGGTCCGCGCACTCCGCCGCCGACAGCGGGCGGTAGTACTTCCAGTCCGCGCGTTCCGCGGCGGCTTCGCCGGTGAGCACGACGCCGGCGCCCGGGTGCCAGCGCAGCAGCTGGCCGGGTTTCTGGGTGTAGTAGGTGAAGAGGAAGTCCTCGACGGGATGCTTGCGTCCTGCGGACCGCCGGTCCAGGTACGGTGCGGTGAACCGGGAGGCCCGGCGCTGGTGCGCGGCCTCGCGGGCCTGCCAGTGCTCCGGAGCCAGTACTTCCAGCCGGGTCAACTGCGACTGCATGGTTCTATTGTGGCAGGCTCGGGCTTCTATATCACTTCCTCAGGACCGGGGATAGACTTTGAGTGGTTCTTGGGTGGGACTGTCATGAAAATTCCTGAAACACTTCTTTGAGACTATTTGCTTCGGTACTTTGTCCTCACAGATCCCGCCGGTCGTGGCGCACGCCACATCGTTGGGGGGAGGGGCCGGCCAGTGGCCGGAACGCCAGCCGCCCGGAGTTGAATACCGTTCCGCGCCAGGCGGCGGGGCAGCCGGCGGATCTGCGGGCCGGACCAGGGCGGTCCGTCCCACAGGGATGAAAGGCGTTCCGATCTCATGACCAAGCAAAGCAGACGCTTTGTGCGGCGGCGCTCCTTCCGCGCTGCCACTGCACTCGCACTGGGCCTACCGCTCATACTCAGCTCCGTCGCCGGCCCCTCCGCAGCTCTCGCGCTGGCCGCGGAAACCCAGCCCCCCGGCGTCGAAATCTTCAAAGACGGCCAGTACATCGTCATGCTCAAGGGCAAACCGGTGGCCACGTACGACGGCGGCGTTGCCGGCATTGCGGCGACCAAGCCGGACAAGGGCAAGAAGGTCAAGACCGACAGTCCGGAGGCGAGGCAGTACGCCGCCCACCTGGGCGAGCGGCAGCAGCAGGTGGCCGCCGAGGCCGGCACCAGCGTGGGACAGAGCTTTACGACGGCGATCAACGGCTTTACGGCCGACCTCACCGCGGAGCAGGCCGGCGTGCTGGCCAAGCACCCGGATGTCCTGTCGGTTTCCGAGAACGTCCAGCACAGCCCGGACTACTCCAGCACCGAGTTCCTCGGCCTGCCCGGCGCGGACGGGGCATGGGAGCAGCAGTACGGCGGCGTGGACAACGCCGGCAAGGGCGTGGTGGTGGGTGTGATCGATACCGGCTACTACCCGGACAGCGCGTTCTTTGCCGGTGATGAGCCGGTCCGGCTGGGGCCTGGCGAGACCCCGGAGCCCGGCGAGCCGTACCTGACCAACAACGGCCAGATCGCCATGCTGAAGTCCGATGGGGAAACCTTCATTGGCGAGTGCGAGAAGGCCCAGGGCAGCAGCAACAGCACGCGCGCCTGGACCGGCGAGGAGTGCAACAGCAAGGTGCTCAGCGCCCGCTACTTCGCCGAGGACTTCCTGCGGCTGGTGCCGCCGGAGCAGCGCGATCCGCGCGAATCGATCTCGCCGCTGGACATCAACAGCCACGGCACGCACACCGCCAGCACGGCGGCCGGCAATAACGGCGTGGCGGCCGCGGTGGACGGCCGGGAGTTCGGCGAGGGGTCCGGCGTTGCCCCCGAGGCGAAGGTCTCGGTCTACAAGATCTGCTGGGAGGACACCAACCCGGCGACCGGCGGCTGCTTCAGCTCCGCCTCCGTGGCGGCCATCGAGCAGGCCGTGAAGGACGGCGTCGATGTGCTGAACTACTCCATCTCCGGCAACAACAACTCGGTGCTGGACCCGGTGGCGCTGGCGTTCTTCAATGCGGCGGCCACCGGCATCTTCGTCTCCGCCTCGGCCGGCAACTCCGGGCCGGCCGCCGAGACGGTCAACCACAGCGCGCCGTGGCTGACCACGGTCGCGGCGAGCACGTTCTCCAACGAACTGCAGGGGACGGTGGAGCTGTCCGACGGTTCGAAGTACCGCGGCGCCTCGGTGATGAGCTCCGAAGTGCCGCAGACCGACCTGGTGCTGTCCCGCGAAGCGCCGGTGGCGGACGACCGCGATCCGGCCACGGACGAGGTGGAGAATGCGCGGCTCTGCCTGCCGGCCTCGCTGGATTCGACGAAGACCACCGGCAAGATCGTGGTCTGCGAACGCGGCGTCAACCCGCGCGTGGAAAAATCCCAGGTGGTCAAGGACGCCGGCGGCGTCGGCATGGTCCTGGTGAACGTGCCTACCGGATCGCTGGACCTGGACCTGCATGCCGTGCCCACTGTGCACATTGACGACGACGGTTTCCTCGCCAAGGTTGCGGGGAACGCGGAACTGACGGCAGCCCTGGTCGACCAGGACACCACGGGCCTGCCGGAGATCCCGCTGCCGCAGGTTGCGGCCTTCTCCTCGCGCGGACCGTCCACGGCTGTCGGCGGTGACCTGCTGAAGCCGGACATCGCGGCGCCCGGTGTTGGTGTGCTGGCTGGTGTGTCGCCTGTCACCGGTGGCGAGAACTTCGGCTTCCTGTCCGGCACGTCCATGGCGGCCCCGCAGGTCGCCGGGCTGGCCGCGCTGCTCATGGCGGAGAATCCGGGCTGGTCGCCGGCCGCGGTGAAGTCCGCGATGATGACTACCGCCGCGGATCTCCAGACCGCGGACGGCGGAACCGACGGGGACAAGTTCGCCACCGGCGCCGGCAACGTCGACGCGGCGGCGATGGCCGATCCGGGCCTGGTCTACGATGCCGGGGTCACGGATTGGGCCGGCTTCCTTGAGTCCGCCTCCGGCGGCGATGTCTGGCCGGATATCGAACCGATCGAAGCCAAGGATGTCAACGTGCCGTCCATCGCGCTGGGGACGTTGACGGGTTCGGTGACCGTGAGCCGGACCCTGACCGCGCTCGAGCCGGGCAGCTACACGGCCTCGATCGACGTGCCCGGCGTCGACGCCGTGGTGGAACCGGCCACGCTGGAGTTCACCGAGGCAGGCCAGGCGCTGGACTTCACGGTCACCTTCAGGAACGAGAGCGCCGACTACGGGCAGGCCGCCATGGGTGAACTGGCCTGGAGCGGCGAAGACCGCACCGTCACCTCGCCGGTGGCAGTCCGTCCCGTGGCCGCGCTGGCGCCGCCCGCCGTGACCGTGGACTCCGCCGCCGGCACTGGCGAGCAGGTCCTCGAAGTGACCTCGGGAACCGACGATCCGATCGACATCACGGTGGAAGGCATGGCCAAGGCCAACGTCCTGACCGAGGAGAAGACCCCGGATCCCAACGCCGTCACGACGGCCAGCGCCGTCATCGGCACGCTCACCGTACCGGCCGACACCCAGACGGCGCAGTTCGCCATCAATGCGGCCTCCGAAGCGGCGGACTGGGACCTGTACGTCAAGACTCCGACGGGTGAGCAGCTCACCGTGGCCACGGCGGCCAGCAGCGAAAGCCTGACGCTGACTGCGCCGGCCGCCGGGAAGTACCAGGTCATCGGCCACCTCTACGCAACCTCGGACGGCGCGGCCACCTCGACCGGCACGCTGGTCACCGCGGCGCTTGGCAAGGCCGCCGGCAACCTGGCGGTCACACCCAATCCGCTGGAGCTGGCCAACGGCGAGTCCGGCGAAGTCACCGCCCAGTGGACCGGCCTGGAGCCCGGCAGCTGGGTCGGCTTGGTCCGGTTCGGAGACAGCGCCGCGACGGCCCTGACCGTCAACGTCCCCTAACCAGCGCAGGGAGCCCGCCACCACGGCGGGCTCCCTCTTCTGGTGTACCGCTGGACAGCTTTGACCCCTCTTGTACTGCTTTAGCCTTCAAGCAACGCGCTGACCTGCGGCGATGCGGCGCAGCGTTTTTAAAGCTGGGAGATTCGGGGCCGAGAGGGCTGGCGAAGCGGTGGGTGGCGTCGGTTGGCAGTCGGCGTCAGCAGCCGGCGGCGGCGGGGTGCGGTCGGTGGCGGGTGTCAGCCGGAGGTGGAGGGCTGATCGGCGCGCTGGGCGGCGTCGATGAGCCGGCGCATGGAGGCGTTGAGCTCGCGCAGCGTTTCGCGGTCCAGCTCCAGCCGGTCCAGCATGGTGCCCGGCACGGACAGCGCCTGGCTCCGCAGGTCCGCTCCAGCCTCAGTGAGCCCGACGGCCAGGGCCCGTTCATTGCCGGGCACGCGCTCGCGGGTGACCAGGCCGGCGGCTTCAAGCCGCTTGAGCATGGGGGACAGGGTGGCCGGCTCCTGCGTCAGTGCAGCGGCCAGCTCCTTGACGGTTCGCGGGCTCTTCTCCCAGAGCGCCAGCATGACCAGGTACTGCGGGTGCGTGATGCCCAGCTTCTCCAGCACCGGCTTGTAGGCGGCGACCACGCTGCGCGAAGCCACGGAGAGGGCGAAGCAGAGCTGGTGCTCCAGCAGCAGGTCCTCCGTCTGGTCCGTGCCAACCGTCACAGCGCATCACAGCCTCTCGAATCGTTAGTGCACTAAGGATTAGCGTATGCTTGTTTGAGGATCCAGTCCAACCGCCGCTACGCAGGAAAGGGAGCCAGCATGGCCCAGAAGAAGCCGATGTCCCATCGATTCATGGACTTGATGGGCAAGGCGCGCGTGATCTTCGGCCCCGCGCAGAAGAGCGGCGTGGACCACCCGATGACCGAAGAGAACAAGGAGCTGCTGAAGGCCCGCGAGGCCGAGGCCTCCCAGTGGCGCACCATCAAGCGGGCGGACGGCAGCACCTACATCGTGCCCAAAGAGCAGTAGGAAGCTAGACTTGGATCACCGGATTCTTACCCCTTGAAGAAGGTGATTCAGATGGCTGGGAATTCGAGTTTCATCCGCGGTTTCATGAAGATCACGGCCAAGGCGGCCAAAGTGTGGGGACCTGCGGACAGGATAGACAGTGACACTCCCGTAGTGCACCGGCATGATGATGCCGAGTTGGCTTCAGAGGAGCAGCTGGCGGAGATTGAAGTGGAACGCGACGCTGAAGGCCATGCCTACGCGTTCCGCAAACGCCACGAAGAGGCCTGAGCGGCCGTACCCTAGTTAACCGGAAACAACGACGGCGGTCCCGCACCGAAGCGGGCACCGCCGTCGTTGTTTTGTGGCCGGGTGCCGGACGCAGGACCCGCTGCAGCGCGAAGCCACAGCGGGAGCCGGAGCCCTTGCGGTTGCCGCGGGCGGTTTAGCGGCCGGTGCCGCCGTAGACGGTCGCCTCGGCGTCGCTGTCCAGGTCGAAGGCGGAGTGGACCGCGCGCACGGCGGTGTCCAGCAGGTCCGCGTGGGTGACGATGGAGATGCGGATTTCCGAGGTGGAGATCATGTCCACGTTGACGCCGGCCTTGTGCAGCGCCTCGAAGAACTTGTAGGAAACACCCGGGTTGGAGCGCATGCCGGCGCCGATCAGCGATAGTTTGCCGACGTGCTCGTTGTAGTCGATGCCCTCGAAGCCGACGGTGGACTGGGCCGCGCGCAGGGCCTCCAGCGCGTCCTTGCCCTCGACGATCGGCAGGGTGAAGGAGATGTCCGTCTTGCCCGAGCCCTGGGTGGAGACGTTCTGCACGATCATGTCGATGTTGGCGTGCGCACCGGCGACGATGCCGAACAGTTCGGCGGCCTTGCCCGGAATGTCCGGGACGCCGATGATGGTCACTTTCGCCTCGGAACGGTCATGGGCCACGCCGGAGATGATGGGCTGTTCCATGGGTTCTCCCTCTTGGATCTTGATCTTGTCGTCGGGGCTGGGCAGGACCCAGGTGCCTTCGTTGGTGCTGAATGAGGAGCGCACGTGCAGCGGCACGCCGAAGCGGCGGGCGTACTCCACGCAGCGCAGGTGCAGGATCTTGGAGCCGGAGGCCGCCATCTCCAGCATCTCCTCGCTGGAGATCTTCTCGATCTTCTGCGCGTTCGACACCACGCGCGGGTCGGCGGTGTAGATGCCGTCGACGTCCGTGTAGATCTCGCAGACGTCGGCATCCAGCGCGGCCGCCAGGGCCACCGCGGTGGTGTCCGAGCCGCCGCGGCCCAGCGTGGTGATGTCCTGGCTCTCGCGGCTCAGGCCCTGGAAGCCGGCCACGATGGCGATGTCGCCCTTGTCCAGTGCGGTGCGCACCCGGTGCGGCGAGACGTCGATGATGCGGGCCTTGCCGTGAATGGCGTCGGTGATCATGCCGGCCTGGCTGCCGGTGAAGGACTGGGCGGTGGCGCCGTTCTCCTGGATGGCCATGGCCAGCAGGGACATCGAGATGCGCTCGCCCGCGCTGAGCAGCATGTCCATCTCGCGCGCGCTGGCGTCGGACGTAATCTGTGCGGCGAGGTCCAGCAGCTCGTCGGTAGTGTCTCCCATGGCGGAGACCACCACTACTACGTCGTTTCCGGCCGCCTGCGTGTCCACCACGCGCTTGGCAACCCGCTTGATGCCCTCGGCATCCGAAACGGAGGATCCTCCGAACTTCTGAACTATCAGACTCATGCGCTCTCTAAACAACTCCTGGAATGTGGCCCGCCGGCAGCACGGCCGGCAGGCGGTCGAAATCGGCCGCGGCCTTCGGCTGCACAGACTGCGGCAAGGGCCAGTCTAACGCCGGTGTCCACAGCGCCGTGAATGGGCGGGCCGAGTGTGACCTCGGACTTTGGGCGGGTACGACGGCGCGGTTGCCTTGGGAAGGCAACCCGCCGCCGTGGTTCGCAGCAGTCAGTGCGTGCCGATCTGCCCTTCCTGGCCGCCGAGCACGGCGTGCAGGAAGGCCTGCGTGCGCTCGTGCTTGGGTTCGGTGAACATGACGTCCGGCGTCGCCTCCTCGACGATCCGGCCGCCGTCGAACATCAGCACCCGGTTGGAGACATCGCGGGCAAACTGCATCTCGTGCGTGACGATCAGCATGGTGATGTCCGTGGTGTCGGCAATGCGGCGCAGGATGGCCAGGACCTCGCCGACGATCTCCGGGTCCAGGGCGGAGGTGACCTCGTCCAGCAGCAGGATCTCCGGGTCCATCGCCAGCGCGCGGGCGATGGCGACGCGCTGCTGCTGCCCGCCGGAAAGCTGGAGCGGATGGGCCTTGGCCTTGTTCGGCAGGCCCACGCTCTCCAGCAGTTCCATCGCCCGGCGGGTGGCCTGCTCCTTGCTCTGGCCGAGGACGTGGACCGGCGCCTCGATGATGTTCTCCAGCACGGTCATGTTGGGGAAGAGGTTGAACTGCTGGAAGACCATGCCGATCCGCTTCCGGATCTGCTTCTGCGCCTTCTCGCTGCGCTCCACGCGCTTGCCGCCGCGCAGCTCGTGCGTCAGCGGTTCGCCGTTGATGTGGATGTAGCCGCCGGTGGCCTTCTCCAGGGTCATGACCAGCCGGAGGATGGTGGTCTTTCCGGAGCCGCTGGGGCCGATCAGGGTGACCCGGTCGCCCTTGCTGACTTCGAAATTGAGGTCTTTGAGGACCACGTTGTCACCGAAGCGCTTCTCCACATCCTGGAACCGGATGGCCGGCGCGGTGGCCGGGGCACCGCTTTCCGGTGCGGTTTCGGAATCAGTAGTTGTAGGCAAGGCGCTTTTCCAATCTGGAGATGAGCAGGGAGGTCGGGTAGCTGGCCAGCAGGAAGATGACGCCGGCGAGCGTGATCGCCTCCATATATCTGAAGTTGTTGCCGCCGAAGGTCAGCCCGGCCCGGACCATTTCCACCACGCCGATGGAGAGCAGGAACGGAGTGTCCTTGAACATTGAAATGGCGTAGTTGCCCAGTGCTGGCACCGTCGCCCGCACGGCCTGCGGAACGATCACCGCGGTCCAGGTGCGGGTCTTCGACATGGACAGCGCCGTTGTCGCTTCCCACTGGCCCTTCGGCACCGATTCAATGCCGGCCCGGTAGACCTCGGCCATGTAGGTGGAGTAGTGGATGCCGAAGACCGCAATGCCGATGGTCAGCGGTTCGACATTCAGGAAGGTCCAATAGGCGAACAGCAGCTGCACGACGATCGGCGTCATCCGGATGAAGTCGCCGATGAAGTTGATGACCACGGCCACCGGCTTGGGCACGGACATCCGCAGGATGGCGATCAACAGGCCCAGCACGGCGGCGATGGCGGTGCTGGCAACCGTGACGATCAGCGTCACGTGGACGAAGGCCATGAGCAGCTCGGGGAGGACCGCCCAGGCGGCATCCCAGTCCCATACCTGGTTCATGCGCTCCTGCCTCCTTCCGCTGCCACGGTGGTATTGGGCGCCTTGACGCTCAGGGCCTCCCGCAGCGGTTCGCCGCGGCCGAGCCGGTGCTTGGCGCGGACTTCAAGGCCGTTCATCAGCAGCGTCAGGATGTAGGCGACCACGAAGTAGATGACCAGGCTGACGCCGTAGGCGAAGAACGTGTCCGTCTGCACGCGCAGCTGCTCCGTGTGGAAGGTCAGGTCGGACAAGGTAATGAAGCTGACGATGGCGGTGCCCTTGAGCATGTGGATGAGGTAGTTGGTCAGCGAGGGGATCATCAGGGCCCACGCCTGCGGGAAGATGATCCGGCGCATGGTCTGCGTCTTTGACAGGCTCAGTGCCGTCGTCGCTTCCCACTGACCGGCGGGTACCGCGTTGATGGAGCCGCGGACGACCTCCGCGGCATACGCGCCGTAGTTCAGCCCGAGGCCCAGGATGCCGCAGACCATGGCCGGAAGCTCCAGGCCGAACTGCGGCAGCACGAAGAAGAGGAAGAACAGCTGCACCACCAGCGAGGTGCCGCGGAAGAACTCGATGACCGTCCGGCAGAGGCCGCGCACCACGATGTTGTGCACGCGGGCCCCCAGCCCGAGGACGACGGCGATGACGATGGCCAGCAGGGCGCCGCCAAGGGTCAGCTGGAGGGTGATCCACAACCCGTCCAGGATCCTCGGCGCCGCCTCAGCCAGCGCTTCGAAATTGCTTTCCATAGAAGAGGATCAGCCAGGTCTCCGGAGCAGAGCTGCTCGGTGGTCAGGTCCGCCGGCGGCAGGTTCTCGGCGGTGAAGCCGAAGTCGCCGACGACGTCCACGTAGGACTCCTCCGACTCGGTGATCTTGGCGAGCTCCGCGTTGTAGGCTTCCAGCAGCTCGGTGTCGCCCTGGCGGAAGACCGTGCCGCCGGCCCCGATCTGCTCCACGCCATCGATGACCTGGACGAACGGCTCCGTCACTTCGACGCCGGCATTGGGGTTGTTGTCGGCCAGCCAGTTGAGCGAGATCGCCGTCATCGCGAAGGCGTCGGCGCGGCCCGCCGCAACGGTGTCCATGCCGTCCTGCGCGTTGCCCACGGACTGGACGTCCAGGCCGAGCTTCTCCGCGTAGCCGGCCTCGATGCCGCCGGACAGTACGGCCAGCTTGATGTCCTCGCCGCCTTCTTCGGCCGCGACCACGGAGTCAAGGTCGGTCAGGTTCTTCGGGTTGCCTTCCTGGACCATCAGCGCCGTGGTGTACATGATCTCGGGGTCGCTGAAGGCCGCCTGCTCGCAGCGTTCCGGCAGGATCGACATGCCCGCGCTGACCAGGTCGAAACGGCCGGCATTCAAGCCCGGGATCAACGCATCCCAGTCCACCAGCTCAGCCTCGACGTTCTCGACGCCGAGCTCCTGGAAGATCTTTTCGTGCATGGCGATGGTTGCACCGGTTGGCTCACCGCCTTCCTGGTAGGAGTAGGGAGCTTCGCCGGCGATGCCGACCGTCACCGTGCCCTCTTCGCGGATCTGCTCCAGCGTGCTGCCGGCCTCCGGGCTGGACCCGCCGCCCTGGCTGCCGGAGTCGATCTGTCCGTCGCCGCATCCTGCGAGCAGGACCATGGCCAGGATGCTGCCTCCGGCCAAGGTTGCCCGGGATTTGCTGAGCCGAGTGATCATCATGTGCCTCTTTCGGTCGTGTGAATGGGCAAAGCCACCCAGCCTGCGCCCCCCGGCACAGCCAGCCGACCCGACCCGAATTCGGTGAATGATTGGTGCCCACCGTAGTGAGTTTCGTTCCCACATACAATCGGTAAGTCTGCGTGTATGATTGTCGACAGCAAGCCACTGACCTGCCAAAATACCTTCCAGGCCCGGTAATCCGCGGAACTGCGCGGGTTGCCGCGCTGCAGAGGAAAAGTGATTACAATTTGGCCACGGTGCTGAATTAGCCGTTTGGATCCCACTGCCGAGGGCTTCGGACGGTCGACGGAAGGCGAAGGACCGGATGCTCCAAAACCCCGTGCAGGCGACCGCCCCCACCGTGCTCAAAGTGCATCGGCCCTCGACGGTCGACCTGATCGCCGCAGAGCTGCGCAAGGCCATCTATTCGGGCGCGCTGCAGGTCCGCGCGCCCCTGCGCGAAGTGGAAATCGCCGGACAGCTCGGCGTCAGCCGCAGCCCCCTGCGCGAGGCCGCCCAGCGGCTGGTCCAGGAAGGGCTGCTCACCGCCCACCCGGGCCAGGGCCTGCGCGTTGCCTACGTGGATGAAGACAGACTGGACGACCTGTTCGAAGCGCGCATCGCCGTCGAAAGCCATGCGGCCCGGATGATCATTGACAGGAACGACGACGACGCAATCGCCGCCGTCGAAAAGGCCCTGGCCCGGCTGAAGGAAGCCGCGGAAGGGGACGACGCCCGCGCCATCGGCGACGCCGACCTGGACTTCCACCTGGCGCTCGTGCAGGCCGCAGGCAACGCCCACCTGACGCAGTACATGTCCACGCTCGTCATCGAAACCCGGCTCGCCAGCTACAGCAGCAAGGAAGGCTACGTCGTCCGGCGCGACGTCACGCCCACGTACCACGCCATCGTTGACGCGCTGAAGGCAGGCGACGGGGACGCGGCCGCCGACGCCATCCGCGAGCAACTCGCCGCCGCCGTCGACCGGCTCACCGGCAAGCTGGCCGAGCGCGGCGTCGAGGTGGACACTGTCGCGGAGGAGGCCAAGCCCGCGGACGGATACTCCCTCGGCCCGATCGGCCAGTAAGGCGCTGCGGCCCAGGCAGAGTGCAGGAGAACAGCCGGCTTATGTGCCGGAGCTGTCCGCCGCCATGTTCAGGTGAGGCTGCGGCGGCCTTCGAATGCGCGGCCCAGCGTCACTTCATCGGCGTACTCGAGGTCGCCGCCGACCGGCAGGCCCGAGGCCAGCCGGGTGACGGTGATGCCAATGGTCTTGAGCATCCGCGCCAGGTAGGTCGCCGTGGCCTCGCCCTCCAGATTGGGGTCGGTGGCGATGATGATTTCCTGGATCTGCCCGTCGGAGAGCCGGTTGAGCAGTTCGCGGATGCGCAGCTGCTCCGGGCCGACCCCGCCGATCGGGTTAATCGCGCCGCCGAGCACGTGGTAGCGGCCCTTGAAGGAGCGCGTCCGCTCGATGGCCAGGACGTCCTTTGACTCCTCCACGACGCAGATCGCCGACGGGTCGCGGCGCGGGTCGCGGCAGATGTTGCAGGTCTCCTGCTCCGAGACGTTGCCGCAGATCGTGCAGAACTTCACGCGCTCCTTGACGTTGGTGATCGCCCCGGAGAGCCGCTTCATGTCCTCCGGATCAGCCTCCAGAATGTGGAAGGCGATGCGCTGCGCCGACTTCGGCCCGATGCCGGGCAGCCGGCCGAGCTCGTCGATTAGCTCCTGGACGGCGCCTTCGTACACTGGACCTCAATCTCCTGACCTGCTTTAGGAACCGTCGAGGCTCCGTTCTTCCACCAGCCTGCCGCCCAGTATCCGCTCGATGGCGGCGCGGCCCACCAGCCCCGAATCCTCGATGGCTTCGTCGTCCTCGCTGGGGATGTCCTCGACGTAGCTCAAGTTTAGGTCACTGGCCGCACTGGTGCTGGCCGGCTCGGCCGGACGTTGCCTCGCCTCGGCCGCCCGGGCCTGCGCCAGGAGCATCTGGTACCGGCTCATCGGCTTGCCCGGTTCGGGCTGGATCGGCGGGGCGGGGGCGGGTGCGGCAGGGGTCGGGTCAGCAGGCGCGGGTGCGGCTGCCGGCCGTGCGTTCCCGTTGGGGGACGACGACGGCGAATCTGTAGCTGCGGGAACGGCGGCCCGTGCGGGGGCCGGGGGAGTCCCCTGCCGGCCGAAGCCGTAGCCCCGGTCGTCCACGGGGGCTTCCCACTCTTCTGCCGGAGGCTCCTCATCCGAGTACGGAATGTCGTCATACGGGGACTGCGGCACCGATTCGGTGGCCGGTCTGGAAGCCGGAGCCGCCTTGGATGCCGGAGCCGGCTCAGCAGCCGGAGCAGGCTTCGGCGGCTCCCAAACCCGGCCTTCGTTTTCCGCGGGCGCGGCGGGCTGCGGCGGTTCCCAGATCCGGCCCTCGTTCTCCGGGGCCGATTGGGCAAGGTTGCCGGGTGCGGACTGTTGGCCGTTCTGCGCGGCGGGAGGCTGCCGGTTGGCCAAATGGGCGAAAACTGGACGCTCGCCCGGCATCGGCGGCGGCACATTGACAGGACGCTCAGGTGCCGGCGAAGACTGCCGGACTACCGGCTCGGGCCCGGCAGCGGAATCCGCACTGTTGGCCGAGGGCGCGCTGAAGGACGACGTCGCGCTGTTCGCGGAGCGAGCGCTGGTCGCGGAAGGCGCGCTGAAGGACGACGTAGCGCTGCCCGTCGAGGGCGCGCTGACTGCAGACGGTGCGGTGGAGGGCGAGTAGGCACTGCTCGCAGAGGGCGCGCTGCTTGCAGACGTTGTGCTTTCAGCTGAGTGGCCCGATGCCGGACCGCTGGTGCCGGAAGCAGCGCTGGGTGCCGTGGTGGCAGCGCGGCCCGGCTGAGCAGCGCCGAAGGGGGCGCCGGGTGCCGTGTTGGACGCACTCGCCGGCACGGGCGCAGGGGCAGGTGTGTTGACCGGCGCCGGGACTCCTACGGGCGCGGGGGCAGACTGGTGGAGCGGACCGTCTGCCGGCTGCGGCCGGCTAGTAGGTGCTTTTGGGCCCGACTCACCCGCCGCCCCGGATCCTCCGGCGGTGACGTCGATTTGGCAATCAATTCCGAGCACCTTGAAGATGCATTGCCGCAGCAGGCCGGCATTCTCCTGCTTGCTCGAGAACGCGGTCATGGCACCCGTGTTCGAGAACGCGACGGTCAAAGTCCTGCCGTCGAAGCCGGCCAGCGAGGCGTTCGGCTCGACGGTCATCCAGAGGAACTTCTTCTCCGACTTCAGCGTCTCCATGATTTCCGGCCAGGCGCGGCGGAACATTTCGATGGAACCAGCGGCGCCGGAACGGGCCGGCTGCTGGGCAGGCGCAGGTTGCTGGCTAGGCGCCGACTGCTGCGAGGCCGGGGCCTGCGGCTGCTGCGGGGCCTGAGCCGG